>CAYVGI010000159.1:0-10427 GCA_964451095.1 uncultured Anaerolineaceae bacterium
CGGTGAATCCGGTGCCACATCCCAATAGCGTGCGGTGGCAGAGGGCACCGCCCCAACTAGAATCAATGCGAAGCCCGCCAGCGTGGGTAAGCTGGGCGGTTTTGTGCCCCGCCGCGCATAAATCAGCATAAGCAGCAGCGCCAGCCCCGCCATGTACCACAAAAGCTGCCCGCCGCCGCGCTCCGCCAGGGTGTGCCAGTAGCGCGGTGGGAAATCCACGGCGTTGTGACCGAGCAGCAGGTTACGCACGTACCACGCACCGCCCAGCGGCACACATGCCAGCGCCGTGATGGCAGACACCTCAAAGCGCGGGCGGTAGGCACGCCAGTCGAAGCGTAAGCGCACCAGTTCCACCGCGTTGAGCAGGATGACGCCCAGCGCGAACGCCCCGGCGGTAGGCTTCGTCCACAGCGCCAGCCCGTACACAATGCCCGCAAGTGCTGCATACTGGCGGGGGCGCTCACCGTGCCATGCCATGAAGAAAAACACCGCCGTCGCCGTCACCAGGAACGCTAAAGGGATTTCCAAGTCGCCCATGCGCGCCCACGCGCCCACCGCCGGGTACAGTGCCCACAGCGCCGCCAAATACACGCCCGTGCGCCGATTGAACAGGCGGTTGCCGAGTGTGTACGCCGCCAGAATGCTGCCGATGTGCAGCAGCGGCAGCACGGCACGCGCTGCGTGGTCGTCCACCTGCCCCAAGACAAGCTGCCCAAACGTGAATTGCAGCGGCAAAAACTGCGGGTAGTAGCCAATTTCCGCCGGAATGAGGTTGCGCAGCAAGTACAGTCGCCCCTCATACCCGTAAACCCACAGCGCATCATAGGCGGTGAAGGGCCAGTACGCGACGACTACCCAGCGGATTATAAGCGCGGCAGCAATCATCACCAGCAGCGCGATTTCGATAGGAGTGAGGGGTGCACGTGCTGGTGGGACGACAGGTTGCGTGCGTTGGTGCTTGATGCGGGTGGCAGTGCCTGCCGCAATGGTCAGTAGTACGAGTCCGATGAGCACATTGCCCCGTGTGAGCCACGGTTGCGCAAAACTACCGAGCACAAACATGAGTGCCGTCAGCGCCCCCGGACCGAGCGCAAAAGCGGTCATCAGCACGAGTGGGCGGTCGTGCCAGTCTGCGCGGGGCAGCAGTGCCAGCGCCAGCAGCACGCCCAGCAGCAGGTACACCCACAGGAACGCGGGCGTGGCAATGAGTGTTGATTGCAACCAGTACGGCATAAGATGTCAGCGGGTCATGAGGGGGTGCTGCCGGGTTGCACGCGGGCACTGCCGCCCTTGTACTGCGCGGCGTTCGCCTGCGCGTCCAGGCGGTAGAGCTGCACGACCCACGTCACGCCCAGCGCCGCTGTAATGCCCAGCACGGGCAGGAACGGCAGGTAATAACGCTGCCAGCCCAACGGCACCATGAACAGCGCGTAGATCAACACGGCAACACCCCAAAAGCCAAGCACCCACTGCGCCGCGCTGTCCAGCGGCACGGGTTTCAGCCATCCGAGCAGCACCGCGTAGCCTAACAGCATCAGCGCGAACAGCGGCACCCCCGTGCCCGGCGGCGCGAACCCGGTGAACGGTGTGCGCTCATACACGGGGATCTGCCCGCCGATATAATCTGCCCACTCCGGTGCCTCGTAGTACATGGGGGCACCGCCCGCGAACACATTCTGCCAAAAGCCCCCCAGCTTGTTACCCAGTGTGCCCCGGTAGCTGTTGTCGAAGTCATCAATTTGCCCACGCAGCACTTCTGCCCGGTTCTCCGTGGCAACCAGCGCCCGTTCAATCGGGTTGCTCCACCACACCGGGTTCAGTGCCAGGAACGTGCCCCCGCACAGCACTGTCGCTAGTGCCAAGTTCAGTGCGCCGCCTAGCAATTGCTGCCGTGCCCGCAGCAGCAGGTACATCGCCACGCTAAAGAATGCGACACCCACCACCATCACGTTGGTGTGCTTGCCTGCGATTGCCAGCCCGCTGCCGACGCCCAGCGTAACCGCCCACACCCACAACGGCGGCGTGCGCCGCCCCGGATGAGCTGCCCGGCGCTCTATCACGGTGATGAACTGCATCGCTGCCAGCAGCACAAACAGTGCGAAAAACAGGTGCGGTCCCTCTTTCATTGCCCGCCGCCCGTTAAGCAGGATTGCCGGGTTCAGCCCGAAGTACAGCGCTGCCAGGTATGCCGTCACGCGCCCTTGCAGCTTGAACCCGATCAAGAACACCAGCAGCACCCCCCCTGCCGTGAGCAGCGTCATGGGTATGCGCCCTAGCAGCAGCAGTTCGTCGCTGGGGTGACGGTTGGTTTCGACGTTGTAGTCGTAGGTTTTACTCCACCACCACGGGATGTTGAGTGCATCCCGCGAGTAGCCTGCGGCGTGCCAAGTCGCGCCGATGAGATAGCGCACCAGCACGGCGTCCGTAATGCGGTAGCTCTGCTCAATTGGGTTCTCGTGGTCTGCGTTGTACAGCACGCGGTCTATGTCACCGTCAATGAATAGGTAGGCGTAGTCCACGCTCATTGCTGTATACGTCGATTCATCGCCATGGAAGGGCGTCACCGTGCGCCCGGAGAGCACATACAGCATCAAAAGTCCCACCCAAAGGATGTCCCAGGCAATGCGCCCGTCTGGAGGACGGTCAGGTGGCGTCGGCGGTTGGTTTTGCGTCATGGTCGGGTTGGGGTGTTGCCCTGTTTGCGAGCAATTGATGGATGAGTACAGCAGCACCATGTGCCGCCAGCAGGCAGGCGGCGGGCACAGCGGGCAGATAATATCGCTGCCATTCGAGCGGTGTCAAGATGAAGGTAAACGCGCTCACCAGCAGCGCCCACCCACCGACAATCCAACGTGCCGGGCGGGTTGCGGTATCGCCGCGCAGCAGGGACGCGCCGCCGAGTACCGTCAGCAGCGCATAGGGCACGCCCCACCCCGGCAGGCGCACGCCCGCCAAACCAAGCCGCTCATACCGCCGGATTTGCTCACCGATGTAGGCATCCCAGCCGGGCACCTCGTAGTACATAGGGGCGCCCACCATCACCTGCCGCCAGTAGCCTGCGGTCTGCGCTGCGAAGCTGCTGTAACTGCCGAACACCTCGGTTTGCACGGCAAGCAGGTTGGTACGCAGGTCGAGCACTGCCGCTGCCGTAGCGATTGGGTCACGCCACCACGCCGGGTTTAATGCGTAGAAGACCAGCAGCGTGATAATCCCCGCCAGCAGGATTTGAAATAGGTGGCGTACAACCCCACCCTTAAATTCCCTCCCCGCAAGCGGTGGGGGGACTTTATCACGCACAGAGGAGGACTGATTTAGCTCGCTTCCCTTGCTGGCAGGGGAAGGGATGGGGGTTAACGCGCACACCACAAACACGGCGAAGACGGGAAACAGGTTAGTGTGCTTCGTCGCCAGCGCAAACCCCGCCGCCACCCCGAGTGCGACCGCCGCCCAGCGCCGTCCCGTGCTGAGGAACACAATCCCGGCGAGCACAACCAGCACCCCGCCGAACAACATGCTGCCTTCCATCATGGCACGCCGCCCATTGACCAGCACCGCCGGGTTTAGCGCGTAGAACAGGCTGGCAAGGTAGGCAGTGGTGCCGCCGCCCAGCCGCCACCCAATCGCAAACATCACGACCGCGCCCGCTGCCGTGAACAGCGCCGACGGCACCCGCACAGACGGCAGCAAGTCGGCGGGATGGTGCCCGGTTTGCAGGTTGTAGTCATAGGGGGCGCCCCAGTCCCACTGCTCGTTGACGGCAGCGACCGTGTAGCCCCCCAGGTGCCACGCCAGCCCAATGGTGTACTTGTTCACCGTGCCGTTGATGATGCGCAGTTCTTGTTCCTGCGGGCTGGTGGGTTCCTCCGCATAGAAAATTTTGCCCAGGTCGCGTTGCTGGAACGTGTAGGCGTAGTCGTGGCTCATGTACGTCTGCGTCGATTCATCGCCGTGGAAGGGCACTGCGCCCACCCCTGCGACGATGTACGCGCCCAGCAGCGTTAGCCACAGCAGGGGCGCGACCCAGCGCACCCCCGCGCGTTTGTGCACTGGTGTGCTTGGCATCCTTAGGTGATCGTCACCAGGACTTTGTTTTGCTCGACGCTCTGCCCTGGCTCTACGCCGATGCGCTGCACGGTGCCCTCACGCGGCGCTTTGAGTTCGTTCTGCATCTTCATGGATTCCAGGATGACCACGGTTTGCCCTTTGGTCACCTCGTCCCCTTCGCTCACAGGGACATCAACCACCAGCCCCGGCATGGGCGATTTGATAGACACCTCACCGCTGTCGGTAAAACCGCCGCCGCGCCGGCTGCCCAGCAACAGTGCCCGCTCGTCCATCACATTGACGCTGTACAGGCGACCCCTCAGTTGCACCTGATAGGTGTTCTCCTCCGTGTTATCGATGAGCACATCGTGCGATTCCGTCTCGGATATCACCGAATACAGTGTCTCTCGCAGGGAAAGAAAATCGACGTAGCGCTGCTTGCCGTTGACGAACAGTTCGCCGTCCTGGTTGATCTCGATTTCGTATTTGGTGCCGTTTACCGTTGCCTGATATTTCATCGGTTGATTCGCTCCCAGCGGCTCAGCCACTTCCAGTTGCTGGCGTCGCGCTTGGCACGCTGCACGATTTGCCCGGCAAGCTGGCGTTTGCGGTGGGCGAACAACGTGGCAACGATGGCAGCAGTCTCCAATTCCTCTTCGGTTGGGTCTTCCTCATACGTGGACATGCTAAAGCGCTCCTCCACGAACTTGGTGTCGAACTTGCCCGCCTGGAAGCTGACGCTTTCCAGCAGGTTTTGGTGGAACGGGATGTTGTGCTTTAGCCCCATGATGCTGTACTCAGACAGTGCACGGCGCATCCGCAGCATTGCCTCGCTGCGGCTCTCCCCGTGGCAGATGAGCTTGGCAATCATGCTGTCGTAGTGCGGGGTGATTTCGTAGCCGCCGTAAACGCCGCTGTCCACGCGCACGCCCGGTCCGTGGGGCGTGAGCAGTGTGCTAATGGTGCCAATGGACGGGATGAAGTTGTTGTAGGGGTCTTCCGCGTTGATGCGGCACTCGATTGCCCAGCCGTTTGGCTCCAGCACGCTTTCCGTTGGTCCCATGCGCCGCCCACGCGCAATGCGGATTTGCTCTTTTACCAGGTCTACGCCCGTGACGAGTTCCGTCACGGGGTGCTCTACTTGTAGGCGGGTGTTCATCTCTAGGAAGTAGAATTTCTTGTCCTTGTCCACCAGCCACTCAATGGTTCCGGCGTTGACGTAATCAACTGCCTCTGCCGCCTTCACGCTCATCTCGCCCATGCGCTGGCGCAGGTCTGGGTCCATGAACGGGCTGGGTGCCTCCTCCACCAGCTTTTGGTGGCGCCGCTGGATGCTGCACTCGCGCTCGCCAAGGTGGATGGTGTTGCCGTGCATGTCCGCCAGGATTTGAAACTCAATGTGGCGACCGCCCACGATCAGCTTTTCGATGTAAACGGTGCCGTCACCAAATGCGCTTTCTGCCTCACGCCGGGCAGCTTCTAGCGCGGCGGGCAGGTCTTCGGGGCTTTGCACCGCCCGCATTCCCTTGCCGCCACCCCCCGCAGATGCCTTCACCATGATGGGGTAGCCGATGTCTTGCGCCGCCTTCAAAATTTGCTCGTTGCTCAGTCCCGGTTCTGTGCCCGGAACAATCGGCACGCCTGCGGCTTTAACTGCCTCGCGTGCGGAGATTTTGTCGCCCATCGTGCGAATGGCATACGGTGACGGACCGACGAACACGATGCCCGCATCCATGACCCGCTGCGCAAAAGCCGCGTTCTCGCTCAAGAAACCATAGCCAGGGTGAATCGCATCGGCGTTTGTCTGCTTTGCTGCGTTGATGACCTTGTCCATGTCCAGGTAGCTCTCGCGGGGGGCGGGTGCACCGATGTTCACCGCTTCGTCGGCGTAGCGCACATGCAGGCTCGTGCGGTCGGCATCGGAGTACACCGCAACAGTAGCGATGCCCAGGTCACGGCAGGCACGGATGACGCGCACGGCGATTTCGCCCCGGTTGGCGATGAGGATCTTCTGAATTTTTGTTTGGGTAGGTTGATGTTCTGCCATGGTCGCCTCCTACAGCGGGATATTGCCGTGCTTCTTCGGCGGATTGTTGTCGCGCTTGTTCTGCAAGATGTTCAACCCGTTAATCAGGCGGGCGCGGGTCTCGCGTGGCTCAATCACATCGTCAATGAAGCCGCGCCCCGCAGCGATGTACGGTGTGGCGAACTTTTCGCGGTATTCTTCTACCAGTTCCGCTTTACGTGTGACAGGATCGTCAGACTCGGCAAGTTCCCGCCGGAAGATGATGTTCACTGCACCGTCCGGTCCCATCACGGCGATTTCTGCCCCGGGCCACGCGAAGTTCAGGTCGCCCCGGATGTGCTTGCTGCTCATCACACAGTAAGCACCACCATACGCTTTGCGCGTGGTCACGGTGAGCTTGGGCACGGTTGCCTCACAGTAGGCGTACAGCAGCTTCGCACCGCTGGCGATGATGCCGCCGTGCTCCTGGTCGGTGCCGGGCATGTAGCCGGGCACATCCACAAAGGTGACAATGGGGATATTGAACGAATCGCACAGGCGGATGAAACGTGCTGCCTTCTCGCTTGCTTTGATGTCCAGCACGCCTGCCAGCACCATGGGCTGGTTAGCGATGATGCCCACACTGTGCCCACCTAGCCGCGCAAAGCCCACCACAATGTTCGCGGCGTATTCCTCGTGGATCTCGTAGAAATGCCCGTCGTCCACGATGCGGTCAACCACATCTTTGATGTCGTAGGGCTTGTTCGGCTCCAGGGGCACCAGGTTGTCCAGCTCCGGGTCTGCTCGCAGTGGGTCGTCTGTGCTTGGCTCGAACTGCGGGTCTTCCATGTTGTTCTGTGGCAGGTAGTTCAGCAGCTCGCGCACCAACAGCAGCGTCTCGGTTTCGTTCTCGCCCACCATATGGCACACACCGCTCTTGCTGGCGTGTACACTTGCCCCGCCCAGTTCCTCGGATGTGACCTCTTCGTGAGTAACAGACTTCACTACGTCTGGACCGGTGATGAACATGTAGCTGGTGTCCTTCACCATGAAGATGAAGTCCGTCAGCGCCGGGCTGTAGACTGCCCCCCCCGCACACGGTCCCATAATGACGCTGATCTGCGGGATGACGCCGCTTGCCATGGTGTTTGCCAGGAAGATTTCAGCGTAACCCGCAAGGCTTTCCACACCTTCTTGAATGCGAGCACCGCCGCTGTCATTTAGCCCGATAACGGGTGCGCCGGTTTTCATCGCCATATCCATAATCTTGAGGATCTTCTCCGCGTGGACTTCGCTCAGGCTGCCGCCCATTACGGTAAAGTCCTGCGAGTACACATACACTAACCGCCCGTCGATAGTGCCCCACCCGGTAATCACGCTGTCGCCGGGGAATCTTTTCTTGTCCATGCCGAACTCGCGGGCGCGGTGCTGCACAAAGGCATCCACCTCGTGGAAGCTGCCAGGGTCTAGCAGGATGTCCAGCCGTTCACGGGCGGTACTGCGCCCGTTTTCGTGCTGCCGCCGGATGCGCTCCTCACCACCCCCGGCGTGGCTTTCCGCACGGCGGCGGCGTAGTTCTTCAAACTTATCCTCTCTCGTGGAGAGCCTATCATTAATTGCCATCGTGTTATTCTCCATCGTCATAACTTGCCCTCGCCGTCTTCCGATAATGATTAGCGAGGTAAAAAAGCGGGATCAGTGCGACCAGTAGTGCTGCGCCCACCCGAAAGGCAATGCGCCCTCGGTCGTAGTCTGCCTGTGCAAACAGCACAATGCGCAGGGTTTCCACGGTCAGGTACAGCAGCAGCAACCATGCGCCTGCAACGACTGCACGCGGGTTGCCACGCAGCATCGCTAGCCCAACAACCCCAAACGCAATTCCCCAGCCCGCCAACAGGAACCCAACCCATTGGGAAGCAGGCGTGGTACTGCTCTGTGTGTTAAACACGAAAAGGGCGGAAACGATTTGCAAAATCGCAAAACCAAGCCCGAACAGCCCAAACCAGCGTGCACTTGCCCTGCGCTTGCGTTGATGTTCCATGGTGAGCGATTATAACGAGTGTTATAGCACCGTTCCACGTTTGTTCAATTTGCATGAAGAATTGGCGCTGAGGGGCACGAAGGTGGTGTGCTCATGTGTGCCCCTCATTATGTGTTTTGCTGTGCTGGCAAGGCGATTAGTTGTTTGGGTCTTCTGTGGGCATATCCATGGCGTCCATGTCCATTTCTTCAGTGCCCGTGGCGTCCATGTCCATGTCAGCCATGCCCCCATCACCGCCGACGGTGAAGTCGAACTGCTGCTCGATCACTTCGCCATCGGGCAGGGTTGCCTTCACGACGACGAACCAATCGCCGCCCATCGTCCACTCGAACGGGATGCCGTAGTCGCCGTTCTCGCTGGTGTTGCCGTCGCGCAGTACGGGTTGCATGCCAGCGTGGTTCATATCGCCACGGATTTCAATATCTGCGCCGTCTATCGGTGTGCCATCTTCTTCTGTCAGTGAAACAACGAGCGTAGAAGCGCCCACCTGTGGCGGGTTCGGCGCGACCGACACGTCCATGTTGATGCTGATCTGATCGTTGGGAACCGTCGGGGCGCTGCCACGGCAGCCGACCAGCGCCAAAATCAACAAAACTAGCACAATGTACAATGTGTGCTTAGGTTTTAGGTTCATCAAAAGCTATCTCTCCACTTGTGAAAAACGCCGCAAGTAGTATAGCACAAGCCGCACCGCTTTTTGACTTCGTTCCGCCGATGAACTAATATCTGTGGCATGATCGACACAGATGACAATATAGGGAGTCATTCCATGAGCAATCGCAATGATATGTTCACATTTATGGCTATTCTCGCCTTTGTTGCGGCGATTTTGGTCTTTTCTGGCATGGTAGGGGGGAGCCTGGATGCAGAAAGTTTGTGGTGGTTGGTGGTGTTGTTCCTGGCAGTTGGCATCGGGCTGACGGGCGCGGCAATCCAGGCAGGCTACCGTCCGTCAGATGGAGCCATCGTCCCCGCGCAGGAGCCGGGCAGCGGCGCGAGTGGCGGGCTGACCGTGCCCGGTACCGAAGTCACAGCGGCGGCACAGTCTGCACCTGCTGCACCGGAGGCGACAACACCAGAACCGCCCGCCGTGAGCGAGGTTCCAGCAGAGCAGCGCCCCGCAACTGACGAAGAACAGCGCCCCACCGCAGATGAAACCGCCCTGGAAACCGATGCAGAGCGTGAAGCGGCGGCAGCGACAGGCACTGTCGTGGACGAGAGCGCCGTCGCAGCGCAGGCAGTGCAGCCTGGGGAACTGGAGGCAGCGCCACCAACGACGCCAGAGGAGGAAGAGGCGGAAGCGGTGGTAATGGAAGAGGGCGCAGACGCCCCTGACGAACCTGTTGAGGTGCCAGCGGCGGATGAACCCTCAGACCCCGACGACCTGACGCAACTGGAGGGCATCGGTCCGAAGATGTCCGAGGCACTCATTAACCAGGGCGTGACCACATTCCAGAAGCTCTCCGAGATGGACTTGGACGAGATCCGTGCCGTCCTTGATACCGCCGGGCAGCGTTTCGCGCCATCGGCGGAGTCCTGGGCGGAGCAAGCATCGTATGCTGCCAAGGGCGATTGGGACGGGCTGCAAGCGTTGCAAGATCGGTTAGTAGCAGGGCGCTACCCCACGGACGAGTAAGCTCCCACCGCGCACCGAACGAAGCAAAAAGAGCCACCTGCTGATGGGTGGCTCTTCGTATGTGCAAGGGGGGGGGATGTTCGGTGGCGTGCCCTAGTTTGCGGGTGCCTCGAACTCGCTTTCCTCGATGGGGTTCATGTCTATCTCGTCCTCTTCGTTGACGCTGATCCGCACGATGCTTGCCAGCGGGAACTTGCCGGACAGAATACCGTCGGAAAGCTCGTCCTCAACCTCGTTCTGGATGAGGCGGCGCAGCGGACGTGCACCGTAGTCTGGGTCGTAGCCGCGCTCGCCCAGCCAATGACGCGCTTCGTCGGTGATTTCGAGCGTGATTGCCTGCTCGATCAGTCGCTCGCCCACCTTTGCCAGTTCCAGGTCAACAATCTCGTTGATCTCCTCGCGGTTCAGCGGGCGGAACACCACGGTAGCATCCACACGGTTGAGGAACTCCGGACGGAAGGTGCGGCGCAGTTGATCTTGCACGTTCTTCTTCAGGTCCTCGTAGGTTTCCTGCCCTTCCTTCGCTTCGTCACGCGGCAGCGCGAAGCCCAGGTTGGTGCCCTTCTTGATCGTATCTGCCCCGACGTTGCTGGTCATCACAATGATGGAGTTGCGGAAGTCCACGCGGCGTCCGCGGGCGTCCGTTAACTGGCCCTCTTCCATAATTTGGAGCAGCATGTTGAACGTTTCGGGGTGTGCTT
>CAYVGI010000160.1:0-10362 GCA_964451095.1 uncultured Anaerolineaceae bacterium
CTTACATCGCGTCCTAGAATGTCCCGCGCTTAAACGACGGACTGCACGGGACACCATGACCCACACACTCAAACGCACCTACCCGCTGGGCATAGCGGTGCTGCTGCTGCTAATCGCCGCTGCCCGCACCGTTTACCTGCGCCGCCTGATCGACATGACGGGCGACGAGGTGTGGTCTGTGTGGCAAACGCTCGGCAGCGCCAGCGACATCCTGCACTGGACGCCGTTCGACTGGCCCCCGGGCTACTATCTCATCATTGGGGGGTGGTGGCGGCTCACTGGGCTGCACTCCATTACGCTGCGCTACCTGATGCTGCTGGTGTTCCTGCTGGGGGCGGCGTGCCTGTACCGTGCCGCCCGCCGCCTGCTGCGTGACGAAACTGCCGCGCTGCTGGCGCTGGTGGTGTTCGGGGCGCTGGGCTGGTCGATCTTCGGCAGTCTACACCTGCGTGGGCACAGCTTCACGTTATCGCTGTCACCTGTACTGCTGTGGCTGGTGCTGCGCTACTTTGACCGCCCCACATGGCAGCGCGGCGTGCCTGTGGGCGTGCTGCTGGCATTTATGCTGTACATCCACACGACGGCAGCGGTGTATTATCTGGTGCTGGGCGGGTTTACGCTGGTGGTGTACGGATGGCGCAGCATGTGGCGCTGGTTGCTGCCCGGCGTGGTAATGCTCGTCCTCGCGGCACCGGAATTATTCGCCAAATACCAGTTGTTTGTGGGCACGCGCCTCAGCGGGTTCGACTACATCACGCCGCCGTTTGTTGACGGCATGGTGCGGCTTTACCGCAGCTATTGGGGCAGGGCACACATTGCCTGGGTGGTGCTTGCTGCTGTCGCGCTGGTGATGCTGGCATGGCGTGGGCGGGCGCGTGGGCGCGTACTGGTGGCATTGCTGCTGTGGTGCGCCACGCCGCTGCTGCTGTACGTCACACACGAACAGCTTGCGCTGTTCTTCGCGCGGTATGTGCTGTGGTACCTGACCGGGTTGGCGCTGCTGCTGGGCTGGGGGTTATCTCTGCTGCCGCGCACCGGGGGCGCTGCTGCGGGCGTGATTGTCCTGGTGATCCTGTTTGTGCCCATGGACATCAAAAACTACGATGACTTCGGCAACAACGAGGGACGCACCCTCTCGTGGATTGCTAAGCAGTACCAGCCCGGCGACGTGCTGGTGATTGACCCACCACTGCGCAGTACCCGCCCGGAGGAGTTCGACCTGTTTGCGCGGATGTTCTTCCCAAATGGGCTGCCCATCGCCACAGAACCCGGCGATGCCCGCCGTGTGTGGTACATGCACGGGCGCAACCCCATGCTGTACGAGCAGGTGACGACCGGGCGTGTCCCTCGTGAGTTCTACGGGGAGCAACCGCTGCTCACACGGCTGTACGAGGCACCGCCCGACCCCATCGGCGTGCCGTTTGAGAACGGGATGCGCTTCCACGGGGCAGATGTGTTGCAGCCGAACGGTGCCACGCTGCGCCGCACAGTACCTACCTTCCACGAGGACGAAACGGCGTGGGTGCGGCTTTGGTGGAGCGTGGATGACCCCGTCGAACTGGACTACAGCGTGGGCGTGTACACCATGGACGGCGATACTGTGATTGCCAGTTCAGATAGTGCCCCGCAGACGGTGAACCTTGAACCGTTCAAAGATGCGCCGCCCGACGCGACCAGCCAGTGGCAACCCGGCAGCTACTACGTAGAAGAGCGCGAGATTGCCATCCCCATCCAGGCAAAGGGCATTTCGCTGGCGGTCTACCAATGGTGGGACAACACCCGCATCCCCGCGCCAGGCACCCCTGGCAACCCCCGTACTACCAATGCAGCGGACTTGCTGTACTTGACGGACGTTTTTGTGCTGGCGTGGTAACAACGGTACCTGTGCAACATAGTGTGGTTGTGTATTCTTCTACCATGCGGACACGCAGAAGCGTGTCCCTACAGGTCCTCACGGGTTTGTAGGGACGGCATTCTTGCCGTCCGCCGCCTGAGAAGACCCGACCACGTTATTGTGTGTACCTACCGTAACAACAGACAGCGTAGCTTAACCGTCAGTTGTGCCGATGTATGCCCTCCCCTAGAATGACACCCATAGACAACACAGTGGGAACATGCGAATGACCGTGGCAACCAACCCATCTGGGAACCGTGTGCGCAACCGCAAACCGCGCAAACCCATCCGTGAGCAACTGCGTACCTTCTGGCAGAAGATGTTCTCTCGTGGTGAGCTGACCGCAATTGCGATTGCGATTGGTTTGCTGTTGATGCCCGCTCTCTCACTGAACGCTGCCGACTGGGAGATCCGTATGGGCGTGGTGGTGCCCGTGCTCGTCCTCAGCGTCATCTTCGGCTTTTTGCTCTCCCGCAGCCAATACAACGAACTGCTGGCACTCATGATGAGCGGCGTGTATGGGGCGTGTTTTGTGCTCATCACCGCCGCCATCAGCGAACCCGGCGGCATTGTGGGTGGGGTATACAGTGTGTTCACGCGCATTGTGCTGTGGTTCTACGATGCGATGACAGGCGGCATCAACCCGGATGAACTTGTGTTCACGATGCTGGTGGGCACGCTGTTCTGGTACCTGGGCTACAACGTAGCGTGGCACATCTTCCGCTACGACCGCGTGTTCCGCGTGGTGGTGCCGCCCGGCATGATTATCATTGTGAATACAACCTACTACAACGGCGATGCCGAACTGCGCCCGTACCTGATTGTGTACATGTTCCTGGCGCTGCTGCTGGTGGTGCGCTCCTACTTAGAAAACCGCGAGTGGGAGTGGTACACCAACGGTGTGCGCGTGCCCACACGAGTGCGGCGGCAGTTCAACGCAGTGGGCGCGGTGCTGGCACTGGCAGCAGTCGGTTTTGGCTGGTCGATCCCCTCCAACGACGTGCAGGAACGGCTAGACGCCTTCCAGGAGTTCATGCAGAGCGACCCGCTGGTGCAGATGAGCGAACTGTGGAACCGCCTGTTTAGCACGGTGGACGCGTACGGACCCGTCACGGCAGACTACTACGGCGGCGATAACCTCGAACTGAGCGGTGCCATCCAACTGGGCGACCAGGTGGTGCTGGAAGTGCAAGCGCCCCCCGGCAGGCGCTACTACTGGCGCAGCCGCGTGTTCGACACATACGAAAACGGCAATTGGCGCTCCCAGGCGCTAGACCGCGTGCCCGACCTGGAACCGCCCTACGATGTGGGGCAGGAACCCGGCGCACTCAACAGCCGCGAGCTAATTCGCCAGGAGTTTACACTAGCGGTAAACGCCTCTCGGCTTGTGTACGTCGCCCCACAGCCCGCATCGGTAGACCTTGCCGTGCGTACTGACCTGCGCTACCTGGATGCTAACCGCGACATCGCCAATGTGCACGTCATTCGCCCGTTCCGCGTGCTAGAACGCGGCGAAACCTACACCGCAACCAGCCTGATGACCGTCGCCACGGCAGACCAACTGCGCAGCGCCGGCGAGAACTACCCGCAGTGGGTGCGCGATACCCAACTCTACGTCCCACCCTCCGTGACCGGGCGCACGCTGGTGCTTGCCCGCCAGATTGTAGAGGAGGCGGGCGCAGTCACACCCTACGATAAGGCAAAGGCGATGGAACGCTGGCTGCGGGCGAACATCGAATATAACGAGAACATCCCCCAACCCCCCGCCGGGCAAGACCCAATCGACTGGGTGCTGTTCGACTACCAAGAGGGCTACTGCAACTACTACGCCAGCGCCATGGTGATGATGCTGCGTGCCCAAAACGTGCCTGCCCGCATGGGCGCGGGCTTCGCAGAGGGCGAGTGGAACGGGTCACAGTACGTCGTGCGAGAACGGGACGCGCACACCTGGGTGGAGGTCTACTTCCCTGGCTACGGCTGGGTGGAGTTCGAGCCGACGGCAGCACAGGCACCGCTCGACCGCGGCGACGCCAACACGCCAATCCTACCCACGCCAACGCCTATCGCCACCAACACACCCACGGTAACGCCGTCGCCCACGGTGACACCCTCACCGACCGTCACACCTACAACCGACGCGACCAATCCGCCGCAGGAAAACGAAGCGCTCTCGTTCCCCACACCGACGCCCACACCGTCCCCAACCCCGACGGCAACGCCCGTCATCGTGCCGACGGCACAACCGCCGCTGACAAACGAGCCACAGGGCACCGTGGCGTTTATCCTCTCCGCGCTGCTAACGGCGTTTGTCGGGCTTCTGATCTTGGCGGCGGTGGTCGCGCTGGCGTTCTTCGTCTGGTGGTGGTGGGAGTGGCGGGGCTTGGGTGGCACAACCCCAGTGGTGCGTGCCTACGCTCGCCTGGAGCGCTACCTGACGGGGTTGCTGCGCGTGAACCTGGGCACAACGGATACGACACTGGAGCGGCGCTCACACATGGTCAACAGCCTGCCCTCACGGGCGGAGCGCCCCGTGACCGCCATCACCAACCTGTACACGCAAGAGCGTTACGGGCGTGCCGTGGAAGTGCCCCCTACAGACGAGCAGGCGCTTTCGCCAGCAGATAAGGCATGGAAGCGCACCCGTGAAACTATCGTCGGGGAGTTCTTATGGAAGTTTGTGCCGTTCGCACGCTTCTTCCGCAATCAGGATTAAGCCACAACGCACGTCCCCTGCCGTTAGGGGACGTGCCATCTCTAAACAACGCACTGACAACAACAAACTGATTACGCTTTGTGCAACAGACGGCAATCCACTATAATGATGATGAGCAGTATGAAAGGCATATAGTTCTGCCACGGGGCAGGACGCATACTGCCCGCCTCAACCACACACCCTGAACGATTTACTGTAGAGTGAACCTGCATGAGCGATCAAAAAGAATGGGTTATCGAGGTCACAAGCGCTCTATTGCCAGAACCTATGCGCTACACCCTCACGGCAGACGACACCAGCGAACTCTTTATCGGGCGCAACGATGCCCGCAGCGAAACCAAGGCAGATATTGACCTGAGCGACATGGAAGCTGCGAAGAAAGGCGTCTCCCGGTTACACGCCAAACTGCAACTACAAGATGACCAGCTCCTCTTGTACGACCTGGATACGTCTAACGGCACGGTGCTCAACGGGCAAAAACTGCAATCGGAGCGTGGCTACCCACTGACGGGAACCGACGCGGTCGTGCTGGGTGCCCTGCGCCTCAACATCAAGATTGCTTCCCGTCCCGAAACCGAAAACGAGCTAGAAAACGACGCGACCATCCCCACTGCTGACCCAGCCGGGGACACGGATAGGCTGACCCGCGCCCGCGACATGGTGCTCATCGTGGAAGACCACATCGAAGTGGCGCAGCTTTTCTCGATGATCTTGCAAAAGCGCGGCTTCGATACACACATCAGCCGGGACGCCGCCCGCGCAATGCGCTACCTGCAAAACAAACAGCCAGACGCGGTAATACTCGACCTGATGCTGCCGGGCATGAACGGCACCGAGGTGTGCCGCTACATCCGCCGAGACTCCTCGCTCGACCAAACCGCCATTGTCATCGTGAGCGCAAACCGCAACCCCGGCACCGAACGTGCCGCCTACGACGCCGGGGCAGATGCGTTCATCTCCAAGCCAGTGAACGCGGAGGAGCTTGCCAAGACCGTTGAGCGCTATGTGCGTAAGCGCAAGTCCGGCATTCTGGACGACGTTACCCGCGAACTGACTGACCGGGACGCCACTAAGGGGCTGGATGAAACACAGATTGAGGAGATGGATGTCGGCATTAGCGACGACACGGTAGCAGTCGTCGTTGCCGGGCACACAGACCGCCCCTTCACGGTTACTGTCTCCCGCCCGATGACGTTCGGGCGCGGCTCATACGCAACCCCAGCAACACACGTTGACCTGGGACGCTTTAACGCCAAGGACAAAGGCGTTTCTCGGATGCACGTCCGCATGACGCGGGAAAACGGCAAGTTCTATGTAGAAGACATGGACAGCATGAACGGCACGTTCGTCAACGGAGACCGACTGCCACCCAACCAGCCGACTGAAATCCGCAGTGGGCAGGAAGTTCGCATCGGTAGCCTTGCCATGAACGTGTACTTTATGTCTGAGGCGCTGAAGGAAAACAAAAAGCACGACGAGACGCCGGAAGAGATCTACAACCGGGATACAGTCGAAGCGCCGGAGTCTAAGCGCCACAACCCGGACACCGCGCCACTCGCCAACGGCAGCAAGCCAACACCCGTCCCCGGCGACAACAACGACTAACCCGTCACGCCAGGTGTGCCCGGCAAAAGTCCAGCGTATCGCGCAGCTTGCGCCGGGTTGCCTTGGGTGTGTCGAACGCAAGCGCGTCTGGGCTAACTTCCACGCTAACGGTACCGCGATAGTCCATCGCCACCAGCGCCTGTAGGAAGGCGGCAAGGTCAAGTTCGCCACTCTGTGGCAGCCGATGTTCGCGTTTGCTCTCGTAGTTGCTCAGGTGAATGTGCTTCACCCGCTCACCAGCGGCGTGCAGCGGTTCCACCGGGTTTACGCCGAACGTCCCCCAGTGGGTGGTGTCCAGCGTCAGGTGCTCATGAACTACGCTCCACTCGTCGATGCTGTTCCACCACGTCCCGTCGATTTCCCGCCCCCACACGAACTTGGTTGGCATGTTTTCCATGGCGATTTGCACGCTCGTGCCCGCCTGCAACTGCTTTAGTCCACCGCTCGCCATCCACCTCTGGAACGCGCCATGGCGCCCAAACCACGCAAAGCGCGTGTAGAAGCCGCCAATGCTCACGCTTGCCTTGCTCAGCTTGCCCGGCAGGTGCACGACGATGCTTTCTGCGCCCAGCTTTTCCGCCAGGGTGAGCGTGTGCCGCACTTTGCCGAGTTCCGTGTCCGCGTCGCCCCAGCCCATCAGGCGATTGCTGAACGGCGTATGCAGCACGGGGATGGGCATCTCGTAGTCGTCGCGTAGCTTGCTCAGGTAGCGGTGCTCGCGGGTGGTGTAGCGGTCATCGCACATGACCTCAATGCCATCGTAGCCTGCTTCCGCCGCCAGTTCGAACGTGTAGGCAGTGTCGAACAGATACAGCGAGCCAGTGGACAGCAGAACACGAATCGGCATGTCTTTTCCCTGATGGTTGGTGGTTGCAAGCGGAGCACGTCGGGTTTTGTGAACGCCGCCCCATTCTAGCATAGGCTTTACGCTCACGCGGGGGGATGCTACCATGTGTGCGCTTTTGACCACGTAAACCAGGGTGAATTCAGCTTGACAACGCTCATCACAGGTGGGGCAGGGTTTGTGGGCAGCTTCGCAGCAAAGCAGCTCACAGAGAAAAACGAATCCGTTGTACTGGTCGACAACTTCGACCCCTACTACGATGTGGCAATCAAGCGCGAGCGCGTGCGGGTGCTGAACCCCGACGTGCCGCTGGTAGAGGCGGACATCCGCGACTACGACGCCATGGAGCGCGTGTTTAAAGAGCATAAGGTCACCCGCGTGGTTAACCTGGCGGCAATGCCGGGTGTGCGCTACTCCGTCGGACGTGCCCGTGAGTACATGGAAGTGAACACGACCGGTCCGGTCAACCTGATGGACATCTCCACCCGCCACGACGTAGAAGTGTTCGTACAGGCGTCCACATCCTCGGTCTACGGGCAGGCAGAGCGTGTTCCCTTCGTTGAGGAAGACGCCGCCGACCGACCGCTGGCACCCTACCCGGCGAGCAAACGCGCCTCAGAACTGTTCGCGCACAGCTTTAACAACCTGCACGGGCTAAACGTGACCGTGCTGCGCTTCTTCAATGTGTACGGTCCCCACGGCAGACCCGACATGATGCCCATCAAGGCGCTGAAGATGATCCTCGACGGCGAGACGATCAAGCTGTGGAACGGTGGCGAACTTAAGCGCGACTGGACGTACATTGACGACACGGTCGCGGGTGTGGTCGCCGCACTAGAGCGCCCCATGGGCTACCAGTTGATTAACCTGGGCTTTGGCGAGCCGCTGCCGCTGCTGGACTTCATCACCATCTACGAGGAACTCATCGGCAAGGAAGCGGTTAAGGTTATCGAACCCGCACCGCCCACAGAGCCGCTCATCACCTACTGCGACAACACCCGCGCCCGCGAGCTCCTGGACTTCAACCCCAAAACCAACATCGCGGATGGGCTGGCGAACGTGTGGAACTGGTACCGCGAGGCGAACGGTCTGTAGCCGCTAAATTCGCTCACCTGTGCTATGATGGAAGCGTTCCAGAACGCTTCTATCGGGTATCTGCATGGCAAACCCTTTAAACTTTCGCGGCATCATTCGCAACGTTAGCTACGACCCGCGCCTGCGCCCCAGGTCACTGCAAGCGTATGCACTTGACGAGTTCGACGTCAACCGCGCAAAAACGACTGGCATTGTTCAGTTCGATGCTGACACATCGCTCGGTTATGCCCGCTGGACGGCACCCAAACGCACCCGAACGGACGCGCTGCCGCGCACATACAGCGTATATCACCTGCCACGCAAGGCGGTTATCATCCCGGCAATCAAGGATGAGGGCTACCAGACCAACAACGACCACATCAACTTTATTACCTATGCCTGGATGAACCTCGCCAATATCTACATCATCCTGGCCTGGTACGAAGACGCGGAAGCACACCCCACCAAAGCGCTGCGCATCACACAACAAACCCTGAACAATCACTTCGTGTGGGAGCGGCTGGCAGAACTGCGCACCTACCAGCAAACGGCGCTGCATTGGAACACCATGCACTTCGAGCGCGATTTCACCACTGTGTTCAAGAACGCGGCAGCAAGCTATGAGGCAATTGGCCGCAAAACGGGCGCACAACTCATCCCTAGCAAGCTGCACCTCGCGGAACTTGAGAAATACACTGCTAACGGTGCATTCAACCTGGAGCAGTTCCGTGCCGCATCGCTGCCCAAGTCCTACGGCGCAGCGCAGCGTGAGCTTGCTACCGAGCACATCCACGAGCACTTGCTACAGCAGGGCAGTAAGGCGTACTTTTCGATTACGAACTGGCTAGGTGGGGAATATCACCTGACGGCAGACGAGGTGTTTGTGCTGGAAAACGACGAAATTGTCATCCAAGAGTCCAAGAACACATCCACGGCGAAAATGCCCACCCTGTCCGGTATCCAGGACGGTCTGTTTAAGCTGATTCTGTTCGCCAACATGGACGAGCTATACCTTAACAACACCCGCGTGTCGTTCCGCGTGCGGCTCAAGCTCACAGGGGCGCTACAGGGGCAACTCACGTTCCCGGCGACCGCGGCAGAGATCAACGACTTTGCCACGCGGAATGCGCTGCAACCATCGCACATCGCACGGCTTAAGCTGTTGCAAGAAGAAGCAACTGCCAACCCCCGCCTGGAAATCGAGGTGACGAGCAATGCCTAACAAAGCAAAAAGCCCGCTCCGCTACCCCGGCGGCAAGACCAGAGCCATCAAGCGGATTATGGAGCACCTGCCCACACGCATTGGCGAGTACCGAGAGCCGTTTGTGGGCGGCGGCTCGGTGTATTTTGCCGTGCGCAGCTTATTTGGGTCACACATTGGGGACTATTGGCTGAACGACATCTACACCGACCTGTACCAGTTCTGGTGCCATGCCCGCGACGACAACGCCAGGCTGGTAGCAAGCGTGCGTGCGATGCGCGATACATACCCCGACGGGCGAGCGTTGCACGCGTACCTTAAAGACCCGCAAAACATCACCACAGACTTTAACCTGGCAGTGCGCTTCTTCATCATGAACCGCATCACGTTCTCCGGTGTGATGGACGCGGGCGGCTACTCTCAGCAGGCATTTGAGCGGCGCTTTACGCTGTCGTCTATCGAACGGCTAGAGCAAATCGGCTACTGGCTGCAAGGCACGAACATCACCAACGAGGACTACAGCACGCTGTTAGAAGCACCCGGCAGCGATGTGTTCATCTTCCTGGACCCACCCTACCTTTCCGCCACGGGGTCACGGCTATATGGCAAAGGCGGGGAACTGCACACCGCGTTTGACCACGAGCGCTTTGCCGCCGCCATGAAGCGCTGCCCACATCGCTGGCTCATCACCTACGACGACTCCGATACCATCCGCGAGTTGTTCAGCTTCGCACACATCGTGGAGTGGGAGTTGCAATACGGCATGAACAACTACAAACAGAAAACCGCGCAAAAGGGCAAAGAGTTGTTCATCAAAAACTACTGACCTGCGCCGTGCTACATAAACCGACAATGAGACCTTTGCTAATATCGGCATAGATAGACTTTTTTGCCATTCCCCTACGCGCATCAATTGCCTAGAAATAGTATTGTTGACGGATGACATAGCCACACGAAAGGTAAATGATGCTGGAAACACTCAATCAAGCGTATTTCATACTGCGCGACGGCACCGCCCAACTGATTGCGGC
>CAYVGI010000161.1:0-10264 GCA_964451095.1 uncultured Anaerolineaceae bacterium
TCAGCTTAGCTTGTCCACCTTGTCTTGTCTACCAAATGGATAAAGTCGAGTATAAAAGACACTAACTGTAGAAAACTCATGGTAGGAAGCTGCCGACTACAGAATTCTCTTTTTGAGAATGTGGATCTTAAAGAGGCGCACATCGTTAGAACGGATTTCCGAAACACCAAATTTAAGCTGGTTAATTTCGAGTCCGCTAACCTAGCAAATTCTCACTTGGGTGGTGTGACATTCGAAAACTGCATGTTTGATGAACACACGCGCCTACCCGATATGACGCATTACGACCCCCAACAAAACACCAGCCAGCTTGAACGTTTCATAGACCCCAATCATCCAGATTATTGGGAACCGGAGTGGTCAAAGAGCTTAGCGGAATAGCTTAGTTACTTCTATTTCAAACTCTGGCAGCACATCGCCGCCTGTAAGTGTGGCACCTGCACTCAGGTTTACCTGCACGCTGCTGTCGTGTTCATGAATCGCAACCTTGTTGCGCTGCGGGTCAACCACCCACACAAATTGCACGCCGTCGTTCAGGTAACGTGTGACCTTTGCGTCTACATCGCTGTAGCTATCAGTTGGAGAAACGACCTCAATTACGATGTCTGGCACAAGCATAAGCGGTTTGCTGCGCCAGTCCGGTGTACTTGACTGATATGCATCTAGCCGTTCCGATGTGATAAACATCACGTCAGGGATACGTGACCCCTTCACCCAACCCTCCAAGCTGTCCTCTGGGCGGATGAACGTGGTTTCGACGAACGCCTCGCCGCGCCCTTTCGTCGCCGCCACCGCATTCATCGCGGCTGCCAGCCGATTGGCAACCAATCCGTGCCCGAACACGTTCGGCATCTTGGGTACGATCTCCCCTTCTAATATCTCAAACGGACCATCTTGCTCGAAGCGGGAGATAAACGCCGCTAGCGTCATCATGCCTAATGATATCGGGGTTGCGTCGGTCATTGTGTAGTTCCCAACCGCTAAATCATATTATGGATACATGGGAGGCAAGCAGCGGGTGCAAGCTGATGATGGGCAGTGTTCACTCACCCCTAGCTGCCTCCCGCCGCCCAAAGTTAGCCGTAGCCTTTTGCGCCACGGCGTTCAATCGTCATCTAGAACCCGGCGGCGCTTGCCACCGTCACCGCACTGAACAAGTTCGTTGCCAGCGCAGGCGCAATGCCCAGCAGGATCACACCAGCAGCGGAGATGTACACCGCCCACTTGAGGTAGCGGGTCGCCCCTGCCGCCGGATCGCCGTCCGCGTCGTCGCGTAGGTAGATGTTGATCACCGGGCGCATGTAGTAGTACGCGCTTGCTACACTGGTGAGGATCCCCACCGCCGCCAGTAGGTACAGTTCCGCCTGCACTGCCGCCGCAAACACAAAGTACTTACCGATGAAGCCGCCCGTCGCCGGGATACCAATCAGGCTGAACATGAAGACGGTCATCAGCGCGGCGAGCATGGGTTGGCTCCTGCCCAGCCCGGCGAAGTCTTCAATGTCTGTGCCGGTGCCGTCGTTCTTCTCGATTGCCATTAGCACGGCAAACGCACCCAGGTTGGTGAACGTGTACGCCAGCAGGTAGACGGCAACCGCCGTCAGCACGCTATCGACTGCGCTAACCGTGCCCGCCGCCGCAATCGCCATCAGCATGTAGCCGCCATGCGCAATGGACGAGTACGCCAGCATTCGCTTCATGTTGTCCTGCATGATGGCGACGAAGTTGCCCAACACCATCGTCAGCACGGCGACCAGCCCCACCGCCAACTGCCAGGATGCATTCTCGCTCGTGCCGATGACAAGCACGGGGAGCCCGGTTGCCAGTACACGCGCCAGCGCCGCCACACCGCCGATCTTCGCGGCGATGCTCATGTAGGCGGTTACGTTAGTGGGCGCACCTTCGTACACATCCGGCGTCCACATGTGGAACGGGAACACAGCGATTTTGAAGCCCAGCCCCACCACAATCAGACCGGCACCGAACAGCAGCAGCACCGGAGATGCCGCGCCGCCGTTACCGATGAGGCTCACCTGCTGGAAGATCTCGGTCAGGTTGGTGGTGCCCGCACCGCCATAAACCAGTGCTGCCCCATACACAAAGAACGCGCTGGCAAACGCGCCCAGGATGAAGTACTTCATGCCCGCTTCTTCGCTCTTGAGTTCCGGCGGTGCCATCTCCTCTGCCGGGACGTGACGATAGCGGAACGCCGCCATCACGTACAGCGGAATGCTGAGCAGTTCCAGCGCCACGAAGATCATCACGAGGTCGTTCGCGCTCGCCATGAACATCGCACCGCTAGCAGAGAACAAAATCAGCGAGTAGAACTCACCCTTCTCTATGCCGATGCGCTTGAGGTAGTCCATGCTCAGCAGGATGGCGATGAAGGTAGCAATCAGCGTCACCATATTAAAGAACGCCGTTGCCTGGTCTGCAATGAACATGCCGCTAATCGACTCACCCGTGGAGCGGAAGGTGAACAGGTTCACTACAAACGCTGTTGCCAGCGTGCCCTGTGCCAGCCATGCGGTGCGGTTCTTCTTGTCCGCCGGAATCCAAAGGTCGATGAGCAGCAGCAAGCACATGCCCACCGCCACAATGGTGGCGGGCAGTACGGGGAAGAAGTTCAGGTCTGCTGCGGAAGGTAACTCAAACATGCGTTACTCGCTTTCCGACGCCTGTGCGTCCGCGGCGACCGTCTCCGCCTCGTCCACCGTTAGCGCCACATCGTCGGTCATCCGCATTCCGTCGATTGCCACTTCCAGCCGTTCTTCCACCAGGGCACCTACGCTGGCGTCCATCGTGCGGAAGAACGTCCACGGGCGCAAGCCGATCCAGAAAACGGCGATGAGGATAGGCACCATAACCGCGATTTCCTTCCAGTTGAGCGGCGGCAGGTTCATATTCTCTTCCTTGTCCAGCTCGCCCAGGTACACCTTCTGGAACATGTGCAGCATGTAGATTGCCGCCAGGATGACGCCTGCCGCCGCAAACACCGTGTAAACCGCGCCCAGCACCTCACTGCCGTAGCTGCCCAGCAGAATTGTGAACTCACCGACGAAGCCGTTTAGCCCCGGCAAGCCCATGCTGCTAAGCACCAGCACCAAGCTGATACCACCGTATACAGGCATCACCTTCCAGATGCCGCCGAAAGCGTCCAGTGCCTTGGTGTGGCGTCGCTCGTAAAGCATACCTACCAGCAAGAACAGACCGCCCGTGCTGATGCCGTGGTTGACCATTTGCAGTGTGCCGCCCGCGATACCTGCCGCGTTGAGCGCGAAAATACCCAGCACCACAAAGCCAAGGTGGCTGATGGACGAGTAGGCGACCAGCTTCTTCACGTCGGTTTGTGCGTAGCTCACCCACGCGCCGTAGATAATGCCAATGACTGCCAGCACCGCAATCGCCGGGGAGAAGTACACACTCGCTTCCGGGAACAGCGCGAGGTTGAAGCGCACCATACCGTAGGTGCCCATCTTCAGCAGCACGCCCGCCAGGATGACCGAGCCTGCCGTCGGTGCCTGGACGTGCGCGTCTGGCAGCCAACTGTGCAGGGGCCACACCGGCACCTTGATAGCAAACGCGATGAAGAAGCCCAGGAACAGCAGCGACTGCGGGCTGAAGAAGCGGTTGCCCTCGCCAAACATAAATTCAATCTGTCCGCTGTCCAACTGCGCGAGGATGCCCGCTTCGCCCGGCAGCGTAAATGTGCCCGCCTGCACACCCACAAACAGGATTGCGATGAGCATCAGCAGCGAGCCAGCCATCGTATACAGGAAGAACTTGATGGAGGCGTAGCGGCGCTCGTCTGCGCCCCAAATGCCGATGAGGAAGTACATCGGCACCAGCGACACTTCCCAGAACACGTAGAACACGAACAGATCTTGCACGACGAATACGCCGATCATCGCCCATTCCAGCAGCAGCATAAACGCATAGTACAGCTTGGCGCGTCCACGCTCCTCAATCACGTGTGCGTCAAAGCTGCTGAGCACCGCCAGCGGCATGATAAACGTCGTCAGGATCACCAGCAGCAGGCTCAGCCCGTCCACGCCCACGTAATAATTCACATTAAAGCCGCCGATCTCGAACCACGTCCACTGCTGCACCATCTGCAAGTCCGGGTTCGCACCGTTAAAGCCTGCCCATATGAGCAGCGACGACAGGAACGTGGCAATCGTAAAGCCGAATGTCGTCCACTTAATCTGCTCTTCCTGCTCGTCATCCATAAAGAACAGGATGGTCATGCCGATGATCGGCAGAAAGAGCGTTATCGTTACAATCGAAAGATCGTCAAACATCTCGTTAAAGTCTCCTCGTTAGCGCTGGCGCTAGTTGCCGAACAACGGAATCAACAAAAACAGTAAGACCAGCAGTGCGCCGCTTAGCAGCCACACACCATAGTTGCGTACAAAGCCATTCTGCGGTTGGCGCAGCTTGCCGCCCGCCCACTGCGCAAAGCGACCAATACCCAGCACCGTGCCGTCAATGGCACCCTGGTCAATCGGTGTGGCAAGGGCACGCCCCGCCCGCTGGAAGCCCCGCGTTAGCCCGTTGTGGAAGTCATCGTGCAGCCACTTCCAGTCCAGCTTGTCTGCCAGGAACTTGCCCGCCGCGATAAACGGGTTGATGAACACCGCGAAGTACACCTCATCCCACCACAGGCGAGCGTTCGCCGCCTGGAAGATACGGCGCGTCGCCGGGTTGCGTTCCAGTGCGTCCTCGCCTTCTACAAAGCCGCGTGCGTTGCCGTAGATCGAACGGGCGAAGAAGATCGCACCCAAGCCCACCGCCAGCGCAACCAGCGCGAGCAGGATTTGGAACTGGCTAGCGTGCGCATGGCGGGCGCTGTATTCCAGCCATGTGGCAAAGCGATGTGTGCCCGGCTGGTTCATCAGCCCCAACGTAGCACTAAAGAACGCCAGCACGATCAGCGGCAGTGTCATCCACCACACGCTCTCCGGCGCGTTCTCCGCTGCCTCTGTACGGGGCTTGCCGAAGAACACCAGCTCTACCTGACGCCACATGTAAAACGCAGTGAAGCCCGCTGCGACCAGCAGCACTGCCAGCGCAATGAAGCCGCTAAGCCCGTGCAGCCCCCCCTCGGTGACACCTGCAACCCAGGCATCCGCCAGGATTTCATCTTTACTCCAGAAGCCAGCAAAGGGCCATATGCCCGCCAGCGCCAGTGTACCGATGAGGTAGGTAAAGAATGTAATGGGCATCCGCGTGTACAGCCCGCCCATGTTGCGCATGTCCTGCGGGTCGAATGGTTCTTCGTCGTGATGCGCGTCGTGCTCATCGTGCCCATGCTCATCATGCCCGTGACCGTGCTCGTGCGCATGATGGTGCCCGTGCTCAACGCCGTGAATAACCGAGCCGCTGCCCAGGAACAACAGCGCCTTGAAGAACGCGTGCGTCACCAGATGGAACATCGCGGGCACATAGGCATGGACGCCGACTGCCGCCACCATAAAGCCCAACTGTGACACGGTGGAGTACGCCAGCACGCGCTTGATGTCCCACTGCCCCAGCGCGATGAAGCCTGCCATCAGCGCAGTGCTCACACCAATGATTGCCACGATAAACGACGTTAGCTCTGCATAGTGGAAGAAGGTGTTGCTGCGCACCATCATGTAGACGCCAGCAGTCACCATCGTTGCCGCGTGGATGAGCGCACTCACTGGCGTGGGACCTGCCATTGCGTCTGGCAGCCACACAAACAGCGGTATCTGCGCAGATTTACCCGCAGCGCCCAGCAGCATGAACAGCGTGATAATCGTGATGACCACGCCAAAGCGCATCTCGAACGGACCGAACTGCACCATGCGGGTGGTTCCAGTCTCCTCTTGCTCTGCGATGATGCGCTCTGCCTGCCCAAAGATGCCCATCTGCTCCATCGTGAGGTGGCTGTTATCTGGGAAGGCGGGGTTAGCAGCGATTGCCGGATCAGCGTGTTCGCCGCCGTGAGCATCGCCCGCCGCTTCGCCCTCACCGTGTGGTTCCGGCTCTTCGACTGCCGGGTTGCTCACCAACGTGAACAGCGCTGCTTCGCCTTCAATTTCCGTTTCTGCTTCCTCACCGTGGTCGTCTGCCGCGCCGTGATCGCCACCAGCAGCACCGCCGCCATGGTCATCGCCGCCGTGGGCGTCGCCATACACGCCGAACGCCGCGCCCGTCTGCACATCCGGGTTTACCACCTCGCCGGGTCGGAAGAAGTCCAGCGTACCAAACGTCCAGAAGGTGAGGAACATTGCCATCAGCAGCCCCAGGTCGCCCACGCGGTTCGCAATAAACGCCTTACGAGCAGCATTTGCGTTGGCGTAGCCCTCGCCGCGTGTTTTATCGAACCAGAAGCCGATGAGCAGGTAGCTACACAGCCCCACGCCTTCCCAGCCGACGAACAGCATCAGCAGGTTATTGCCCGTCACCAGTACCAGCATGAACGCCAGGAACATGTTGAGGTAGGCAAAAAAGCGCGAGAAGCGCTCGTCGCCGTGCATGTAGCCGCGTGCATACATGTGGATGAGCGTGCCCACACCGGTAATCACCAGCATCATGGTCACACTGAGTGTGTCCACGCGCATTTGCCACGAGATCTCCATGCCTGCTGATGGCAAGCGCAGCCAGCTATCGAAGAAGAACGGGTTGACGACCGCTTCCTGGTAGTTGGTGTTCAGCAGGTTTACGTACAACAACAGCGCGATGATAAACGCGCCCGACGACGCCAGGATGCCAATCAGCGCGGATTGATCTTCCTTGAGGCGTGACCCCCAGAAGATGTTGATGAACGCGCCCAGCGCCGGAATCAGTACAATTAACGGTACAATCTGTGCCATACAGCGAAAAGTCCTCTCGCTCCTGTGTTTTGGCAAAAAACTCGGCGGGGCACATGCCACCGCCTACAGTATTTAGCCTTCTAATTGGTGTAGCTCGTCAATATCAATGCTGTTCTTGCTGCGGAAGATCGCCACAATCAGCGCTAGCCCCACCGCAACCTCGGCAGCGGCGACGGTCATCACAAAGAACACAAACAAGTGACCGTCCAGGTTGCTCCACTGCCGTGCAAACGCCACCAGTGCCAGGTTGCCTGCATTGAGCATGAGCTCTACGGACATGAACACCAAAATTGCGTTGCGCTTGAGCAGCACCCCCAGCGTGCCCAGTATGAACAGCACAAAACTTAACATTACAAATGCGTCTACTTCGACGCTCGGTGCAGGTAACATCTCTTCTCCTGTTCCCTATCATCTCGTCCACGTTGCGCACCCATCGGGACAGGTCAATGACTGAACTGCCCCCACAGCGATAGCGCTGCTAGTCTCCGGCAGGCTGCGCACCCTCGTCACCCGAACCCAAGCGCGGCGAATCTGACGATGTACTGCTGACCTGGCTCGTCACCACACTCGAAAGCGAACGGCTGACGCGGCGACGCACCGGGCGGCGGGTAGCCGACTGGCTGGCGGCATCTGGCGCGACTTGCTTCTGCGCGATGATAATCACGCCGACGAGTGCCGCCAGCAGCACCAGTGCCACCAACTGCATCGGCAGCACATAATCTACGAACAACATCTGCCCCACTGCCTGCGGACTGCCAAACGTCGCGAATGTGTCCGTTTCTGCGTAGCGCACACCGGGGAACGCGCTGCCCGGCAGCGCACTCACCAGCACCAGCACAGACGTGTTCGCCTCAAAGGTGTGGTCGCGGATGGTGAAGTACGGTTCGCCGCTGCCGTCGTCCGCCAGTTCATCTGCCGGGCGCACAAAGCGCAGCGAGCGATAACGCCCCTCGTCCAGGATGAGCGGTTCACTGAACGCGCCCGTCTCGATGCCGCTGAGCAGTGCGCGTGAGTCGCCCTCACGGTTGAACACGCCCGTATCTTGCAGGCTGATCGGCTCGTCGTGCCCGTTGAACACCACAACCCGTGATCGGTCACCTGTCGGCGGGTTGAAGTCCTGCACGAAGGAGGCAACCGCTACGCTGGCGTCACCTGCGTTGGTGGCATCGCCCGGCGGGTAGGTATCGTAGGCAACCAGGGTCGTCACCATGTTTGATGCTTCTGGCACCTCCAGGGTGATGTTGCCCTCGAACAACACGCGCTCGGTTTCCACCTCTGTGAACGTGCCGTCGTCTTGCTCTTGCTCCTCGGTGACGCGCTGCGTAATCCGCGCCTCGTGTTCACCTGCGGGCAACGCCAAAATCGACGTGGACTCGCCGTAAGTCACCCCCTCGGCAACCACAACACCATCCACTTCGACATCGACCAGCGTGGCGCTTGCCGCACTGTGCACAATGCGCAGCGCTGGCTCGCCCGTTGGCTGAATGGCATCCACTGTGTTACCCGTGATGGCAACGCCAACGACCACCAGCAGGACCAACGCCAGCCCTGCCGCCGCCAGCGTAAACGGGCGCGAACCGGGCAGCCCACGCTGCACGCTCACAATGGATTC
Organism: uncultured Anaerolineaceae bacterium; assembly: GCA_964451095.1. GTDB lineage: Bacteria > Chloroflexota > Anaerolineae > Aggregatilineales > Phototrophicaceae > DAOTTY01. Next base: position 8,452 of record CAYVGI010000161.1, read on the forward strand.
CGCCTGTTCTGCGCCTAACAACATAATCACAAACAGAAATAGCACCATGATCGCACCCGCGTACACGGCGATTTGCACCATCGCCAAAAAGGGTGCGTCCAGCATTAAATAGAAGAACGCCACACACGCAAAGTTCAAAATCAAGAACAGCGCACTGTGTACAGCGTTGTTACTCAACAGCATCATGACCGCTGCTACAACGGCAATTGCGCCCACGATGATAAACAAATAGGTCTCAATCATTACTCTGCCCTCTGGTTGGGACGGACTTGCTGCCACCTTGCGAAAGCGATTGTGCATTTTATCGCAAAAGGCGGGGATATTCAAACAGTCTTCTCATGGATTGTTGGGGCAATTTTCATGTGGGTGTGGGGTAAAAAGCGACCGTGGATAAAACGCTGGGGGTAGGGGTATAAGCGTTATTGCGTTTCAGGGCGCCCATACACACGGACGCCCCTACTGATACCTGTTCAGTGCAACCTGTAAACCAACAACCGCCTAGTACGGGTCTTCCATATCCGGGATGGAACGGGTGTACACGCCCGGCTCAACCTCGCGCGGTGTGCTCTCCGCACCGTCAACGGGCGGGTCGATCAGCATGTCCTTGGTGTAGATCGCGTCGCGTCGGTCTGTGAAGCTCAGGCGGTGCTCGTGCCCTAGCTGGATCGCCTGGGTTGGGCAGGCGTCTTCGCAGTAGCCGCAGAAGATGCAGCGCAGCATGTTGATCTCGTACGTCTTGGCGTAGCGCTCACCGGGGCTGTAACGCGCCTCGTCGGTGTTCTCCGCCGCCTCCACCCAGATGGCATCCGCCGGGCAGGCAGCAGCACACAGCGAACAGCCAATGCACTTCTCCAAGCCGTTTTCGTAGCGGCGCAGGTGATGCCGCCCCTTGTAGCGCTTCTGGAACGGTTTTTCCTGCTCCGGGTATTGCAGCGTGACGGGTTCTTCCAGCACGTGCTTGAACGTCGTTGCAAAGCCTTTGATGATGTTCATACGTTAAATGGGTTCCCTTGTAACTCACTCTTGCAGTAGGTCTTCAATGTTGGGGTAGGGACGTTGCATGCAACGTCCCTACGGTTAACGATATACACCTGGCAGGGGTGCTTGTGCCCCCACCAGCGCGAATGTACGGTCTAATCGCCTGCTGCCTCTGGTGGGCGCTGTTGGTCGTCGTCGTCGCGCTTGGGGGTCCCAAACGTCGATGAGAACTCGCGCAGTTCCTCCGCCAGCCGCTCACGAGACTGGCGTGCCTTTGGTGCTAGCTTATCGTATATGTCGTATAGCAGCGAAATCGGCGTGCCCAGGAGGTCCACTGCCAGCGGAACCAGCCCCTTGCGCTCGCCCGTGACCACCGGGTCATCAGCCAGGGAGCGCTCCGGCTCGTAAGCCTCTTCGCGGCTGCGGAAGATGAGGTAGGCACCTACGACGAGCACTAACCCGAAGATGGTAGAGCTAACCGCATATGCAACCGGGCTCTGGAAGCTATCGCCTACCACCAGCGAGATACCCGTCCATGCCACAGCAACAAATGCCAGCGGCAGCAGCACCTTCCACCCGAACGACATCAGTCGGTCGTAGCGGAAGCGCGGCAGTGTCGCACGAATCCAGATCATCAGCACCAGCACCGCAATGATCTTCGCCAGCATCACCGCCGGACCCAGCAGCGGGATGTTGCCGACGATGTTGCCGCCCAGCCCCCAGCCGCCAAAGTACAGGCTCACCCAGATCATGCTCACAGCGATCATGCCCAGGTACTCCGCCATCATGAAGATGGCGAACTTCATGCCGCTGTACTCGGTCATGTAGCCCTGCG
>CAYVGI010000162.1:0-10234 GCA_964451095.1 uncultured Anaerolineaceae bacterium
TTACGGCCCAAATTAAACTAGCAGAAAGCAATTTGTTAAGTGCGGAATGTGCGTAGAAAACCCCGACCGAATCAGTATCACGACAGTGACAACGATTAGCAGTATGCCCACACCCCACATCGTATTGCGGGCATCAATCATGCGCTTGGCAGGGTGCGCCGCTGTGCCGAAGATGGGTTCGCCGTTTTTGTGAGCGTGCAGCTCCGGCAGGTTAAACAGCCAGCTTGGTTCCAGCTTGAAAGTCAGTTGGGCACCGTCCGGCGCGCTGAATGTGCCACCCTCGCGTAGTGCTGCCCGGTCTGGCAGGCTGCCGATTTCGTTGCCGTCCAGTGAGGCAGAGAACCCCTCAAAGTAGCCACGATAGCTTGCCTGCAACCGCTTGTCGCCTTTTTCGGCATAGTCGAGCTTGACTGTGGTCATGACCATATCCCTTTGGTTTTTGGACGTGGCTATCGTGGCACATACCGTTCCGGGGGGCAAATAACCGTTTCATTAGGGGGTGCGGTGGGGTGTGTTGCGCTATATCTTGGAGTTGTAGTGTGTACCCAATGTAGTTGTGTAACCTAAAAGCAGGCAAACCCAGGAGGTAGCAATGCAATACAAGATCAGTGGAGAAATTGCACAGCAGGTCACGATGTCGCTAGAGAGGGGTGAAACACTGTGGGCGGCAAATGGATCGCTCATGGCGTACAGCGAAAGCGTGCGTTGGAACTTGCGCGTGCCCGGTGGTGTGGGGGGTGCGCTCAAGCGCTCATTTGCAGGTGAAGGGATTTCGCTCACGTATGTGGAAGCATCGCAGGGGCGCGGGAGCTTGCTGCTTGCCGCCAACCAACCCGGTCACATCATCCCATGGAATCTCGAGGACGACGGTCCGGTGGTGACGACGCGCGGGTCGTTCCTGGCAGCGTGGGGCGCAGAGATCGACATCAGCATCACCGTGGCAAAGCGGGCAGGTGCGGCGTTCTTCGGGGGTGCCGGGTTGTTCCTGCAAACGGTGAGCGGGCGCGGCACGGTGCTGGTTCACGGCAGCGGAGACTTTTTCGTACGCAAGCTGGCGGCGGGGGAGTCACTCAATGTGAGCACGGGCAACCTGGCGGCATTCGCCCACACGGTTGACTACGATATTCGTGGTTGGTGCGGGTGCCGTAAGTCATTGTTTGGCTCGGAGGGTCTTTTTGTCACACATCTGTCAGGACCGGGTCGTGTGCTGTTACAAACGCTCAAGCGCACGCCCGTCTCCAATCGCTCAGCGAGCAGTTGAAGTATCGTCAGGGGCGTGTACAAAAACGCCCCAGTGACTGTTAGTGCTACACCACTAGTTCTGGAGCACGCTCTGCCCAATGTTCAGCGTGACGGCATTCACATCGGCGTTGTTCACGGTGTTGTCTCCGTTAACGTCGGCGGTCAGGTCTTGCGTGTTCAGGCGGTTGACGACGTAAACTGCATCGGCGGGAGTGATTTGTCCGTCCTCGTCAACGTCTAGCTGCGACGTTGATGTCGCCGGGAAGATCACGGCGGCGTAGTCTGTTGCGGAGTCTCCGTTAAACTCTGCTTGCTCGGAGAAAGGCGGTTGACCCAACGACACCCAACTGCCACCCACTAGCTGGGTGCCGCCCACCTCGTAGCGTGCCGTGCGCGGGCTGTACCAGCCAACGTTGAACGTCCCGACGACACCGCGCAGGTCAAGCTCGTTGTTCGCGCTGATCTCCTCTATATACACCGCGTAAAACTCGCCCGGCGCTGCCAGCGCAAAGATTGAACCGTTATTGGTGCGAACAAGGCTGTTGTCCGGCGTCAGCGTCCAATAGTTGGTCACGTACAGCTCAAAGAACTGACGGGCAATGGCAGAATCAACGTAAACGGGTTCCAGCAGGCGGAAGTCATCCAGGTTGATGTCCCCGAATGTGTTGCCCTGGTACGCAATGTACCATTGGATGCCGCCACCGCCGCCCATGAGGTTGCCCCACAGCGCTTGCTCGCGCAGCCGATCCCAGTTGCCCAGGTCGCTGTCGATGCGGTCTGGTTGCTCATCTCCGTAGATAATCCACGGGCGTCCTGCCTGGGCGGAGCGCTCACGCAGGTCAATTGCGAGTGCGTTGTAGTCGCGGGTGTTCTGCTGGATGGATGTTGCCTCGAAGTCCGGGTTGCCCAGCAAACCGTCGTAGTATGTGAATGCCTGCCCGTTGATGGTGTGGGTGGTGATGCGGTGGTTGTATGGGTCTACCGCACGGATGAACGCCGCTTGTTCGCGCTGCCATGTCCAGCGTTGCTCAGCGTTGTCCGCACTTTGCCAGAAGTTCTCTTCACCCAGGTTCCAAATCACAGCGTGATGAGCGCTAAACCGTGCGATCATCTCGCGGAAGTACAGCTTCCATTGCAGTTCTGTCAGGTCGCGGTCATTTTCCTGCTCTGTGAACACAAAGTGGATTTGAATTCCCTGCTCGTCCATGTGCCGGAGCACAAGCTGCCACTGGTCGAGCTTGCTCACGTCGAACGTCAGTTTGTTCTCGTCGCAGTCTGGCACAAGTGCGTTCGGGCAAGACCAGGGCCACACGTCGCCGCCGTCACCGCCATCAATGCCGTAGTTGATCATGTATACGCTGTTAACACCTACGCTGCTAAGGTAGTTGACCGCACCGTAGATGTTGCGCCCGGCTTCGTTATTTGCGCCCCACAGCACGCCCGGAGACAGGTTGTAATCGTTTGCATGGGTGGGGTAGCTGTGGATGAACGGACCGAACTGGTTGCGTATTTCGTGGTCAAATGTATTGTGGAACTCATCGTAGCCGAGGAAGTTCTCCGGGCTGTCTACACCTGTCTTGATGTAGTACTCGCCGTTGTCAAAGCGCGGGTAGTGCTCGTTCACATAGCGCAGAATACCCTTGGCACGGAAGTCTACGCCTTCTTTGTCGGTTTCTGCCACGTCGAAGCTCCCCGAAATGCCGTCAAGCGTCCCGGCGGTTCCTGCGGTGGGGTTCAGGTCTATCGCGATGTTCTCGCCCTGGCGGAAGGACGCGCTGTAGTTCCATGTTCCGGTTTGATCGGGAATAAAGCGTACTGCCCACTGGTCGCCGCACTCATTGCCGGGCGCAACCTCATCGGAAAAAGCGGTGAGACCGCTCGCGTTGAAGAAACCGGGTACGGCATAGGTGGTATTGCCGTTGGTGAAGGTCACAACGAGCCGCCTATGCAAAAACGGATTGAAGTCCAAGGCGTTTGCGCCACCATTCCAGCTTTCGCAGGCTGTCTCACCCGTAAAGGCAATCTCAATTGGATGCCACCGCTTGAGTTCCCCGGTGATGAAACCCGTCTGCTGTGCGAATGATGGCGTGGATGTTAGGAATAGGATCGCGGCAAGGCATATGCCGAGAACGGTTGTGTGTTTTATCTTCAAGTCTGGTTCCCCTTGTTGTTTTGAAGTGATGTGGACGTGACTTCATTTACCACTTTAATAAGCGAAAATGAAGATCGTATATGGTACGATGGTCACTTTAAGCTTTGCGGGGAATTAAGCGAAACATTTATCATCACCCGGCGGGCGAATGGCAAACCTGATTTGCTGTGTGCGGCGCGAGCTTGCCGCTAAAACGACAGCGTCCCGGAGCCTGCGCGGGTTTGGCGTTGGGCTTCTGCGCGTTCTGCTACTTCGAAGGCTCTAGCTGTTTGTTCCAGGAAGGTTTCTGCGCTGCGGTTGCCGGGGAACAGCGCTGCGGTTGCTGCTGGTTCTGCTAGCCCCATGCGATAGGCAAGCTTGCGTGCCATGCCCATGGATAGGCGTTGGCGCTGTTCATCGGGTAGGTTTAGCCGATGTTGCAGGTAGCCGACCAATACCCGGCGATCTTCTGTGGTCAGGTTGTTGACCTGAATGCGGTTGTCTAGGGCGCTTGTGGCATTGACGTGAATGTATTGCACCATGTAATCCTCGCGCAGCGATTGCAGCGACAAGCCCGCACGCTCCTTCACAACAATGGTGCCCGCCGCAAGATCCCCCAGGCGCTGCACGTAGCGTGTTGCAAACATCGAGATAAGCCCTATGCCGTACATGAGAGGGAAAAAGTCGAACAGGCGGACGAGGTTGCGGGTGAGGGCGGCAGCGGTGGTCACAGGCATACCATTCGCCATGGTAACGCGCAGCCCCACGCGCCGCTTGCCGGGGGTTTGCCCGTTCCAGAAGAACTCAAAAAACAGGTGGTAAAAGAGCACCAGCAAAAACACCACGAAGATGTAAATTGCAGAAGCGGTAGACGCCCGAATGTCAAATTCCCCGGCGAGGAAGCCCTGCACAAAAAACAGCGACAACAGCGCCACCGTGATAATGATGATGGCGTAGTCAATGAACGCTGCCATAAAGCGGCTGCCAAACCCAGCGACCTCCGCTTCCAGTGTCAGGTTTTCTGGCGTGTCGATGAGTACATTGCTTGAGTTGGGGTCGTCGTAGTTGTACACGTCGTGGCTCCAGGATGTGTGCTTGCCCTCTATTTATAGAAGTATACTACGTTTCAGCATTCGGGTAGGCAATCGCTTTGCCTAGTGCTGGCACGCCCATCACTTTCATAACAAAAACCTCGAACGTGTCTTTGTAGCTGAGGTAAACACGGCGTATCTGATGTGGGTGCCGTTGAACTTGCCGCCAGCGCATCGGTCCCGGCGTGAGCGTGAATGCCATGTAGAAGCTCAGTCGCTTAACTGTTTCGATAATGCCCGGCGAGTAATCCGCAGCACCGCCGTTAGGGTAGGCAAGTGCCAGCCCGTCCGTGTGCGCATGTTCTGCGATCATCTGTTGTGATCGTGTAAGCTCGCGCTCTAGTTCCTCAGCGTCAATCCGCGTCAAGATCGGGTGGGTGTGGGTATGCGGTTGTGGGGTGATCTCGTGTGAGCGCATCTCATTGACCTGCTCCCAATTTACGAACAGTGGGGTGCCTTCGATGTTGCTCACACCGAGCACGTCAAACGCTTGTTCCGTTGCAGTTTGCCTATCACGCTCCGGCAGTTGCTTAAGCGCATCCAGCAGCTTATCTAGTGTGGCGTCCATGACCTGTGCCCGTCCGATAAGCGGCAGTTCCGCATCGGTTTGCGACGTTTGGTGAAAGGCACGGGCGAGCGCGTCCCACCACAGCGGTTCAGTCGGGTTGTCCATGCGGTCTGTCACCAGGAAGATCACTGCGGGGATGTTGTGCTGCTTCAAAATCGGGTAGGCGTGTGTGTAGTTGTCCAGGTAGCCATCGTCGAACGTCACCAGCAGCGGTTTGGGGGGCAGGGTACCGCCCCCTCTCAACGCTGTAACCACATCCCACAGGCTAACCGGGTTGAAGTGCTGCCCCACGAACGCCATCTGCTGCGCGAACATGTCGGGCGAGGCGCTCACAACGGGGCGGTAGTCGATGAAATCTGGCGTGTTTGGGTCGATGATGCGGTGGTACGCCAGCACGGTCAGGCGGTCATGCCCCCAGTAGCGATCAATCAGCCGTACCCCACCCAGCTTATGAAATGCGTTCGCCGCGACCTGACGTTTGCTCATCTAGCTAGTCGATCATCAACTGCCCGACGACCAGATCAAAGTTCTCCTGGCAACCCGCCCGAATAGCGTCGTCTGCCGCCATGTTCCACTGTGCCAACCGATTGCGGACATCAATGCGCAGTGCGTAGTCACATGCCGGGTGACATAGCACCGCGCCGGAAAGCATGAGCGCACGTGCGTCTGTGCCTTCTAAGTGTTCTAGCAAAGCAAAGCCTGCCACCGCCATAAGCTCCTGGGGTGGGCGGGCAGAGGATACCGCTCGACCTAGCGCCTCACGCAGGTCTGCGCGGGCGGAGCGCACCTGCCCTTGCAGCGCACGCACCACGGCGAGATTTGCCATGTATGGGGGGAGCTGCTGTTGTAGGCGCAGGCTGTGCGCAAACTCAATCGCGGAGAGGTAGCGTGTTTCCGCCTTGGTGTAGTTCTTCTGGTTGCGTGCAACCGTGCCCAGGCTATCAATGATAATCATCGCGCGTTCGCTGTGGTTTGCTGCCAGCGATGTGAAGTACGCTTCTTCTAGCACTTCCTCAGCATCATCAATGTCACCCCGGTATAGTGCCATGATCGCAATTCGATTGAGCACGGCAAGCTGACGGTCAACATCATTGATGTCTCTGGCGATTTCATCAGCTTCGTACAGGTGATTGGTTGCATCACTAATCTGCCCCATACGCCAGTAGATTTCGCCCAGGCTAGAAAGCACCCGCGCCTGTGATGTTTGGGTCACATCCTGGCGGGAGAGTTGCAGCGCTTCTACCAGGATTTGTTCTGCCTTGGGATACTCTCCCTGTTCCGAGGCAATGTCGCCCAGGATGGACAGGACGTGTGTGCGCTCGTCGTTGGTGGGTTCCCGGCGCAGCGCCATGTTCAGCGACGCCTGTGCCGCTTTGTAGTTGCCCAACCGATAGTGGATTTCACCCTGATATACGAACACCTCTGCGGGGGTATCTACCCCAGTGGAGGCGGCAGCACGGCTGAACAGCGCCAGCGCTTCTCGGTAGTCGCTTACGTCGAACGCCTGGATTGCCGCGATGCGGGCATAGTGTGCTTCTTTTTCTGGCTCGCCTGCCGCTGCCCAGTGACGCATCAGGCGCAGCGCGTAGACCTTATCGTTCGGGTATGCCTTCTCGATTGCTTCTGCAACCAGATAGTTCAGCTTGGGGCGTTCTGCGGGGTCTAGCACATCCAGGATGCCGTCGCGCATCCGGTCGTGGGCAAAGCGCCACGTTTCACCGAGCGCTTCCAGGATCGCCGCATTGGAGCACATCAGTAGCCACTTCTCAAAGTTCATGAAGGCGTCAATCTGACGCAGTACCGTCAGGTCGAGATCACGCCCGTAAACTGCCGCCAATCTCAGCATCGGCAGTGCGTCTATCGGCAAGCGGCTGAGCCTGCGCTCAATGACGGTTCGCATGCTGCCGCTGAACACGTGATCTGGCAGGGTAACAGCGCCAATGTTGCTGAGCTTGCCCGCTTCTTCTGCCAGCACACGCACGACCTCCACCAGGAAGAAGACGTTGCCTTCTGTCTCTCGCTGGAGCAGGTTGAGGATGTTTTGCTGGCGTCCAATGCGCTCACCCAGGATAGACACGCTCAGGTCTTGTATCTCGGCGTCGGAAAGACGGTCGAGCGTGACGACGCGCGCTTTGGGCAGCCGACGGGGGAGTTCCGGCATTTCCTCGTTGCGGTAGGTGCCCACGATTAGCAACTGTAAACCGTCAATGTTTTGCAGCATATACTCCAGGATGTCCAGTCCCTCGTATGCCCAGTGCAGGTCTTCCAGCAGCAGCACCACCGGACGGTTTTGGTCCTGGAACAGCGCCGTCACAGCAGCAGCCAGCCGCTGTACGCCTGCCCGCTCACCAATGTCCGGGACGGGCGGGATTTCCCGCCCAACCAGTTCCTCAACATCCGGCGCGATCTCTCGCAGCACACTCAACTCAAAGTCTTCCATTTCCGTAGAGAGAATGAGCCGTCGCACCGCGTTACGCCATACCTGGTAGGGTACGCCGCTGTCGATTGCCTGCCCACGCAGCACCAACGCACCTTCCACCAGCGCAAGCGTGCGAATCTCCTCCAACATGCGAGATTTACCGACGCCGCTCTCCCCACCGATGAGCCATACACTGCCCTGGCGAGAGTCTGGGCGGGCAATCTGCTGTAGTGCGGTTTCTAGCTGCTGCATTTCGCGTGCTCTGCCCACGAAGTTCGCCGCCTGGATGTAGCTATCGCGGATCATCGCGCTTTCTTGTGGCTTGGGGGCGCCAGGTACCGACGCAAACGCAGCGATGACGTCGTTTGCCTCGAAGTAGCGGTCTTCTGGGCGTTTAGAGAGCAAGCGCTGCAAAATCTCCTGGATGTCGCTTTCGACGCTGCCGTCGAAGTCCACATCCTTATAGATCACGTCCTGAATGAGGCGGGAAAGGTCGTTCAGGTCGAATGGGTGTGTGCCGTAGAACATCTCATAGGCAATCACCCCAAGGGCATACAGGTCACTTTGCTCGCTGGGCGGCAGTCCCATCAAAACCTCTGGTGCCATGTATCCCAGCGTGCCGCTCAACAGACCGGCGCTGTGCTCGGTTACATTGCCTGTTTGCACTGCCAGCCCAAAGTCCAGCACCCGCACGTTGTCCTCCACCACCAGCACGTTCTCCGGCTTCAGGTCACGGTGGATGATGCCGCGCCGGTGCAAATAGGCAAGCGCCTGCGCCATTTGCATAATCAAGCTGATCTTGTTGTTTTGCAAAAAATCTTCTGTGTAGCGAACAATGGTCTGCGGTTCTTGCAGCAAATCCATCGTGTAGTACGGCATACGCTCCGCGTCGAAGCCATAGTCCAGCACGCTGATGATATGCGGGTGCCGCAGGGAAGACAACAAGCGGAACTCCTGGGCAAGCGCGAGGTGAAAGTTTGGATTACTTGCCTTGGTGGCGAACGTTAGGCGCTCACTGGACATCGTGACGCGCTTGAGTGCGACCTCTTGCCCTGTCATCAGGTCACGCGCACGGTAAATAACCCCCATTCCGCCGGAGCCGATGCGCTCGAGAAGTCGATAGCGACTGTCTAGTATATCCTGGGAGACGTGCATACTATTCATTGGTGTACTTTGTTGAAATGGTCGGCTGCATTAACTTGGCAAACATTATCGCTTATTGGTGGCTTTCACACAACCATAGTGACGAAGATATGTCTCTTTTTGGTGTGCCAAACCTTTACACCCTCATCTCTCAGCCTAATCTTAGCACATGCTGATAGGGAATGTGCGTGCTTGCACTTTCATCTTATAATGCGCCACCGTTCAGCTACTTTGATAACGATACCCAAGGAATTCTCATGAGAAAACAGATGCTAATTGTTGCCGCCATTGGGTTGCTTTTCCTGCTGCCAGCAGGGAGCCTTGCCCAAGGGACGACACCCGGCGAAGTGCTCTCGAACCAGTTCATTACGTCTACTACGCGGGACGCGATGGATCAGGTAGTGTTGGACTTTTACCCCTCACCGCAGTTTGTGCAGGCACGCTATTCCGTTGATGAGTACGAACTGATGATGACAACGGAGGGCGAAAACGGAACGGTCTATGAAGTGCGTGCCCAGATGTATGTGCCCAACATTCCAGAGCCGTTGGAAGCGCCAGTCATTGTACTGGGGGCGGGCACAACCGGGCTGGTACCGAAGTGTGCACCAACCTTGGAAGACCCTGAGGTAGAAGACTGGGGACGCTTCCGGGATTATATGCGTACGTACGCGACGCAGGGTTACATCCTCATTATGCCAGACTATGTTGGCTTCCAGGAAGAGCAGCCGCTGCAACCCTATTACGTCGCAGAAATGCAGGGACGTGTCGCCCTGGATGCTGCCCGCGCAGTGTACAACGTGTTCGGGGGAGAGCCGCTTGCGGGGAGTGGGCTGGTGACGCCGTTCGACGCGGTATTCGTGAGCGGGTACTCCCAGGGGGGTACGACTGTGTTTGCCGCACGCGATATTCAGCCAGAGTATGCACCGGATGTGCCGCTGGTGGGTATCCTCGCGTTTGGGTCTGTGACTGACCAGAAGAGCCACATGCTCACGCGACCAGAGTTTGCCGGGTACCGTTGGGTCGCCTGGGAAGATTATTACGGCGCAGACACGGTCGATTTGGATGTTATCTTCAACGACTTGTTCCTGCCCACCGTCCGTAACGAGGCAACGACCCTGTGTTTGCGCCAGGCATTTGAGTTCTACCCGGCAGACCCAACGCTGGTGTATCGTGAACCGTTCTACAATGCGCTAGTCAACGACACGATGGCACAAGACTTCCCGCAGCACAATGAATTGTTGGAACTCAACAGCCCTGGTTTCACGGTCAGTGATGTTGAAGTCATCATCTTGCAGGGTGAGGGCGACGAAACCATCCCGCCAGCGAAAATGGCAGAGTTCCTGGAGCGTTATTGTGGGCTAGAGGGCAACACGGTCACGTACAATGAATACATCAGCACCACACACTTCGATACACGTGAGAAAAGCTATCTGGATACGCTAAGCTGGATGGCAGCAGTTGTTCGTGGTGAAGAGACCCGCGACGACTGCCCGAACTACCGCTAGCGGCAGCAAACCGAGGTGTGTCTTGCACCTCGGCTTTTCTTCTCGTTAAACCACGTTATACTAACCACCAAATTCTTAACATTAGGACTTTCGCTTGAGAGCGTGAAATAGGCGGTTTGTTATGATAGAGGCATG
>CAYVGI010000163.1:0-10191 GCA_964451095.1 uncultured Anaerolineaceae bacterium
TCGCGGATGAGAACACCAAGCATCTTGGCACGCAGGCGGTAGAACTCCTCAACATTTAGTTCTTTTTCCTCCGGCGCGTTTTGCTTCCCCTGCGCTTTGCGGAAGCGTGCCTTCATGCTGTCGTCCAATAGACCCATGTTGTTCTCTCCAGCAGTAGAATAATATACGCAGATTATAAGAGCGGAGCAGGGAGCAGGCAACACACAAAAGTTAACGAATTCTGTTTTCTTGGCAGATACTATGACAGGTCTTACGTTTGTAGCAAGGGTTTGGGGGTATACTACGTAGAACACTGCAAACAAGAGAGGAGACGCCCATGCCCCTGTACGATTATCAATGCGACGCCTGTGACAACACCTGGGAAGCGCGTCACGGCTTTGATGCCGATGCCCCCGCGTGCCCGGCGTGCGCCAGTGAGCACACCCACCGCGTAATTACCCAGGCACCAACCGTTGCGCGGGGGGCGCTCACACCAGCGGGCACATCCCGCCGCCAAAGCAAAGAACAGCTTAAGGACAAGTGGCAGGAAGAAACGCCCAAGCTCCGCAAACAGCTAGAGCGCAAGCTGGGCAAAGACATGGTGAAGAAGAACGCGCCGCACCTCTACAACAACGACTGACCCTCTCATCCGCTGTGCGTGCAGAAGCACGCCCACCACGACACAAGCTTTATCGCCTCATGCGCCGGGTTAGCTCCAAAAATGTAAGTGTGTTGGGCATCTCTTTCACCAGGACAAAATCCCAGTTCCCCCATTTCTGATCCTTCGGGTAGATGTAGATGACGCCGTTAAAGGCAGTAACATCCCGGATGTTATTCCATCCGATTTGCTTGCCACCACTGCTGCTTATTCCTGCTCTATCGAGCCGGAACTTTGCAAACGAAATGGTTTCGCCATTGTCTATTTTCTTCAGCATCGGGGGCAACTGGCGCTTCATCACTTCCATCTGGATGAAATGCCATGCTTGGTCTGGTTTGGCGATGATACCGCCCATCTTGTGCGTCCGCCTGTTGGCGTAGATGCTGTAGTCCCGATATGTGCGAATGGGTATGCCAACGTAGCGGGTAACCTGCACATCCTGGTAGATATCCTTGATGTCTTCCCAGCGGATGGAAAACAGGGGTTCATTGTGTGCCATGTACACCAGCCCCTCATAGGAGAAGGCAAGCCAACCCCACTTACGCAACTGCACAAAGAGGACGGCTGCCGCACCAAGAATCAGCATAATACCGAAGATGATAAGTGCCGTTGGGTTGCGGTCTGCACGGTTGGGGTCTGCCTGGCTGAACATCAGCACCGCAAAACCCACCATGACGACCGCCCATATCACCGCCATAATCCGTATCGAGGGCGCGGTACCCAAGACAACAGTCGGCTTGCCAAGCTGTTCTAGCTCAGGCGGATAGGTTTCCGGGAGTTGTTCGGGGAATAGTGGACTGTTCGATATCATGGCTATCCTGTTGGATGAGGCAGAACGGGCAGCACATGGCTATGGCTGCCCATCAATTTTGAGCTAGTTAATTATAGTTCGCGTAAATCTGGTCAAACTTGGTCTGGTCGATCTCGTCGTGAGCATCCAAGAACGGCTTGAACTTGCCCATGTACTCCGCGACATCGCTCTTCGATGCGCCCTCAAAGCGCAGTGTAATTGCAGGCTGGGTGTTGCTAGCGCGCACCAGCCCCCACCCCTTGCCGAAGTTCACACGCGCCCCGTCGATAGCGCCGATTTCGTAGTCTTTCGACAGTTCCTCAATGATTTCATCAATGATCTTGAACTTCAGGTCATCTGGCGTGGAGAGGATAATCTCCGGTGTGGCAACAAAACTGGGGAAGCTGGCAAAAATTTCGGAAACCGTCTGGTCGCTGCTGGCGAAGATTGCCAGCGCCTTCAGCGCGATCAGCGGCGCGTCGTCGAAGCCGTAGTAGCCCTCACCCGTGAACAGGTGCCCGCTCACCTCACCGCCCAGCGGCGACCCCACCTCGTGCATTTTCTGTTTCATCAGGCTGTGCCCGGTCTTCCACATCAGTGGGTTGCCGCCGTGCTTCTTGATCTCGTCAATCACCGCCTGTGAGGTCTTCACATCGTAGACGATGGTTGCGCCGGGCTGCCGGGTGAGCAAATCGGCGGCAAGCACCGCTAGCAAACGGTCTGCCGCGATGTGGTGCCCGTGCTCGTCAATGAAGCCGCAGCGGTCGCTGTCGCCGTCAAAGCCCAAGCCGATGTCTGCCCCCACTTCCACCACCTTTGCTTCCAGGTCCTTTGTCATCTCCGGGTCTTCCGGGTTCGGCAGGTGGTTCGGGAAGGTACCGTCCGGCTCGCAGTACAGGCAAATCACTTCCGCGCCCAGCTTTTCCAGCACTGGGGGCACATAGGTGCCGCTCAGTCCGTTGCCCGCGTCCAGCACCACCTTGATCGGTTTCTCGAACTTGCCGACCTTATCCCCGATGGCGCTCATGTGCTTGTGAATCATATCCAGGTCTTTTTCCGCCGTGCCCTCACCCTGTGCGAAGCCGTCTTCCTGGATGATTTCCAGCAAGTCCTGGATTTGCTGCCCGGCGAGTGCCAGCGCCCCATATGCCATCTTGATGCCGTTGTACTCGGTCGTCAGGTGGCTCCCCGTAATCATCACGCCAGCGCCCTTGTTTTCGTCGCTGTAGCTGGCGGATGCAAAGTACAACGTTGGCGTGAGCACCTCACCGATGTCGGTCACGTCCATGCCTGTGGCAGTCAACCCGTTGATCATCGCTTCCTTCAGCGCCGGGGAGGTCAGGCGGTTGTCGCTGCCCACGAAAACACGCTCTGTGCCGAAATGCTTCGGCAGGTAGGTGCCCAGTGCCTTGCCGACGAGTGTTGCCAGTTCTGGGGTAATCTGCGGGCTATCTCCTGTTGCCACACCGCGAATGTCGTACTTGCGGAAGATATTGGTTGGTACCTGTGCCATCTGATACGCTCTCCTTGTTCAAGATAAAATAAATGCTTACCGTGATTGCTAGTCTTGCTTTTCTGCTTGACCTCACCCCTTCTATCCCTCTCTCCGTAAACGGATGAGGGGAGGGGTAAGGCGCGAAAACGCTTCCATCTTGTGTTCTTGTGTTGCCTTAGACAACCAGCAATCAGAGTATGCTTAAAAACAGAAAGCACCTGCTGGGGCGCTTAGTCCTTCGTGCCAGAAAAATACGGCGTCGCGTTGCGATAAAGCTGGGTGGCGGCATCCTTCACCGTTGCGCCGCGCCCACTGATGTGCACGCTGTCGTCGCGGGCAATCATGCGGATTTGCACGCGCACACTGGGGTTGTCCGTCGGCTGGTACAGGATAATGATCGACCAGTCCGCCTTGAACACAACCCGCACCACCCACAGCAAACGATCCAGCGCATCTTGCGTGTCCGCGTCCACCCAGTCGAACTCACCATAGCCCGCAGGTTTGCGGATGGCGTCTGCGGACGTTTTGAAGATGACATGTCCTTCGTTCACCACACGCCACAGGTCACGTAGGGCGGCGGGCAGCGTATCCATATCGTCTACACCTTCGCGGTTAACGCCCCACTCCAGCAGTGCCGCCCACTTGTTCTCCTCATCGTCAGGATACGCCCGCATGGTCAGTAGGGCATCTGGGCTGTACTCTGCGGCGATGTAACCCACGGTCGCTTCCCAGGCGGCAAGCCCGGTTTTGGGGCGGTTGGGCATACTACCAGGGCGGTTCGGTAATGTATCGGAGGGCATGGCTACTCCACTGGGATTTCTTGACCGTCAACAAGGGCAGTAAACGTCAGGTCGGGCGCGTCGGGTTCCGCATCAATCTGAATAATCGTGCCTGTTTGCGGGTTGGCGCGCAGCAAAAAGTCTGCCAGCGGTTCGCGCACACTGCGCCGGATGATGCGCCGCAGCGGGCGGGCACCGTACTCCGGTTCGTCATTCTGTGCCAGCATCCAGCGCATCGCCCCCTCACTGAACTCCAACGTCAGCCCACGATCCCCGGCTAGTTTTTGTTCACCGCGCAGCATCAGCTTCAAGATCTTGTACAGATCTTCGTTGCTCAGCGCATTGAACATAATCACTTCGTCCAGGCGGTTGAGGAACTCTGGGCGGAAGAACTTTTGCACTTCGTCCATTGCCTCCTCGCGCACATCCTCGGTAATCACAGGCACCGCCAGGTGCCGCGCCCCCAGGTTACTCGTGAGGATAATCACCGTTTCGCCAAAGCGCGTCATGTTGCCACGCCCGTCCGTCAGTCGCCCCTCCTCAATGACTTGCAGCAGAATATCCAGCACGCGCGGGTGTGCTTTCTCCACCTCGTCGAACAGCACAATCGTGTACGGCTGCTGGCGCACCCGCTCGGTAAGCTGCCCGCCCGCTTCGCTGTCCACATAGCCGCTAGGGGAACCAATCAGGCGGTTGAGGCTGCTCTCGTCCTGGAACTCCGACATATCCAGCGGCAGCATAGCGTCCTCGTTGCCGAACATGAAGTCCGCCAATTGCTTTGCCAACTCGGACTTACCCACGCCCGTGGGTCCCAGGAACAAGAACGCACCGATGGGGCGCTTGGGGTCTTTCAGTCCCACACGGGCGGTCTTAATTGCCCGGCTCACCGCTAGCACTGCCTCCTCCTGCCCAATGAGCCGCTCTTGCAGGTGCTCTACCATGCTCGCGTAGCGCAGGCGCTCGTCCTGCCCCAGCTTGCTCACCGGGATGCCCGTCATCTGGCTCAGCGTGAGCGTGATGTCTTCCGCGTCCAGCGTGGTTGTGTCGTTCAGTTCGGGCTTAAATGCCAAGTGAGACTGCTGGCTCATGCTAATCATCGCCGCCGTGCGGTGCAGCAGGTGCTCTGCGCTGCGGGGCAGGGGCATGGTCGTCAGGTAGCGCTTTGCCAGCCGTGCCGCCAGCACAATCGCCACTTCTTTCACCTCTAAGTTGTAATCTGCCTCAAGGTGGGGTTTCGTGACCTTCAGCATCTCCACGGTTTCTTCCACGCTCGGCTCCGGCACCCGCAGGATTTGCGCGTTCTCCGCAATCGCACTCACACTGGAAAGCCGCTCATTGTACTCTACCTCGGTCGTCGTGCCGATCACCACCGGGTCATCGTCCAGGAATGCCTTCTGGATTTGCGGCGTCGCCTTGGAAAACTCTGCGCGGGTTTGCCCGCCGAAGAAGCGATGCAGGTGCGGCACAAAGAAGATGCCGCCGCGTGCCTGGTTCAGCCCGGCACGGACTGCTTTGTGGTCGCTGTCCAGCAGCGCCGATTCATCCACCTGAACCAGGCTTTCCAGCCCGGCAGGTCCCTGCCCTTCGCTCATCAGCAGCGCGAGGCTGTACGCGAGCGTGCGTTTGCCCACACCATCGGGACCGATCAGGATCACGTGGCGATTTTGCGCTTGAGAGAGGATGTTAATCAGGTCGCGCAGCAGTTCTTCGCGGAAGTAAACCGCCTTAAGCTGCCCGGAGCGTGCCCCCGCCACAAAATCCTGGGTGGTGCCGCTGCGCCGCATAATCTGGCTGCTATCGTTCAGCATATCGTCAATGGACTTGGGCGTGATGCCGTGCCCGCGCAGCAAACCGCTTGTGCTCACGCTGCTTTCTGCCATCACTTTCAGGACGTGGTCGGTGTCCACGCGCACTTCATCATGGCTGTTCGCCACGCTCAGCCCGTCGTCCAGCATGATAATGGTCTGCCGGGAGAGCGGCACCAGCCGATTGCCCCGCGCCACAAAGTCCAGGTTACCGCTCTGGTCGCGGCGGCTTTCCACGGCGAGGTGTGCCTGGCGCTCCAGCCGTTCTAGCTCGGCGCCCCGCTCCGATGCAAACTTGCTCAGCACACGGTCGGCGGCAGTGCCCTTACGCCGCAGCATTGCCAGCAGCACCAACTCCGGGATAATCAGGTTTTTCTTGTATTGGTCTTTCAGTTCAACTGCGTCGTTCATCACTGCGTCGAGGTCTTTCGACAGCAGATCGGGGTTTAACGTGCCCATGGATTTCGTTTTTCCTGTACGTCAACGCACATTATAAGGTAACGCGAAATGCGCCCGGCAACAAGCAATACAACATTAACGAATGGGCAAGCTCGCGCCAGATGCTGCCAGCAGGTCATCCGCTAAGTTAATGGGCAGCCTGCCACGGGCGGGTACCTGCCCGAACAGCACCTCGCACGCCACAGCAATGCCCGCTTCGTGCGGGCTGTATGTTGCCAGGTATGCCGCCGGGCGACGGTGGAAAGCCGTCAGGTCGTAGGGTGACCAGTACGCCACCACAACCGTTTTATCGGCGGGCAGCGCGTTGACCAGTGCTGCCTGTTCTGGCTTGTCCACTGCATTCTGCGTGAACACCACCACGGCGTCAGCGCTTTCAGCGGCACGCGCCGCCATAGCGACCTGCTCTGCACCAGGGAAGTTGTTAAAGCCCACCCCGCGCAGTGCCGGGTACGCCGCCGTGCACGCACGCAGCACCTCCAGCCGATGGTTCGGGTACACCAACAGCACATCGTCCCCCGCACGGAACGGCAACTGCGCGTAGGTGTCGTACACCAGCGTGACGCCCGCCTCAAACAAAGACCCGACAAGCGCGTTGCCCCCCGCCCGGCGCACACGCTGTTCTGTTGTCTCCGGGTCAAGCGGCGTCCACGCCAGCACACCGTAGCGCTGCTTCGCGCTCAGTATCCGCGCTACTGACGCATCAATCTGCGCCTCCGGGATGTTGCCGCTCTCCACCGCCGCCACAATCGCCGCCATAGACGCCTCAGTGGTACGCATTCCCAGGTGCGGTCCGGTCGCCAGCACATCCACCCCAGCAGATACCGCCAGCACGCTCGCACGCGGCACACCGTAGTTGGTGTCAATCGCGTCCATGTCCAGCGCATCCGTCATGACGATACCGTCGAAGCCCATTTGCCCGCGCAGAATATCAGTCACAATCACAGGTGACAGCGACGCCGGGCGCTCTGGCACCGGGTCAATCGCAGGCAAAGACAAGTGCCCGACCATAATTGCCTCTACGCCCGCGTTCACCCCCGCCTGGAACGGCACCAGTTCTAATTGGGAGATAGCAGCGACATCATACGGCAGCACAGGCAGCGTAATGTGGCTGTCCTCGCTGGTGTCCCCATGACCGGGGAAGTGCTTGAGCGTCGCCAACACGCCCGTGTCCTGCATCCCCTGCACCACAGCGGAGATCGTCGGCGCGACCACAAGCGGGTCACTGCCGTAAGCACGCCGGAAAATCACCGGGTTTTCCGGGTTGGTTTCCAGGTCACTGACCGGGGCGAGGTTCATGTTAATGCCCACCGCCTTTAGCTCCTCGGACTGCGCCGCGCCTGCTTGGTAGGCAAGGTTGTGATTGCCCGTCGCCGTCACCAGCGCGGGCACAGGGAACTGCGTGAACGGCGGTTCTTCCAGTGTATTGATGCGCCCGCCTTCCTGGTCTACGGCAACGAGCAGCGCTGGTGCCCCCGCAGCAGTGATGGTCGCCTGCCAGTCGTTAATCAGCGCGTTAAGCGACCGGGCATCGCCCATGTTGTAGGCAAACACAACCACACCGCCGGGTTGGTACGTTTCTAAAAAGCGGCGTCCGTCTTCGGTCATCACCGGTCCATACAGCCCAACGAAGAACATCTGCCCGACCTTTTGCTCCAGCGTCATGCCCCCGATGATCGCTTCCACATCCGCAGTGCTGCGGGCGTGCACCGGCGCGATGAGCACCGTCAGGAGCACTACCACAACGCCGATTTTACGTATTGTCTTCATGAGCCACCTTAGTCACCTTCTGTTATAATCGCTTCGTCGGTAATGCTCCAATTAGCGCCGCCGTCGGTCGTGTTCAGCACCCATGCTGTTAATTGACGTTGGCTTCTTCCCGTTTCCTGTACCCAAATCCACTCTGTGCACGTTAATTCGATAGCACCGTGCGTGGGATCGTCGAAGTGCACGTTATCGAGCGTGCAGCCCAGCCCCCCCTCCATTCCATGTAGCGCCTCCATTCATCGCGAGCGGTTGTCTGTGTATAGATTTCGTCCTCATTTACCAAAACGACGGCGTGCTCATCTCCCTGAAAGTTTGCACAGGTCGTATCACTGTTCTGGAAGGGTGATGAAAGTCTCTGATCCTGCTGCCAGCGTTCCCCTTCGCTAGATGAGAGCAGAAACGTGGTGAAATACGGACCGAAACCTGACTCGTTAAACAACCGCACTGTAACAATGTCATTTCCGAGATGAAATTGCTTTTCACAGGGCACAAGACGAGCATTGCCTAGGATCGCGAATATGCCCAAAAACCAGTTGGGAATGACGAGTAGAAAAAGCAGAATCTTGCTAACAGTATGGGTCTTCCACAGGAATTCAACAAATAAACCGATTGTGAAAGCAGTGCCGAAGATAGCGAGGGCAGCTAGCAAGATTGAGTCTATTGCCATACCGACAGCAGCAACGGTGCTAAATGCATATCCCAACGTAAAAGAAGCAAGCGAACGCCACATGGTCACAGACTCATAGTAGCGATAATTGTCCGGGAAGAGATACGCCAGGCTGCCAAGGGCATACGCCAGCGTGAACAAAATCGACACGTAATGCGCCCGAAAAATGGCACCCAGCGTTGCCGGAGGTTGCTTTGCTCTCATGAAATCTCACTCAACCTGACTCGTGCACCAGTATAGATAGTAGTACACAGGCAGTAGCGAGAGTAGGACGGGTATCTCGATTTCCCACAAAATCACTGGTCTGAACGGGCGCATTCGGAACCTGCAAGGCAAACACACGCAACTACTTTTTAGCATCGCAACAAGTCAATTGGCGTCAGTGGGGACGTTACATGCCACGCCCTCACACCGTCACCACCTTTCATAACCTACCCTGAACTGACCACGGTTTCTTAGCCGTCTCGTAAACACAGAGATGCTCAACCCCGCCCGGCTCAAGCTGCTTGAACTGCTTCTGGGCGGTGGGGTGCCAATCCGCCCCAAAAACCGAGTGCAACCGTGTGCGGTTGTAGTATAGTCATCAGGGCATCCCACAACCGCACAAAAGATTGCAGAGAGCGAGACATGGCATTCATCAACACGGTAACCAAAGACGAGGCGACTGGCACCACAAAGGAACTCTACGACGCAGCGGAGAAAAAGGCAGGCACCATTCCCAACTACACGCAGCTATTTGGGCAGCGCCCAGAGGTATACAAGGCGTGGCAGGGTCTGCTGCTGTCCATCCGCAAGAACCTGCGCCTGCGCCGCTACGAGTTGGTGACCCTCGCCGCCGCCCACGAACTTGGGTGCACCTACTGCATGTTGGCACACGGGGAGGTTCTGCTAAACAGTGGTGAAGTCGATGTGGCGCAACTGACGGCAATTGCACAGGACTACCGTAACGCGCAGTTGCCACTCGACGAAGTCGCGGTGATGGCGTTCGCGCACAAGGTCATCCAGCGGGCAAGCAGTGTAACCCAGGCGGACGTTGACCACCTGAAAAGCTTTGGTCTCAGCGACGAGGACATCCTCGACATTACGTTGACGGCGGCGGCTCGCAGCTTCTTCAGCAAAACGCTAGATGCACTGGGCGCGGCACCCGACGCGAAGTACATGGACTTAGAACCCGCGCTGCGAGATGCCCTGGCAGTCGGGCGTCCATTCCAAGCCGGGGATGATGTGACCCCGCAGACAAACTAACCACCATGAGCAGCACATCACCGTCTTTCACACTACTGCTGGGCGGTGCCCGCAGCGGCAAAAGCACCTACGCAGAAAACTGGGCTCAGCAGCAGGGCGAGCGGGTGTTGTTCGTCGCCACAGCGCAGGCATTTGACGATGAGATGCACGAGCGCATTGCCGCCCACCGCGCCGCCCGCCCCGACCATTGGCACACGCTAGAGGCACCGCTCAACACGGGCGCGGCAATCACCCAGGCGTGCCAGGGCACCACCTACGACACCATCGTTGTAGACTGCATGACGCTGCTGGCATCCAATGCCCTGCTGAGCCTACCCGACCCCGAAAACGCGCCACAAACGGCAGCAACGGCAGCGGTCGTCACCCAGGCAGACGCGCTGCTGCACGCCCACACCGCTATCGGTGGGCGCTGGCTGGTGGTGAGCAATGAGGTGGGCATGGGGGTGGTTCCACCAACCAGGCTGGGGCGCACCTACCGCGATGCGTTGGGGCGGGCAAACCAGGTGCTTGCCACACACGCAAACGAGGTGCTGTTGTTCGTCGCTGGGCT
>CAYVGI010000164.1:0-2356 GCA_964451095.1 uncultured Anaerolineaceae bacterium
GTGAACCCTCCCAGATCGCAGATAACTACGATCTGGAGACGAAATATCGAAAGACCACCAAAATCGACCCAGAGCCAAGACTATGAACCACTTCAAATTGGAATTTTCCGACTCTGTTTAGCAGCAAAGGCAATCCCATCACGGCTAATCATGATGGGCGGGGGGGGCATTCGAATGTTGGGGCAAGTTAGTCAGCGGACACCACAAGTCATCCCGAGTGTCGGTCATGACAGCGCTGCGAAAAACCCCCATGCATTCAGCAGTTGTTCTGTTCCGTAGTTCTGCCACCATTGCTGGCTCCTACCGACTGGAAGGCGGCCATGTGACCGTAGAAATCCCACAGGAGGAGTACGACCACCTAGAGTATGAGTTTGCCATTGAAGGCACTGCCGAGGCGGCTAGCCAGTACTTCGCCACCACCAACCTCGATATCGAAGAACAGGCTCGCTGGACTTCCTGGCAAATCCAAACAGTGAAGTGTTGATCCTCGAAGATGCCGCCCACTTCGCGCAGTCAAAAGTTCCCGATCACGTTAGCGACACCATCCGCGCCTTCATCGAAGCGAGCAGCTAGCCCCTGACACACACTGCCATCGGAGGTCATTCTCCGGTGGCACCCCTCAATTAGACTGCAAAACGCCTTCTGCACCTCATGCGAGCAGGCATTCAGCTCATCCAGAAACAGGCAATACGGTTCCTCGCGGGCGATGCTGCGCCCGTCCACGATCTGTGGCACACCGATAATATCCTCCGGCGCGAGCTGGCGCATTTGTGCGGACTCGTTCTGAAACCGGGGTCGACGCACAGGTAAGATGAAGTCCGTTGCAATGGGGACGCTTATTCATACAGGTACTTGAGAGTACTTTGACCAGACTCTTACCTTGACGATAGAACCAACTCTTTGGGACACACACTGCAAACAATAATGGGTATACTACAGGCACAAACGCCGGACCTGGCGACTTTGACGTGATGCAACCCAAAGGGACAAACGACCTATGACCCAATACGAAACCAACCACTCCTCGGCACCACCCTGGAACCCGTCCGCAACACTCGTCGTGTGGATTGCGTTCGGGGCGTTGCTGCTGGCTTTGCTGGTGATCTTTCGCTCTGTGCTGCCGCTGCTGTTCGGGACGATCGTAATTGCTTACCTGCTCAATCCCATCACGACCTGGTTCGAGAAGCGCGTAACGCGGAATCGGCGCGGGCTCGCCACTGCCCTAACGCTTTTGTTAGCATTGTCGATTGTGTTCAGCGTATTGGCAACGCCGCTGCCCGTCCTCATTAATCAGACGGCGAACGTTGTACAGGCTGGGCTCAATTTCATCACGCAAATTCTCACCGAGCCGCAAACCAACCCATTTAACAATACGCCGCTTATTGTAGATGAAGAAACGGACGAGGCGCTGTCCATCCTGGATGCGGTGGATGCCATGCTGGAAGAGCAAAATGTCGAAAATATAGGCACGCTCATTGAGCAGCAGCTTGGCGATTGGGTGAATACAGACAGCGCCCAGCAGGCACTGCGCAGTGCGGGGGGCATCACTGCCACCGTCTTTGGGTCGGCAGTGGGCTTTGTGGGGTCTACCATCAATTTGGCTTTGAGCAGTTTGTTGTCGCTCGTCATCTTGAGCATGCTGCTGACGGGAGGACCAAACATGGTCACCAGTGTGGTTCGCGCTGCCCCAGACGACTACCAATCTGATATGGGGCGCTTGCTGGAAGACCTGGGCGCGGTGTGGAGAGACTACGTGCGCGGCAACCTGATATTAGGCACCATTGTGGGCAGCGCGATGTATGTATTTGCTAGCATCTTGGGGTTGCCGAACGCGCTGTTTTTGGCTGTGTTTGCTGGACTAATGGAGTTTGTGCCGAACGTTGGCCCGGTGATGAGTTGGACGGTGTTGGTGTCTCTGGCAGTGGGGGGTGGGTCGTCCACTTTCCCCGAACTGAGTCGCCTTTGGGTGGGCATCATCGCTGCGGGGTACGGGTTGTTAGTGCTGCAACTGGAGGGCCTGTTCCTGGTGCCGCGCATCTTGGGCAATAGCCTCAGCTTACACCCAGTCCTCGTGATTTTGGCAGTGCTGTGGGGTGCGGCAGTGGGCGGCATCATCGGTGTAGTGATCGCCCCGCCGCTAGTGGCTAGCATCCGGATTGTGCTGCACTACATCTACGGACGGTTGACCAACCGCACGGCGTTCCACGGGCGCAACACACGAGACCCCAGGGCAAAACGGGCTGATTATCTGTATTGGCTAACGGGGTGGATTAAAACCATGCGCCGCACAAACCAGTCCAGCACATCGTAGCGTGTGAAACGCAAAATACTAGGGCCTGCGAACGCCCAAAAAGGG
>CAYVGI010000164.1:2456-10143 GCA_964451095.1 uncultured Anaerolineaceae bacterium
GGGTTCGCTATTCGTAGGGCATTGCCAATCTACAAGTCGAAATCCGACCCAATTTTGACCCCGACGCCTACGCGGAAGCGTCCGCAAGTGGGGCGGGGCGCTCACCAGAAGCCGTGGTGATAGTTCCCTTTACAGGAAATCGCCACCAGACAGGCACGACAGGGCGAATTTAGGCTATGGGGACATGGATGATGTGACTGAAGCACTCTATCACCTCTTTGCCGCCATTTCGGTGGAAATGGTCTGTCGCCGTGTAAACTATTTCACTCAAGCCCATCAGCGCGGTGAAACTGATGATCTTGTTACTATGTGGCTGACAACACCAAACTCCTGGGTATCTTCAACTGGAAACCATCATCCGGTCGATTAGCTGATCCACTGACTTGACAATGGCTTCCGACCCTTAACTTGTGACCAACAGAAGAGAGCTATATTGCCATGCAAACCCGTAACTTCGGAAACAGCACACTCAAGACGACGCCGATGGGCTTAGGGCTAGCCGCCCTGGGACGACCGGGTTATATCAACCTGGGACACAACCAGGATATTCCCCACACCGATGTAGACCTGATGGAAAGTCATGCGCATTACGTGCTAGATACGGCGTGGCACTTTGGCATCCGCTACTTTGACGCGGCACGCAGCTATGGGCGGGCAGAACAGTTTTTGGGATCCTGGCTGAAGGCGCGGGACATCGCCCCCAGTGACGTTACGGTGGGTTCGAAATGGGGGTACACCTACACAGCAGACTGGCAAGTAGACGCGGATGTACACGAGGTGAAAGAGCACTCACTGGATGTGTTGCAGCGACAATGGACAGAAACCCAGGAAAATCTAGGGGAATACCTTAGCCTGTATCAAATTCACTCTGCAACCCCCAAGACCGGTGTGCTGGAGAACGATGCGGTGCTAGAGGAATTATTTCGCCTAAAGCACGCTGGAACTGTAATCGGGCTGTCACTGAGTGGTGCAGATCAGGCAGATACACTGCGGCAGGCGCTGCAAGTCATAGACAACGGTGAGCTACTGTTTGGCAGCGTGCAAGCGACATGGAACGTGTTAGAAACCTCCGCGGAAAACGCGCTGGCAGAAGCACATCGCGCCGGGCTGGGCATTATCGTCAAGGAGGTGCTGGCAAACGGTCGCCTGACGATCCGCAATGCTGGCAACGATGATTTCGCAGAACAGTATCGTGTCATCATGGGTCAGGCGGGGCGGTTGGCAACATCAGTCGATGCGCTTTGCACCGCAGCGGCACTGGCACAGCCGTGGGCGGGCGTGGTGCTTAGTGGCGCGGCAAACCGTGTGCACCTTATTTCAAATATCGCGGCAATGAACGTCGCGTTTGATGACGAAGCGATGACAGCGCTCCGTGCGGTTAGCGAGTCCTCTGCGGATTACTGGCAGACGCGCAGTCAGCTAGCTTGGAATTAGCAAGCATTTGCTTTTGCTGAGCGGGCATTTTGCCATCACGTCCTCGGGGCAAACGTATGAAACAAAAAGCAGGGGTCGTAATAGGGCGAAATATGAGAGATGTAGTGTTGCGATGTGAGTGAAATCAACATCCGTTCGCAGACTCAGAAGACCCGCGCCGAGCAAGCAAGGTGAAACAGCGATGGGCGTGTAGTGTACGGTTTTCGCTGCGTTGTCAGCAGTGCGCCACAGGTTTACCAGCGCCTCTGCATAGACAATGTCATCGGGGTACGTCGCCTCAATTGCCTGCGCTGCTTTATGCTATAACCTGAATTGCTCGTCTGCACCGAGATCATTAAGCAGCGTTTCGCGCAGTTTGTCGTGTGCGAAGCGCCAGCTATCATCCACAAAATCAAAGATGGCGCGGTTCGCCCCCGCCGTGATGAAATCATCCCAGTCAACGTCCGGCTCAGCCGCTTGCATCAGTGCGGGGTCAGGTAGTCTTCCACGCACTGCTGCCACCCGCAGTGCCTTGCTGTACACATCCGGCATCGAATTTAGACGACGTTGCAATATCTCCAGTACGCCCCCCGCGATAATCCGTTAAGGCAATCGGGCTCCGCTGACGCGATCAAGCTGTCCGGCGGATTCTGCCGACCCATGCACCACTTCCACCAGGAAGTACACATTGCCCTCGGTCTCAGCCTCAAGTGTTTCTAGCAGCTCCTCACTGACATTTTCGGTTCCCACCATCGCCCCCACTAGCGCTTGCAGCGCGCCCCGGTCGAGCCGATTCAGCGTCATCACTTGCATACCCGGCAGGTCATCACCCGCTGCCCCGCTTGATGCGCCTAATCGCCGCTTGCTAGCTCCCACTCCGCAGCTTGGGCACCCGCCAGCGCTCGCCACACGGGTGCCACTGGCGTAAAGCCAATCTCACGGGTGATTTCACGCGCCGCTAGACCCACAATCGCGGCAAAGGTGGGGTAGGCGAGTTGCAGGTCGGCAAGTTGCTCGACGGTCATATCCGCTGCCATGCCCGCAGAGACCATGGATACAATTTCCACCGCTTGCTCACCCACGACGTGTGCACCCAACACGAGATGCGTGTCTCGATCCACAATGAGCTTGCAAAACCCTGTCCGGCGGTCGTCGATCACAGCGCGGTCTAGTGCGCTATACGAGACCTTGGCAACAGCGATGTCATAATGTTCGAGTGCCTGTTCTTCGGTTAGTCCAACGCCGCCATATTCAGGGTCGGTGAAGCCGCCGTGTGGCACTAGCCGATGGGTTGCTACCTCGTCCCTGCCCAACAGCGCGTTTTCAACCGCCGTGCGTGCCTGTTCGCTGGCACTTTGCACCAGCATCATGCGCCCGGTGATGTCGCCTGCCGCGTAGATGTGCGCCGCAGTTGTGCGCAGGGTGTCATCGGTCACGATGTAGCTGCGTTCGGTCTCCACGCCCGCTGCTTCAAGCGCTAAACCGCCCGTGTTGCCGGGCCAGCCGACAGCGACCAGCACGGCATCCGTCAGGATTTCGTGTTTCTCACCATTTTCGCTGTAGATAAAGGCATAGTGGTCGCTGTGCTGCTCCACGCGTTTGACGCCATCGTTGCCCAAGCGCAGATCAATGCCCTGCTTGGTGAACTCTCGTGCGATCTTCTCCGAAATATCAACATCCTCGCCAAGCAGAATGCGTGGCGCGAGGTCTACCAGTGAAACTTGTGTGCCGAATGTATGGAAAACTGACGCAAGCTGGCAACCTGTAGCACCGCCACCTACAATCACTACTGACCGCGGCATTTGCTCCATCTGCCATACATCGCCGTGGGAGAGTGTGTGTTCGCTACCAGGGAATGGCAGTTTGCGGGAGTGCCCGCCCACAGCAATCACGAACCGCTTCCCCTGAATGCGCTGCCCGGACGCCGTTTCAACGGTGTGCGGGTCTACGAACCATGTGTCACCGACATCAACAAACGCCTCGATAGCGACATCGTTCAGGTGGGCAATCAGATCCTTCTTGCCGTGCACATCCTGCACAACCTGGCGGGTGCGGGCGATGAGACGGGCGAAATCCACCTGAGGTTTGCTGCCGCCGACAAGACCATAGTGCTCAAACTGGTGACTGTCGCGCATTAAGCGTGCTGCCTTGGCAAGCACACGGGTAGGCACACAACCATCGTTGGTGCAGGTACCGCCCAACACTCCCTTCTCCACCAGTGCAACCGTTGCGCCTAACTCTCGCGCTCGTAGGGCAGCAGTGACCCCTGCAGGACCCCCGCCCAACACCACTACATCGTACGTGATCATCTCTGCGTTTTTCTTTCCGTTAAGCTGCATAACGATTCCTATGCTATAGGCGCATCGTTGGACGAGTATGAGAAAAAAATCACAAATGGGATTGGCAGATAGGTAATCGGGTCAATCTTTATTAGAATTACATAAGAATGCTCCGTTGAGCTGGACAATAAATGAAAAGGGGCTAAGGTATGTCCAGCTTAACGCTGGTTAAGCGCTTTAGTGTAAGCAAGCTTTGGAGAATAACCCACAATAATCATGTGTGGCATTGTCGGAGCTTTCGGCTCCAATACCTCCCAACTGGAGGCAACCCTCAGTACGCTTCATCACCGCGGTCCAGATGGCAACGGATTCCGTAACGTCTACAACAGCATACTTGGTCACACCCGCCTCGCAATCATTGACGTTGTCGGCGGCGAACAGCCGCTTAGCAGCACGAACGGAGATGCATGGCTCGTGGTCAACGGTGAGATCTACAATCACCGCCTGTTGCGAGAGCAACTCATCAGCTACGACTTCAAAACCGATTCCGACAGCGAGGTTATCCTACCGCTGTGGCGCAAGTATGGTGTGCAAACCGCTGCCATGCTGGATGGCATGTTTGCCTTTGCATTGGTCGATGCTGACGATCACTTTTACATGGCTCGTGACCCGCTGGGCATTAAGCCGCTGTACTACGGCTGGAACGGAAAAGAACTGCACTTCTCCTCGGAGATCAAGACGATCAAAGGGGTCGTTGATGAAGTGTTCGATTTCCCGCCGGGGCACTGGTTCAGCAGCAAGCATGGGCTGGTGAAGTATTACGATGTAGCGGACGCGGCGAAAAAGCGCTTTGCGCGAGAGGCAACGATTGATGACATCCGCACCGGGCTAACCCGTGCCGTGAAAAAGCGTATGATGTCCGATGTGCCGCTGGGAACGTACCTGAGTGGCGGGCTGGACAGCACCATCGTGACGGCACTTGCCGCACAGGAGATGCCAGAGCTGCACACGTTTGCGGTCGGGGTAAACGGCAGCAAAGACTTGGAGCACGCTCGTGCTGCTGCGCAGTACATTGGCACCAACCACCATGAATACGTTTACACACGTGATGAGATGATGGAATCGCTTTCAGACATCATCTACTTTCTGGAATCGTATGATCCGTCGCTGGTGCGCAGCGCCATCCCGAACTACTTCCTGGCACGCATGACCAAGGAACACGTTACGGTTGTGCTGACGGGCGAGGGTGCCGACGAACTGTATGCGGGTTATCATTACCTCAAAGAACATGACAGCGAGGAAGCGCTGACCGACGAATTGGTTACGCTGACCAAGACGCTGTACAACTGCAACTTACAGCGCTGCGACCGTATGACCATGGCGCACAGTATTGAGGGGCGCGTGCCGTTCCTGGATACCGAGTTCATCGAAATGTCATTTGCCGTGCCGCACGAGCACAAGATCAGCCCGGACGGTGTTGAGAAATGGGCGCTGCGCAAGGCATTTGAGGATGTTGTGCCACCGAACGTCGCATGGCGTGTGAAGGAGCAGTTCTCTAAGGGCGCTGGCTCTAGCACGATGATCGAACAGATCGCGGATGAACAAATCTCTGATGCGGAGTTCCAAAGTGAGGTGGCATCTGTGCACCAGCAGACCGGGCGCACCATCCGCAGCAAAGAGGAGCTACTGTACCACCGTGAGTTTGTCAATCACTTCGGTATGGAGGCAACAACCATCGTGCAGCCGTGGCTCGGGCGCGATGTGAGCTAGCTTGCACTATTCGGGAGGGGTACAGCAGTTGCTGTATCCCGCCGTTTTCGCTGCGCTAACGGGTCGCTGGCGGCGCACAAGACTCGCGCACAATCAACTCCGCCGTGAAGATCGCCTGCACTCGCTTCAGGTAAGGCGATTGAATCTGGTCAACCAGTATTTTGACGGCCCACTGCCCTTCCTCGTAGCGTCGATAGGAAATCGACGTGATAGGGGGGTCGTAGTCACGGGCAATTTCCGTATCGTCAAACGACACCACTGATAAATCGTGTGGGATAGATAGCCCCGCCTGCGAAATCAGCGGCAGCCCGGCGGCGGCACACGTATCGTTCACATAGATCACCGCTGTCACTTCCGGTGCGTTGCGCAGTATAGCATGTGTCGCGCTGTCTCCCCCGCCCGGACGCACCCACGTCTCCTCCAAATCGACACCTGCACCTTGTAGGGCCCGCGTGTAACCCAGCAAGCGCGTGTGCCAGTAATCGTACACCTGCTCCCCGCCCAAAAAGCCAATCGCACGGTGCCCCAGTTCCGTCAGGTAATGCGTTAGCTGGTAGGCGTAGTGTTGTTCGTCGCGCCCAATGCCGGACACAGCGTAGTTGCTTGCCTGCCGCCCCAGCACCACACATGGGATGTCTAAGCTGTGCGCTGCGTCAAGCAGTGGTTCGTGGCGCTGTGCGCCGAACACAATCACGCCGTCTGGACGTAGGTTAGGGTCGTTGAAGTAGAGGTGAGAGACATGCCGCTCCGTGACGACAACATTTGGGTCATTGGTGATGAGCCGGAGTTGTAGGTTGTAGGTGTGTGCAGCACTTTGGATACCACGCATGACCTCGCTGAACACATAGCTCGATTGCAGCACGGGCGGGTGCAGTACCACGATGGACAATGGAAAATTGTTCCGCCTCAGTTTCGGTGATGCGGGAGCGACAGAAAGCGATGTCACCGATTTTTTCGTATGGCGCAGTTGGTCGCGTGCCTTCAGCACAACGCGGCGCATATCTGGAGAGACGCCGGGTTTGTTGTTGAGCACAAGCGAAACCGTGCTCGTTGACACCCCAGCAAGATCGGCAATTTCACGAACAGTTGGCATGGCATTGTCTTTTAAGTCAGTTCACTACTGGACAAATATAGCGACCTACGGTTAAATATTCAAGAATCGAACGAACGAACACAAAACGTTCGATGTTTGTTCGATATTCTGTTGCCCACACCACCAAAGACTAGAGGTGCCTTGATGCCTATCAACCCAGATGCGTTCCGCAACACCATGCGGCACTTCCCGGCAGGCGTGACCATTGTCACGGTCAAAGCAGGGGAAGATGTGCATGGACTAACTGTTTCTGCATTTGTCTCTGTTTCTCCAACACCGCCACTTATTTCCGTCATCATTGACCATCGCGGGCGTGCACACGAACTATTTGAGCGCAGCAACGCGGTTTTCGCCGTGAACATCCTCAAAGAAGACCAGCAGGAGCTTTCCAACCGCTTTGCATGGTCAAAAGAAGACCGTTTTGCAGTTGGCAACTGGGGTGTTGGCGTGACGGGGGCACCTGTGTTAGAAGATGCACTTGCATGGCTGGACTGCACCGTCTACAGCCGCCATACCGCTGGTACGCACACTATCTACATTGGGGAAGTGCAGGCATCCCACGTACTGGAACCTGAACAGCACCCGCTGGTGTACTGGAACCGCGACTACCGCAACCTTGCCGAAAAAAAAGAAGTTCTGGTGAGTGAATAGGCTATGATTGAGATTCGTTCCCCACACCTGACGGGTGCCGAGGTTGCCTGGTTCGCACCGCTTTGCAGCGATGACTACGCGTTTTTGGGCGTGCCAGACGACCGACTGAAAAGTACCTTTGAACACACATCAGACATCCTGCTGACCGCTGACCGCCTGGGCTACCGCAACATCCTGTGCCCATCGTCGTATCAGGTCGGGCAGGACACGTTGACGTTCGCGGCGGGCATTGCCCCACAAACCCAGAACATTAACCTGCTGACTGCTGTGCGCTGCGGCGAAATGTGGCCCCC
Organism: uncultured Anaerolineaceae bacterium; assembly: GCA_964451095.1. Taxonomy (GTDB): domain Bacteria; phylum Chloroflexota; class Anaerolineae; order Aggregatilineales; family Phototrophicaceae; genus DAOTTY01. Next base: position 9,956 of record CAYVGI010000164.1, read on the forward strand.
TATGCTGGCACGCACCATTGCCACGCTCGACCACATGCTGCAAGGGCGGCTGACCGTGAACATCATCTCGTCCAACATGCCGGGCGAGGAACTTGAGTCCGCAGGCCGCTACCAGCGCTCACGTGAGGTAATCGAAATCCTCAAGCAAGCATGGACGCAAGATCACATCGACTTCAAAGGGGAGTTCT
>CAYVGI010000165.1:0-10026 GCA_964451095.1 uncultured Anaerolineaceae bacterium
CAATCGCTGGTGTTAGATCGCAAGGGCAAACGCGCCGTGGGCTTTGCTATGCGCCTGCTAGACGCCACCTACACCGATGTGCGCCAGCTTGCCAACAAAAAATACCGAGCACAAGCACGCCAAACCGCACGCGATGTGGCGAGGCTGTTCTTGAATGCGTGGCACACCCTGGATTGCATCCACCGGGCGGGGATGGTGGTGGGCGACCTGAACGACCTGAATGTGCAGTTCCGCGGCGACGAGATGGTTTTCATTGACGCGGATAGCTTTCAGTTTGCCAACTATCCATGCATGGTCGGCACGGAGGCGTTCCTAGACCCAGCACTGTACGGCAAAGACTTATCGCAGCGCCCATACTTTACGCCAGCGAACGACTGGTATGCGTTTGCGGTGCTGCTGTTTAAGTCCCTGCTGCTGGCACACCCCTACGGCGGCGTCCACCCAGCGGTCAAGCAGCTTACCGCACGCGCCCAGCAGCGCATCAGCATCTTCGACGCAGCAGTGACCTACCCGCGCATCGCTTACTCGCCAGATTTGCTGACCGACGACCTCGCAAAGGTGTTCACAGATTGGTTCACGAATGGGCAGCGCGGCGTATTCCCGCAGGGTGCGTTGCAGCAGTATCTCGCGGACTTAAAGGACTGCCCTCACTGCGGCGCAGCCTACCCGCAAAACCGTGCTCACTGCCCGATGTGCGCTGCCGCAGTGCCTGTATCCGTTGTCGCGGCGGCGGGCGTCCGCGTAGAAACGCTGTTGCACACGCGGGGAGACATCATCACGTGGCGCGTGATGGGCAAAGCAATCCACGCAATCACCCACGAGGGCGGCAAAACCGTGCACTACACCGTGGATGCCTTTGGTACGCAGCAGCGCACAGAACTGTTTAATGCCCTGCCGGACGCAACCTATGACTTCCTGGAGCACACACTCGTCATTTCGCCCGCGCGGGACAGCGACGCCCTCATGGTTGTGGACATCAGCGGAGAGGTACCCACACCCACGCTGCAAACCACAACTGCGCACTTTGGCGGCGTGCTACCTGTGTTCGGCACCAGCAGGCGGCACCTGTATCGCATTGCAGGCGGCTACCTGATGCGCGGTAGGTTGCAAGATGGGCAGCTTGTAGAGCAGTCGGTATTGGCAATCAGTGCCGGGCAGACGTGGTTCACAGTAGCGCCAGATGACGAGCGAGTTTTCGGCTACTATCGTGTTTTCAACGACGAGACGTACTGGCTGCTGCGGGACGGTAACCACACAGAGGCGGACATTACCCCGCTGGTGCAGGGTGAGTTCCTGACCGGCATCAGCGTGGTGTTTGCGGCGGATAGCGTGCTGGTGCTGCGGCAAACCCAGCACAACGGCGTAGAGCGCGTGCACGTCGATGAAATCGACCACAAAGGGCGGCGCTTGCACAGCACATCCGCAGGCGCGACCGACTTTGGCACCGTGCACGGACATGCGTATATGCGCGGGGTGATGTTGCAGGCAACCGACGCGGGCATCGTGCAGACGCGGCTAGACACACACGCGCAAAAAACGTTCTCGCAAACCGAACCTGTGGTTCAGCGTGGGGATAGCTTGCTGCCACACGAGAAAGGGTTACTAGCAGTGACCGACAGGCGCGTGCTGCATGTGATGACCTGATGCGAAGATTAAACTTGGGCGAAAGGTGCGCCTATCGCCCGCTATCTCGTGCTAGGATGTGGGCGCAAGGCTCAAGATTACAAGGGAGCACCTATACATGGGACTTATGGCATTTGCGGGCAACCTATTTTTTGACCGTCCAGGGCGCAAACGCAGCCTGGAACAGCTCACTGCGCAACTAGCGGACACGGAAGCCAACGTGGTGAAGCGGATGCGCAACGCAGCAGAAACAGACAGCAATCGCACGCAGGCGCGGCATATCATCGGCATCGAGCGCTGGGGTCAACGGCGGCTGAAGGTCGCTTTGGGCGAACCATTCGTCCAAGATGAATATGACAACTACCAACCCCCGGCAGACATCCCCTGGAATGAGTTGCCAGAGCAGTTCGCGCAAACCCGCAGCGAGACGATCACATTGGCGAACCAACTGACAAACGCCACCGACACAACAATCAAGCACAACAGCTTCGGTGACCTGACCGTCAAAGGCTGGCTGCACTACCTGAACGGGCACGCCAAGTTCACGGCGATGCGAATCCGCTAGCAGCAGTCGTAGACGAGCTTGCCTTTGGCGGTGTTGCACGCCGCACACAAAATTTGCAGGTTATCCAGTTCGGAGCGCCCGCCCCGCGCAATCGACACGACATGATCCAGCACGAGCGCGTCCTCTGCACCGCAGTGCTGGCAGCATGTGCCGTCGCGTTCGGTCAGCGTGGTAAACCACGCCGCATAGTGCTTGCGCAGCGTGTAGCGCTCCCGCCGCTTAACCTGCGGCGGCACACCGCGCTTGTAGGGCGTTGCCCGCAACCGCGGCATGTAGGCGACTTCCGCGCGGGCGAGGAAACGCCGCAGCGGGCTATCCAGTTTGGCACAGCCACAGCGATGCGCCACCCGCCCACAGTAAACACAATACTGCTTGCTCACAGGTCACCGCGCAAAAACTCAAGTACGGTCTGCTGAAATTCGTATGGCTTTTCGAGGTGTGTCGTGTGCCCTGCCCCACCAATGCGGATATGGGTAGCAAGTGTAAGCAACTCTGTCATCTGCTCACTGATGGCTAAAAACTTCGCGTCGAGATTCCCATTAATCAACCATACAGGGGCTTCGATTGTTTCCAAATCTCCCCACAACGACGGCTGAACCCCGGTTCCCATCCCGCGCAGGCTGTTTGCCAACCCCTGTGGATTGTTCGTCAGACGTTGGGCACGCAGTGCCGCACGCTTCTCATCCGCAAGCTGCTTCTGACTATCCCATAGTGGCAACTGCTCCCAAAAGCCCACGAACGCCTCAACCCCTTCCCGCTCGATTCGGGCAGCAAGGGCATTGTCCCGCTCACGGCGGGCGGCACGTTCCGCCTCGGTGCGCAACCCAGGTGAACTGCTCTCTAACGTCAGCGTGCGGATTTTCTGTGGGTAGTGCACGGCGATGTAAAGCGCCAGCCGCCCGCCCATAGAGTAGCCAAGCAAGTGCACAGGGTCGCCCACGAGTGCATCCAGCAGCGCCACCACGTCAGCGGCGGCGTGCGCCATCGCGTAGCGGGTTGGGTCAGCGGGGGCATCTGTCCGCCCGTGACCGAGTAAGTCTGGCATGATGACGCGGTAGTGCTGTGCCAGTGCGGGCACATGCTCACGCCAGTTCACGGACGAGCCGGTGAAGCCATGCAACAGTACAAGCGGTGCCCCGGTGCCCATCACCTCAACGTGGTAGTTCACGCCGTTGACGTTCATTTGCGCTCCTTTGCGTGCGCGGTAATCATGGCGGTTAGCGCCGCTGCCTGCTGATGAAATGCGTAGCTCGTGCGGTCGCGTGGGCGCGGCAGGTCAATCGCTGTGTCGTTGATAATCTCACCCGGGCGTGGCGAAAGCGTAACTACCCGATCTGCCAGATAGACCGCCTCGCGCACATCGTGCGTGACCAGCACAATAGCGTAATCAAAGTGCGCCCACACGTCTAGCAGCCAGTCTTGCACCTCTGCCCGCGTGAACGCGTCCAACGCACTTAGCGGTTCGTCCAGCAGCAGCAGTTGCCGTTCCATCATCACAGTGCGCAAAAACGCCGCCCGCTGGCGCATCCCGCCGGAAAGCTGCGCCGGGTAGACGTGCTCAAAGCCGCCCAGCCCAAACGTCCCCAGCATGTCCAGCGCACGTTCGCGTGCCTGTGTGCTGCGCCTGCCCTGTACTTCTGCACCCAACAGCACATTATCTAGCACCGTGCGCCACGGCAACAGGGCGTCGGTCTGCGGCATGTACGCGGTTTGACCCAGGCGGCGCTCCATTACCGTGCCGCCAATGGCGACTGCGCCTTTGGTGGGTTGTTCTAGCCCTGCTGCCAGCTTGACCAGTGTGCTCTTGCCGCTGCCGCTGGGACCGATGAGCGCCACAAACTCGCCGGGGGCAACCGTCAGGTTGATGCCGCGCACACTGGTGAGGCGGTTGTTCCCCGCCCCATAGTGATGCGTGACATCGTTGAATGCGAGTTGCGCCATTTACTCGGTTGCTTCTGGCTCGCCCGGCAAAAAGTCGTTTGTGAACACGGCATCCACATCAACAGAACCCGCCGGGATGATGTCGTTATCTACCATAAAGTCTGTGAAGCCCTGCCAAACCTCACGCTCTTGCTGCCCCCAACGCGGTGCATCTGCCTGGTAGCGCGGTGCCAGCCATGCGGCACTCTCTCGCACCAGGTCTTCGTCCAGTTCAGGCACCGCACTCAGCAGAATATCCGCCGCTTCGTCAGGGTTATCGATGGCGAACTCAAAGCCGCGTGCCGTCGCATGCGTGAAGGCACGCACGACTTCGGGGTTTTGGTCAAGCATCTCGCCGGATGTGAGCAAGATGGGCGTGTAGTAATCCGGGATGCAGTCGGTATAGTCTGAGAACAACAGCACGTCTAAATCAATATCGCGCACCTCCGCGCCGATGCCTTGCCACGCGAAGAAAATCCACGCGCTGTCGATGCGGTCACGGGTCATCAACTCGATTGGGTCGGTAAACCCAATGTCCAGATAGTTGCTCTCGTCCCAGGTCGCGCCATCACATGCCAGCAGCGTGGAGAGCATGGCGTTTTCTAGTGCGGGTAGGCTAAAGCCACCGTAGGTGAGCGATGCCAAGTCCGCAGGTGCCTGGATGGGGTCATCGTTGGCAACCGTAGCGAAACCGGATGTGTTGCTCTGGATGATGGCAGCGATGGACACCACATCTGCGCCATCAATGATGGCAAATGTGCTGAACTCCTGGAAGCCGATGCCAAACTCGGCAGCGCCAGTGCTCACCGCCTGCTCCACGCTGACGTCCGCTGGCTCCAAAATTTGCACGTCCAGGTTGACGTCGTCGTAGTAGCCCTGTGCCTGCGCGATGTAAAAGCCCGTGTGATTTGTGTTCGGGGCGAAGTCTAGCAAAAACGTGACGGATGTACGCTCTAGCAGGGCAGCATCATCTTGTGCCTGCACAGGCGCAAACGCGAATACCAACAGCAAAAGCGGTGCGCAAAATGCCATCATGCGCCTTGTCAACATAGGTTAATCTCCTCGGATGAATAGTTCACGAAAACGAAATGGGGTGTCTGCGTAGCGCCAACGCAGCGTGAGTCGCTCGATAAGCGCCACCAGCGCCACCAGCAAAATGCTGAGCGCAGCAATCACAAACACGGTGAGGAACACTTGATCGCTGTTGAACGAGCGGTAGGAGCGCTGCAAAAAGCGCCCCAATCCCTCGCCGCTGCCGACGTACTCCCCGATGACGGCACCAACAACACTGTAGGTGGTAGCAAGCCGCACACCGCTGAAGAACGACGGCAGTGCCGCAGGCAAGCGCACCTTCCACCAAACCGCCAGCGGAGAAGCCCCCATTGCTCGCACAAGGTCGATGTAGTCATCGTCAACGCCGCGCAACCCGTCAAATGTGTTCGTCGTCACGGCAAAGAAGCAAAATAGCACCACAACAACAATTTTCGGTCCATCACCAAAGCCAAATAGCAAGATCAGCATGACCGCAATGGCAAACGTTGGCACTGTTTGGGAAAAGATCAGCAGCGGGTACAGCGTCCAGCGCAGCAGCGGGATAAAGTCCATCGCTGTTGCCAGCAGAACCCCCAGCACAATCGCCATTGCTAAACCGATAAGCGTCACGCGCAGCGTGTTCGGCAGGTAGATTTGGAAAATGTCGGCGCGGTGGGCTTGCCAGGCGCTGCCAAGCTGCGCCGGAGTGGGAATGAGCGATTGCAGGTTGTCCCCCTCCACGGCACGAACGTCGCTGCGCAGTTGCAGTGTCCCGTTCATTGCCAGGGCAAACACCACAACCACCAGCCCCCACAACACGATACGGCGCAGCATGTTAGCGGTAATTGTGCATTTTGTCGTCGATGGTGGAGCCGTTTATCGCGTCTGCGATTTTGACATAGGTGATTGCCCGCTGTGCGCCAGCAGCAAAGCACGCATCGTGCGCCGCACGGACTGCTGCCATACACGCATCGTAGGTGCCTTGCAGCACCGTTTCCATCGGTGTGACCTGGTAGTGAATTCCGGTTTGTTGGATGGCGGCAATTGCCGCGTCAACGACTGGGTAGCCGTCTTCCACTAGCGGCACAACCTGCACGCTTACCGTCACCGTTCGTTCGGATGACATGGTTTTACGCTTCTCCCATGCTTGTGGGGAGCACTGCGTGGTAGCGCGGTTATACCGTTGGTGATCACCTTGAGCCTGTGGGGAAAGCAGGGATAATAAGTACACACGCCCTGCGAAATGGAGGTTTTTCGCCACTTCCTACGCCGGCATGACCCGGTTCAGGTTCAAGGGTCGGCACGGCACTACGCGCCCTCTCAGCCCACTTTGCGCGGACTCCCCTGTTTGCTTATTACTGCGTATCATAGCGCAGCAATGGCGAGGGTGTAAAGGTTATTTGCCGCCACTGAATTGGTTGTGGCACACACTCAGCGGCGGCAGGTACGGCGGTTAGCTGCTTGCAGGCACCACAATTTGCTGCCCGATGAAAATCACGTTCGGGTTTGTGATGCTGGGGTTGAGGGCTTGCAGCCGCGCGATGGTCGTGTTGAAGCGCAGCGAAATACGGTAGAGGTTGTCCCCCTGGCGCACGGTGTAGCTACCCAGGTTTGCGGTTGGGTCTGGCGTGGGGGTTGCCGTTGCCGGACCGCCCGTGCCGTTTGCATCGCCCGCAACGGGGACGTCAATCACGGAACCCCAGAAGATGAGCGATGGGTTCACGATGTTGTTGAACGTCGCCAGGCAGAAGGCGGACACATTATACGTGCGCCCAATGCTGGAAAGCGTATCTTGCGGTTGGATGCGATACTCAATGGAGTCGTTAAACCCGGCGGGGCACGGTTCTGTAGAGGCAGGCGAAATCGTTGGCACCTGGGTTGGGACGGGCGTGGTAGTTGGTACCTGCGTCGGTGCTTCGGTCGCCTCTTCTACGACCTCTTCAGTCATTGCGGGCATAGCGTCAGTCGCTTCTTCCGTAGCGGCGACAGCTTCCTCGGTGACGGGTGCATCACCTGCGTCGTCCTGGGCAGCGGCGGGCAACGGCACACACAAGATGCCCACGAGGATCAATCCGAAAAGCGCGGCGGTCATCTGCTGGAAGGTCATGTTATTCTCCTTAGGTGTTGGTGGCGCTAAGGAGAAGCAATGTACGTTCTCCGCGTCCCCATATGGTCAATGAATTCCCCTCTTATTTCCGGTTATACATCGTTAGCCGCTAATGCGCCAACTTCTGCCCCACAAAAAGGATTGACGAACCTGTGGGCACACCCCACAACCCCGTGCTATACTCAACATTATGAACACATGGCAGACAATCGGTTGGGTGTTAATTGGCGCAGCAGCAGTTGTTTTCTTGGTGGGTGGTTACATCCTGCTAGCGGGTAATACCACATCGCGCCCACAGGCAATCGGTTTGCTGGTGGGCTTGGCAGTACCGTTGGGGTTACAAGTTGCTTTTGGTGTGTATATGTTGCGCCGTGGCGATGACGCAGACAACCCCAACCATTAGGGGACACAGAACCCTCAAGCATAGCTAAATTTAAACCAATGGTTTTGCAGGAAAACGGAGAAAATGCACATGTCTGAACTGTACGAGCAGATCGTTAGCGAGCGTGGCACGCTGCGCAACTGGATGGACAAAATCCCGGGGCTGCGCGGCTACATGGACAAGGGCGACCGCCGCACCGCAGACCGTATGCTGCGCGATTACCTCGCCTCACAGCTAGAGCAACGTCTTAACCGCTTTGTGGGCATCGAAAAGCAGGTGCTGGACGCAGGCGGGCTAGCCATGATGAGCAAAACGCGAGACGCTAAAACCAAATTCCAAACCTACATCGGCAAGGTGAAAGCTGCGGCACCCGGCTACTCCGGCTTCTTCGCGGCAATAAAGGTCGATGAACAGGCAATGGAGCGCCTGTATGCCTTCGATGAGGCACAAATCCGCTATGTCGCACAGTTTGACGAAAAGCTAGACGCGCTAGAGAGCGCAGTCCAGTCCGGCGAAGGCGTCGAACCTGCCATCCAGGGCATCTACGACCTTTCGCACGAGGCAATGCGTGCCTTTGAGCTACGCGAGGACGTGCTCACCAACCTGAACAAAGAATATTCTTCATAACTCACAACACGCACCCAATATCTACCTACAGCATACACCTAAGGAGACAGAACCGTGGCGAGAATTATTGATGTGGTTGACCACACAAATGTAGGCGATCATGAACTGGCATGGCGCGAGCCGCAGCAGGGCAGCGGCGACCTGCGCTTTGGATCGCAGGTGATCGTCGGCGAAAGCCAGGCAGCGGTGTTCGTGCGCGGCGGGCAAGCGCTCGACGTACTCGGACCGGGGCGGCACACGCTCTCTACGGCGAACCTGCCCATTCTTTCCAGTGTCATCGGCATGGCAACCAGCGGGCGCACCCCCTTCACCGCAGATATTTACTTCGTCAACCTCAAAGATATGCCACAGGTCGGCTGGGGAACCAACCCACCCATCGTGCTAGAAACCCCCGGCTACGGGCGCGGTGTCGCGCTGCTCATCACGCATGGTGTGATTGACATCGGCGTGAGCGACCCACTGATGTTCGTCAAGCAGTACGCCATTGGCAAGCCTGCCGTTTACCTCAGCCACATCAAAGAGCGCATTCAGGCGATGCTGTTGAGCGAAATTGGGCAGTTGCTTTCCAACAGCGGCGCACAGAGCATCATGGACGCCAATAAGCTGCTCAGCGACCTGGAAGGCGCAACACTGGCACTGCTGAATGACCAGTTCGAGGCACTGGGTATGCGCATCAAAGCGTTCGAGGCAAAGCCCTTTACCGCGAAGAACGCATCGCTGGACGAGCTGGCAAACTACGTCAGCGACGAAGCACTCGCCCGCATCGAGCGCATGGAGCGCCTGAACATCGCGCGTGACGCTGCCAACAACGAGGGGCTTGCTGGCGGACTAACGGGCGCAGGCGTCGGCATGGGTGTCGGTCAGCAAATCGGCGCGGCAATGGGCGGCGGGCAAGACCCAAACTCTCAGATGTTGCAGCAGCAGCTCCAGCAGCAGCAAATGATGATGATGCAGATGATGCAGCAAATGCAAAACATGCAGGGTGGTGGTCAGCAGGCAGGGGTAGGTGCGCCTGCCGCCACAGACGAGCCACAAACCAAATCTGATGTGCAAAAGATCCTGGACGACCTGGACATGAAGCTGATGGACGGCGAGATCTCCGAGGCGATTTACACCCGCATGTACGCCAAGTGGGAAGCACGCCTGGAAGAAATGCCGTAGTCCCGCGCTTGATTACCTCCACATAACCCCTAGAATACGGGTTCATTTTTTGCACATCTGCAATGATTGAACCCGTATCCCCATGACCCCAAAACAAATTCCAAGCTGGTACTGGATTCTGCCGCTGCTGCTGCTCACGTGGTGGCTGGGTGCACGCGGACTCGGCGCGGACGCCATCTGGTGGGATGAGTGGCGTACCATCTACCGTGCCGGCGGCGACCAGGACAACTTGCTAAGCGTGCCGCAGGTGGTGCAGCGTATGCTGGACGAAGACCCCAACCAATCCCTGGGTTACCCGGTGCTGATGGCGGTGTGGGGTCGCTTCGTCGGCTGGACTGATGTTGCGGCGCGGGCGTTTTCGCTGGTGGCTGGGGTGCCTGTGGTCGCGGTCATCTACCGCCTGGGTAAAGATATGCTGGGTGAGCGTTGCGGGCTGCTGGCAGCACTGGTGATGGGCACCTCGGCGTTTTTCATCAGCTACCTGCACGAACTGCGCACCTACTCAATTTACACCCTGTTTGCTGCGCTGGCGGTGTGGGCATACTGGCACATAATCAGCACACGGCGCATCACATGGCTTAGCGGCGGCGGGCTAGCGCTCGCACACGC
>CAYVGI010000166.1:0-9892 GCA_964451095.1 uncultured Anaerolineaceae bacterium
GCGTCCTTGTTCTGGGAACCAGCGTTCATTGCCAGTGACCAGATCCAGATGTTGGTGCGCAGTTCACCATCAGGACCCTTCGGACCCGGTGCCCATGCGATGTTGCCCAGTACGTCTTCTGCAGCAGCGTCTGGCTGGTTCTGGAAGTAGCCGAGGATGTCAGCATCGAACAGAATACCTGCCTGCCCGGCACCGAAGTCTGTACCTGCCTGGTACCAGGTGTAGGTCGTCCATGCTTCCGGACCTGCCTCACGGATCATTTCTGTCCATGCTTCGGTTACGGTTACAGCGCACTCGCTGTTCATCTGCGGAACCATGTTTTCATCGTAGTCAACGCAGCCGTAGCTCGCGTACATGGTCATGAAGCCGGGGTGAATGGTTGCCCAGTTCAGGCTACCGCGTACCACGATACCAGCGATGTCTGGCTCTGCTTCGTCCAGGGCGATCGCAACGTCAACCAGGTCTTCCAGTGTGGTCGGTACTTCCAGCCCGTGCTTCTCAAACAGGTCCTGACGGTACATGAAGGCGTTGGTCTCGAAGCCCCACGGCAGTGCGTACTGGGAGCCCTGCCCCAGGTTTGCACGACCCGGCTCCAGGTTCCAACGCTCGCTCTGGCGCAGGTCCTCGAAGATGTCCTCGAAGTCGTAGTCAGGGTTGGTCTTCGTAGCGTCCTCGATGTACGGCTCGAGCGGCTCCATCCAGCCTGCCGGTGCGTACTGCCAGATCTGGTAAGCGCCCGTCATGAAGACGTCGTAGGTGCTGTTCTGTCCAGCGGAGAGGTCGATGGTGACCTTGTCGAAGTAGTTCTGCTCAGGGAATACGTCAAAGGTAACTTCGATGCCCGTCAGTTCGGTGAACTCGTCAATTTCTGCAACGAGTGCCTGCTGGTAGGGGTGCTGGTTCAGTAGCAGGTTAAGCGTGGTGCCTTCGTGGGCACGCCAGTCAAAGTCCTGGGCGCTGGTTACGGACATCCCGAAGGACATAACCAGTACTGCCATCAGCATAACTGTCATTAGCTTGCGCATAAGTCTTGGTGCTCCTTAGTCAAAACGCATTTTTGCAAAAACGAGATGTGATTGGGGTGCATCTTCATACAATCGGTCGTTGAAGCCTCCTCAGCACAGTATTACATACAGCAAATGGGTATATCACTGCGCGGATGATGTTTGCGCGATGATACCGGGTATCTCCCCGACGTTATTAAGGATAAAAGTGGGGGGAGGGGTGTTTTTCTCAGCTTGTTCACGCGTGGCAGCGCCAGTTAGCACAACGGCAGTCTGCATACCTGCTTGCTGCCCCATGTGGATGTCTGTCTCCAGACGGTCACCGACCATCATGCACTGTTCTGATGGCAAACCCAACCGGGACAGAGCAACCTCTACGATGAGATGCGACGGTTTGCCCGCCAGCAGCTCCAGCTTGCGCCCTGTGATGTGCTCTAGTGCGGTGATGGTTGCACCCGCATCGGGGATGCCACCGCCCGGCATGGGGCACGCTTTGTCTGCATTGGTGGCGAAGAAGTGTGCACCGTTAACCAGTGCTTGGTAAGCGGTATTAAGCTTGCGGTAGTCCAGTGTGCGGTCGAAAGCGACGACAACAGCGTCAATGCCCAGGGGTTGGATAACCTCTTTATCATCCTGATCCATCAATTCACCCACGATGTTCAGCCCGTGCCCCCGCAGTTCGTCAACGAGCGGCTTTTCGCCAATCACGTAGAGATTGAGGTCTGGCATGTGGTTCGCAAGATAGTAGCCCATTACATAACCAGAGGTGATGACATCATCAGGCTCTGTGGGAATGCCGAGACGTGTGAGCTTGCTCGCGTAGGCAGTGCGGGGTTCCAACGGCTTGTTGCTGACGAAAAGAACCTTCTTACCGTTCGCTCGCAGGTGCTTTACAGCTTCCACAGCACCAGGAAGTGTTGATTCGCCGAGGTAGATTGTGCCATCAAGGTCGAAGATGAAGCCGTTTACGTCAGGTTGGGGTGTTGTCATAACTTTTTCGCAAAGAACCTTTTGCCGGATGAAATTTCACCCATGCACTGAATAATTTTGCATAGACTAGCCCGCGATTGGCGTTTTGTCAAGCAGTTGCGTCAAATTTGTTACGTTGGTACGTGTTTTTTGCACGCGTATCGCTTGACGAACACCGAGTTGCGTGCTTAAATTTGAAAAAATTTGCGACTAGGTACATTTTCTTGCAAGTATTAGTCAATCAATGGCTGCGACACAGGTACCCGTGGCGGGAAGTTTGTTTCTAATCATTACAGAGCAACGTTATGTCCTCAAGAGATGATCTGCTGGCAACCGTCGCCAGCCTATACTATGTGCTAAGCCAGAGCCAGAGTGATATTGCCAAGCGCCTGGATATCTCAACGTCAAAGGTATCACGCCTATTACGGGAGGCGCGTGAAAAGGGAATTGTTGACATTCGCATCCGAATGCCCATCCCCCGTGACATCCGGCTGGAACAACAGCTTGTCGATCAATTCAACCTGAAGGATGCCTATGTCTTGCAGACCTCCGGCGGAGACTCGTCCACGACGCGACTAGAGGCAATTGGGCAGCTCGCCGCCAACTACATTGAGCGCGTGATGGAGGACTTTCCGGTTGGGGCGTCGGTTGGGGTGGCATGGGGGCGCGGTGTACACGGTGCCGTGACCGCTCTACCCGATCACGCTGCCCAGAACGTAGATGCGGTGCCGCTTATCGGTGGGACGGGTACATTGGCGGTAGACAGCGCCGACGTTGCCCGCATTGTCGCGCAAAAGCTAGGCGGTCGGCACTACGACTTGCACGCGCCCATGCTGGTCGAACGCCCGGAGGTGCGGCAGATTCTACTATCAGAGCCAGCGGTGCAGGCTGCAATCCAGCGGGCAGAGGCAGTGCATCTCGCTATCGTCGGAGTGGGCACTGTCATGGATGAGGCGTCCAGCTTCTTGCGTGCTAGCCTGCTCACCCGCGCAGACTTATCACAGCTACGGGCAGAAGGCATCGTCGGCGAAGTGTGCGGGCACTTTTTTGATCTCGACGGTGCCTACCAGAACTACGAAATTAACCAGCGGATCATCGGGTTAGATGTTGAGCGTCTACGCACCGTGTCCCAGGTCATGGCAGTAGCGTATGGACTGGCAAAGGTTCGGGCAATTTATGGCGCAATACGCGGCGGCTTCCTGAATGTGCTCGTGACTGACGACCAAACCGCACGGGGGATTTTTGCCCTGGCGCGTGAGCACGTCTTGGACGGCAACCTTTCTCCGGCGAACTAATGACCCGGCAAAACAAATAATTGGTGGTAATTTATGCAAGATAAAGCGTTTATTCTCGGCGTCGATGCAGGCACAACCGTCGTAAAAACATCTATATTCGATGTAGAAGGCACACACATCGCCAGCGCATCACAAAAGGTACCCATCCAAAGTCCCCAACCTGGGTGGGCGCAGCAAGATATGCACGAGGTGTGGGACGCAGCAGCAACGACCATTCGTGAAGCAATCGCGGAGTCAGGCATTCCACCGCAGCAGATTGCGGTGGTTAGCGCGTGCGGGCAGGGCGATGGCGCCTGGATGCTGGATGCCCAGCATGAACCCGTTTGCCCTGCCCCACTGTGGAACGACGCCCGCGCTGCCGACATCATCCAGCGATGGGAGGCAGACGGCATACTCGCTGACCTGTACCCGCGCAATGGCACTGTTATGTGGCCCGGTACGCAGGCGGCACTGCTGGTTTGGATGCGCGATAACCGCCCCGAAGACTTCGCCCGCATCCATGCGGTGATGAGCTGCAAGGATTGGATTAAGTTTCGGCTCACCGATGTCATCTGCACAGACGAGACCGACGGGTCTATCCCGTTTATGAACCTTGCGGCTCGGGCATACGACGACTACCAACTGGATCGCATTGGTCTGGCAGAATGCCGCCACCTGCTGCCCCGCGTCACCCAATCCCATGATGTTATTGGCAGTGTAACCCCGGCGGCAGCACAGCTAACGGGTTTAGTGGCGGGCACACCTGTCGTTAGCGGAATGATGGACGTGAATGCGAACGCCATCGGCACGGGTGCTATCCACGATGGGCAGTGCTTCACCATTTTGGGGACCACGGGCATTAACTGCATGATCCTGAGTGAGCCGAATTTTGAACCCGCTGACGTGGGTGCTTCCGCTTGCCACAGCGTGCCGGGCACATGGCTGCGCTTGCTGGGGGCGATGGCGGGCACACCCAACCTGGACTGGTATGTGGACAATATGGGCGAGGTCTTCCGGATGGAGGGAGGCAGCGATGATGTGTTCTCGCAGATTGAGAGCGCAATCGCGCCGATACCAGCGGGCAGTAGTGGCGTGATATTCCACCCCTTCCTGCGCGGGGAGCGTGCCCCGTTCCTGGAGCCAGCGGCAACGGGTGGTTTCTTTGGCGTGACCGTGGACACTACCCGTGCACAACTGGCACGCGCTGTGTACGAAGGCATCGCGTTTTCAGTCAAGCACTGCTACTCGCAAATGGGCACGGTAGAACGTGTGGTGCTGGCGGGTGGTGGTGCGGGCAGCCACGCCTGGTGCCAGATATTGGCGGACATGCTGAACTGTGAGGTCGTCGTGCCGGAGGGCGAACAGTTCGGTACGTTAGGTGCAGCGTTAGCAGGTGCCGTGGGCGTGGGCATCTACCTGGACTACGCTGCAGCAACCGCACAGTGCGTCAAGATCGCCCGGCGCTACACGCCACAACAAGCAAACGTTACTACGTATAACGTGCTTTTCCCACTATACATCCAACTGATCGAATCTATGCAGGGTTTCTGGCGCCAGCGCCAACACACCCTCAGCAATCTACCTGCTCACAACCAAGGAAAGTAACCCGTGAAAATCTTCGCCTCCTGCAACATGCCGCCCCAATGGGTGCAGCGTTTTAGCAGCGAATTTGAGTTTGATTTCCATGATTGGGGCGCAAACAAAGCGCTGCTCCCCCGTGATGAGTTCCTGTCGCGCCTTGCTGGGTGCCCGGTTCTTATCACGGAGTTTGACGACATCGACGCAGGTGTGATGGACGCCAACCCCGACCTTGCCGCCATCGTGGACTGTCGTGGCACCCCCGTGAATATCGACATCAACGCGGCGACTGAGCGCGGCATCGCTGTGATGAACACACCAGGGCGCAACGCAGATGCTGTTGCAGACTTGACCGCTGCACTCATGGTGATGATCGCCCGCGGACTAATGCCTGCCATGCGATTGATGGAAAACGGCGGTTGGGAGCAACAGGGATTCAAGAACTTCTATCTCAATCACCTGGGGCGTGAGGTAGCAGGCACCACCGTAGGGCTCATCGGCGTGGGTGCAGTGGGGCGCAAGGTAGCGTACCGCTTGCACGGCTTCGACGTGACGCTTTTGGGCTTCGATCCCTACATCAAGCAGGCGGATGTGGACGCGCTGGGTATTCAGATGATGGCGTTAGACGACTTGCTGCAACAGTCGGATTTCGTGTCACTACACGCTCCCATCACTCCACAAACCACGGGAATGATCGGCGCACGCGAGTTCGGGCTGATGAAGCCCACTGCTTACTTTGTTAACACCGCCCGCGCTGTGCTCGTAGATGAACAAGCACTCATTGACACCATAACGAACGAGCGCATTGCGGGTGCCGCGCTTGATGTGTTCCACCAGGAGCCGCTGCCGATGGATTACCCGCTGCTGGGGCTGCCTAACGTCGTCGCAATCCCGCACCTGGGTGGCGCAACCGTAGAAGTGGCGGCACATCACTCCCGCATCGCCTACAACAGCATCCAGGGACTGCTGCATGGCGAACCCACCAACGTCGTCAACCCGGACGCCTTCGGCAGCGCACGAAAGCGGCTGAACAACGCCTAAAGTAGCCGGATCAGCGTGATAAGCACGATGATTTGTGCTAGCGACACCAGTGCGCCAAACATCAATGCCCGTGGTGCAGAGCGGTAGAGGGTTTGCAACTGAATTCGCATCCCAATGCCGACCATCGCTACCACCAGCAGGAACTTGCCCGCCACATTCACAATCTCGATGAGTGGGGTGGGCAGTATGTTCAGGCTGCTAATCACGCTGAGCGCGAAAAACCCAACGATGAACAGCGGCACACTGATCCGGCGGCGCTTGGCGTCAGCATCCACCTCGCCACGTCGCTGCATCACCGTCGTGAGCAAGATCACGACCGGGGCAAGCATGAGCACGCGCCCCATCTTCACAACGGTTGCCACACCGCCCGCCATATCATTCACGGAGAAGCCCGCCGCGACCACCTGCCCCACTGCTTGCAAGCTGCCCCCGATGAGCATTCCGCTTTGGGTGTCATCGAATGCCAGCACGCGCACCACTGCTGGCATCAAAAATATGCCCACTGTGCCCAGCAAGTTCACCACGCTGATGGAAATGCCGATGTCCTTCTCGTCCGCGTGGATGGCGCTGCTGGTCGCGGCAACAGCGGACGAGCCGCAGATGCCGTTGCCAGCGCCCATCAATAGGCTAAACTTGAGCGAGTAGCCCAGTGCCCGCCCCAGGTATATGCTTGTTAGCAGCGCCGTCGCCACGGAGGCAACAATCAGCAGGAGTGCCTGCCCGCCCAGGTTCACCAGGGTCGCAAGCTGCAACTCCACGCCCAGGAGTGCGATAGCGACGGGAAGCAGGCGCTTTTCCGCGACTTTGGCACCGGGCGTGAGTGGTGCCACATCGGGGATGGCATTGCCAACGATAATCCCCAGCAGGATAGCAATGGTTACACTGCCCAGCCGGGGCACATAGTTCGCCAGCACCCAGCTAACTGCCCCCGCGATGAGCACCACCACTAGCCCCACGATGTAGCTGTGCTTTGTGCTGGACTGCTGGTGTGGCAACGGCGTTTGCACAGTGAATTGTTCTGTCTTGCCCGTCATGCAGTCGCCTGGGTCATAATGCCATGCTGGGCAAGAAACGCATCCATCTTCACAAGTTCGCCCGTTTCGATGGATTCCTGTGCTGCTAATGCGACCAGTACAGACCACAAGCCATCATCGGCGGTGGCGGTGGCGGTGGGGTTGCCCAGGATGTTCTCGATAAAGTTGACGTGTTCGTAATACGTGGCACCATTGTGACCGCTGCGCTCAATCCACGTCGGGTAGCCAGGCTGCATCTTGCGAGACGGTTTGTTCTCGCCGCTCAAGATTTCCATGTAGCTATCCATTTCCAGGTTCGTCAAAAAGTCCTGGTGTTCCCACGCCCGGATGCGCCCCTCGTCGCCGCACACCGTGAACTCCTCCGAGAACATGGGCGCAAACATGCACAGGTTAAAGCTGCCGCGTACGCCGTTGGCGTAGTTAACCACGACCATGGCGTTGTCTAAAATGTCCGACTTTTCGCCGTTGTACTCAAACTCGCGGAAATTCACACCCATTGACCCCGACGCGTATACGCTGGTGGCGCGTGCCCCTGCGAACAGATTCAGCAGGTCGAAGTAATGGCAGCACTTTTCCACGAGTGTATTGCCGGAAAAGCGCGAGAACTTATTCCACTGGTTCACCTTGTCAAAAAACGGCATCCGGTACTCTTGAATGCCCACCATTTTGATGGTGCCAATGGACTGGCGGTGCAGCGCCTCGTAGATTGCTTCGGTGTACATCGCCTTGTAGCGATACTGCAAACCAATCTGGAAGACTGCCGGGTACGACGAGGCGATCTGCGTGATTTCCAGTGCACCTTCCGCCGTCGTACTAATGGGCTTCTCCAGCAGAATGTGTTTGCCTGTTTGTGCCACTGCCCGCACGATCTCCAGGTGTGTATAGTTCGGGGTAGAAATGATGTAGGCGTCTACGTCGGGGTCTGCACACGCATCCTCCAGCGTGTCGTACACAACGAGGTCGTTGCCGTGACCGGTTTCCTGGTGTGCGACCTTTGCCCCTTCGATGCTGCGCGGGTTCGGGTCGTACACTCCGTGGATCATTGCCCGCCCTTCCAGGTGCGTTACCCGGATGTGCTCTTGCCCGTTAATGCCTGTGCCGATTACCACAAACCGGAATTGCGGGTCGCCCTTGTGCATCAGGTAGCGGTCGCCGTCCGGCAGGTAGCTAAACTGTGTGTCCCGCGTCAGCGAGCGGCTGCGGATCTCTTTGCTCTGTCCCATAGATGTTTTGCTTATCCGTGTTTACGTTCGTTCAGCTTTTGTTTTGGGTCAAGTACATGGGTTTAGGGAACGGGCTTGCCGTTCGCCGCCTCGAACAGACCGTACCACTCCACCCGCGTTAGCTCGACGTCATCCGCCGCCACGCTCTCTGCAATCCGCTCAACCTTCATCGTGCCGAGAATGGGCATAATGCCCGCAGGGTGACGCAACAGCCACGCCAGCGCAATTGCAGAGGGGTTGGTGTTGTACTGCTCTGCCAGTTTGCGGATTTCCGCCGCAACCACCTTTTCGTTGTCGGGCGCGTCGTCCTTCGGGTTGAACAAACGCCCGCCCGCCACGGGCGACCATGCCTGCACAACCATATCGTGCAAGCGGCAGTAGTCCAGCGTGCCACGGGCAGCGGTGTAGGGTAAGCCCTGTGTGTTGGCAACAACCCCGTCGTTGATGAGTTCGTTGTGCAGCAGGTTCAGTTCGATCTGATTGGCGACCAGTGGCTGGTCAACGTAGCGCCGCAGCAGTTCGATTTGCATCGGCGTGTGGTTACTCACGCCGAAATGCCCCACCTTGCCACTAGATTGTAAATGGTCAAACGCGCGGGCGACTTCCTCCGGCTCGACGAGCGCATCTGGGCGGTGCAGCAGCAGCAGCTCGACATGATCTGCGCCCAGGCGAGACAGTGTGCCTTCTACCGCGCTAACGAGGTGGTCGTAGCTGAAGTTGAAGTGCTGTGCCATGCTTTCTGTGCCCAGCACAATGCCCGCCTTCGCCTGCAATGTGATCTTGTCGCGTAGCGATGGGTTGCGGCGCAAAGCCTCACCCACCAGTGCATCGGACTTGCCCTTGGTGTAGATGTCTGCGAGGTCAATCAGTGTAATGCCGTTATCGACAGCCGCTTCAATCAGCCGCACTGCCTGCTCGGTGATCTGCGTTGTCGGCGGGTTGTCGTCCCAGTGCACGCCCAGGTGCCAGGTGCCATAGGCGATGCGCGAGACTTCTAAGTCTGTGTTCGGGATTTTGTACGTTTTCATTGTGAACTCGTCCTAAACACGCGCTGCCGCGCCCAGCGGCGTCATCGGGAGTGCATCTGGCACGCGACCCTGCACTTGCGGCATCGAAACCGTTTCGATTTCCGGCAGCACATAGCGGGCAAACATTTCGCACTCGTCGCGGTGCGGATAGCCCGAGAAGATAAACGCCCGAATGCCCATGTCCATGTAACGCTGGATTTTCTCGCGGATTTGATCTGGGTTGCCGACCAGTGCCGCCCCACAGCCAGAGCGTGCTCGCCCGATGCCTGTCCACAGGTGTGGTTCGGTGTAGCCCTCGTCGTCGGCACGTTCGCGTGCCTGTGCTTGCAGTGCCACGCCCAGCGTCTTAGCATCCTGCGCCCGGTTACGGATTTCTGTGCCGAAGTCGTCGTCCAACTTGGAAACCAAGCGCTGTGCGTAGGCGCGTGCCTCGTCTTCCGTCTCGCGTACGATCATATGTACGCGTAGCCCAAAGTCGATCTTACGCCCATACTTGGCGGCGCGGTCGCTCAGGTCTTGCATGTGACCTTGCAGGTTTTCTTCGGTGTCTGGCCACATCAGGTACACGTCGCAGTGTTCGGCGCACAGGTCTTTGCCGGGCGGTGAGTAACCCCCGAAGTACAGCAGCGGGCCGCCGTTCTGTTGGTAGGGCTTCACGGGTGCGGTTGTATCTAGCTGAATGTTGTAGAACTCCCCTTTGAAGTCGATGTGATCTTGCGTCCATGCTTGCTTGAGGATTTC
>CAYVGI010000167.1:0-9864 GCA_964451095.1 uncultured Anaerolineaceae bacterium
TCCAGCTTGGCACGATCACCGAGGGCGATATGATGTTTGTGCCCGTGACGGGGTAATGCGCTATAAGCGCCGCGCTTCCACCGTATCAATCGCTGCCATTAACACATCAAACACTGCACTTATATCGTGACCCGTGGCGTGCAGCCGAATCCCTCGGCGGCGGTGATCGTATAGTGCTTTCATGTCGCCTGCCGCCTGCGCCCGCTTCAGCACCCCGAAGCTGTAGCCCGCGTCGGGGATGATGATGTCGTCGGGGTCGGTGTACGTCAGTTGGAAGAACACACCGTTGCCTGTGCCGCCCTTGTGCAGCTGCCCAGTGCTGTGCAGGTAGCGCGGACCAAACCCGGTGGTCACGGCACGGCGTGTGAGGTGGCGCAGCCGCCGCCGGATGCGTTCAAACTGTGACATGATCTCCGGGGTGCGCGGGGCATATGCCAGCAGCGCGAAGTAGTCGCCCGCGTTGGTGCCCAGCAACTGCGCCGCGACGAGGTCGGTCAGGCTGTTGTTGTCGAAGCCGTGCGCGGCACACAGTTCGGTGAGCGGGGCAAGCGCCGCATCGTTGATGTACAGCGCCACACCTGCCTCCTCCATCAGCGGGGCAGGCTCTGGCAGGGTATGCGCTTGCAGGTAGGCGTCCAGCAGATCGTTCGTGTTCTGCTTGGTCTCGCTCACGTTCGGCTCGTCAAACGGGTTAATGCTCATCATGTGCCCGGCGACTGCGGTCGCATATGCCCACCGGAAGAACTCCCCGGCGAGCGCGTATTTGTCCGGCAGGGTGAACGTCACACGCGGGTGCCCTGCCTCGCGCAGTGTGCGGATGCCCTCGTCAAGCGCGTCGTTGCTAGGGTCGCCTTCCAGCTTCAGGTAGATGAACACCCGGTCGCTGCCGTAGTCGTGGGGTTTGCCGATGGTCGCCCCAGCGACGGGCACAATGCCCCGGTTCTGCTTGCCGGTGCTCTCCGCGATGAGCTGTTCTGCCCATTCGCCAAAGCTGTCGATGCCCTCGCTGGCGAAGATCATTAGTTTGTCGCGTCCCTCGTGCGTGAGCGCACCAATGATTGCGCCCAGCCACAGCCCCGGGTGGTACTGCGCCGGGATGAGGTCGCCGCTTGCCTCCATCATGTCGTCGGCGTAGCGCCACAGCCGGTCTAAGTCCAGTCCCATCAGCGCGGCGGGAACCATGCCCACATAGCTGAGTGCGCTGTAGCGCCCGCCGATGTCCGCCGGGTTGAGGAACACATCGCGGAAGCCCCGTTCTGCTGCCAGTGCGTGCAGCGGCGTGTCCGCGTCCGTGATGGCAATAAAACGCGACCCGTCCGCGCCTGTGTGCTGCCAGAAGTAATGATACAGCGCGAGCGTTTCCGTGGTGGTGCCACTCTTGCTGCTGACCACGAACAGTGTTTTTTCCAGGACGAGTCGCTCCACGACCAGCGCAATTTGTGCCGGGTCGGTGCTGTCCAGCACATGTAAGTCGGGGTAATCGGGCTGCTGCCCAAACGTGCGGAACAGCACCTCCGGTGCGAGGCTGCTGCCGCCCATACCCAGCAGCAGCACATGCGCGATATTGCCGCCGCGCACACTCGCCTGGAGCGCCTTTAGCCGTTTCAGGTCAGTGGTTTCGCGCACATCCAGCCAACCGAGCCGCTGGCTAATCTGCGCCATGACTGCCGGGTGGTCTTTCCACACCGTCGCGTCTCGCCCCCAAATGCGCCCATTCACGAAGTCTTTGTCCAACCGATGCAGCGCCCGCTCCACTTTCTCCCGGTAGATGCCCAGTGCGAGCTTCTGCCGCTCAATCACGCCTGTTTTCAGCACCGCCCGCTTCGCCTGCACCTGGTCGAGCAGCTTTTCGTAGCTGTCGATGAACTGCTCCACGCCGTCCTCTTGCAGTTGGCGCGTCACCTGGTCGAAGTCGATGCCCACTTCCCTCAGTTCGGTGAACACCTCGCGTGCGGCGTCGACGCCGTGTGCGAGTGTGTCCTCGGCGGTGCCGTGGTCAGCAAAGGCGGCAAGCGTAGCGGGGGGCAGTGTGTTCACGGTGTGCTTGCCGATGAGGTTGTCGACGTAGTATGTGTCCGGGTAGGCAGGGTTTTTCGTGCCCGTAGACGCCCACAGCGGGCGCTGGACCATCGCGCCTGCGTCGTGCAGTGCGGCAAAACGCTTGCCCTCAAACAAACGGCGAAAGCTCTGGTAGGCGATTTTTGCGTTGGCGATGCCCGCCTTGCCCAGCAGCACGTTGTTTGCCGCCACTCGGTCAAGGTCGCGCCCCTGCGCGGAGCGGATGTTGTTTTCCAGCATTTTGTCTATTGTGGCGTCTATGCGGCTGACGAAAAAGCTGGCAACCGACGCCACATTGCTCACGTCCTCACCTGCATTCAGGCGCTGTTCCAGCCCACGGATGTATGCCTCTGCCACTGCCTCGTAGTTGGCGACGGAGAAAATAAGCGTGATGTTCACATTGATCCCGGCGGCGATGCACGCTTCTACAGCGGGGATGCCCGCCTGTGTCGCCGGGATTTTTATCATCACGTTGGGACGGTCAACCGCAGCGAACAGGCGTCCTGCTTCTGCAACAGTTTTATCGGTGCTGTTGGCAATCAACGGCGACACTTCCAGGCTCACATAGCCGTCTATGCCCCCGGTGCGGTCATAAACGTGCCGCAGCACGTCTGCCGCCGCTTGAATATCGTGGATGGCAAGCCGTTCGTACAGTGCGGCGGGGTCTTCATCTAAGTTCGCTGCGATCTCGTCGTCGTAGCCGCTGGTTTCGCCAATGGCACGCTGGAAGATAGACGGATTGGACGTTAGCCCCAGCACGCCGCCCTCATCAACGAGCCGCTGTAATTCGCCGCTGGTGATTAACTGGCGTGAAATGTTGTCCGTCCAGATGCTTTGCCCTAACCGCTGCACCGCTACCGGGGGGGTTGCCATGGGGTTGTCTCCTTGTAGTCACCGTATAAATAAGTTTTTTGGGGTGGGGTGCCACTCCACCATCATACACCGGGTGGCGGCACCGCGTGATGTTGAGATTTTGCATTCATCTAGCCGCTTTGCTAGCCCTGTCTCGTCGGCTGTGCTATCGTGGTAGGTAATGGAGTAAAATCGCAGATCTGAATAGCACATCGCATCGCATTAACACCCCAACCTATCGATGGTGTGTAGGGTGTTGGTTCGGGGGAACTTGTTATGCGTAGAAGAATACTTATAAGCCTCATTATTGTTGTTGCGTCCATTGGCGCTGCTGTGGGGCTTTATTGGATGCACGACATGCAGGACACGCCGCTGCGGGTCGCATTCGTGGCAGAGATGCAACCGGAGATCGGCACGCTGATGTTGCAGGGTGCGCAGCTTGCGCTAACGCAGTACCAGGAAAATGCTACGGGTGGCACGCTGCCCGTCGAACTGGTGACAGTCGACGTGACCAGCGAGACAAGAGGAGAGGTGCAGGGAACAGTCCAGCAAGCAGTGACCGATCTTGTGGCACAGGAAGACGTTGTTGCCGCTATTGACGCCACCCGCTCAGAGTATGTGCAGCACGCGCTGCGCATTTACAACGAGGCGGGGATACCTGTCATCACGCCGGGGGCAACGTGGCCCGGGCTTACAAAGTTCGGTTACGCGCCGGGGGAACCCGCCATTTACTACCCGACGGGCACGCGCAACCTTTTCCGTACGATCACCGCGGACGACGCGCAGGGGCTTTTTGCTGCGCAGTGGCTGCAAACACAGGGCATTGAGTCGGTTTACCTGCTGACGCTTGCCGACGATGTGTACAGCGAGGGTGTGGCGGGCATCCTGGCGGCGAACGCACAAGATTACAATATTGAAACAGTCGGGGATTCCGCTTATGATCTTGATGTGCCCCTGGACGCGCAAATCGGTGCAATTGCCGATGATATTGTCGATAGTGGCGCACAGGCGGTTTATGTGCCGCTGGTAGCAAACGTAGACGGGTCAGCAATTGTAGGGCAATTACAGGCACGCGTGCCCGGTCTGCTGATCTTGAGCAGTGAGGGATTGCTGAACGACCCTCCAGAAACTGCCGCGCAACGCGAGGGCATGGTGGGGGTGTATGCAACGTCGCTCGCTCCGAACCCGTTAGGATTAGACAAGGCAGCAGCGTTTGCCGCACAGTACGAGCAAACATTTGGGGTGCCAGCGCCCCCGTATGCCCTGACGAGCCACGACGCTATGCTGGCGCTGCTGCTCGCGCTAGAGCAGGCAGCGGCAGACCCAACGCTGGACGACGAACACCCCACCCGGCAAACGACACTCCGCGCCCTGCAAAACCTGGGCACAGTTGACGGTGCAATGGGCGAATGGACGTTCGATGACAACGGGGATACAACGCTTATTGTTGTTACGCTCCAGCAATATCAGGAAGACGGCTGGCAAGTATTGGATAGTGTGAGCATTGACACAAGATAACATGCCCAAATTTTTCTCCCTCCGGTATCAAATTGCATGGCGCGTGGGGCTGCTCAGCATTATCGCCGTCGTCGGGATGTTGTTTTCCGTGGTGGTTTCGCTGTTGGTCGCTCTCGCCGGCGAACAACACCTGCTGCACGGCACTGTCCATGAACTCGTCCACGAATTGGATTACTACCTGGCGACCATCGAGGCAGACGTCACGGCGACTGCCGCGCACATTGCCTACCTGGAAGCGCCCGAACCGCTGCTGCGCGACCTGCTGCAACGCCACCCCAGCATTATGAGCGTCACCCTGCTGGACGAGAACGGTGCCGTCACGAGCAGTCGCAGCCGGGTAGCACAAACTGGTGCAAATGCACCTGCTAACCCAAGCTTGCTGCCCACAGATACCTTCCGTTGGGGAGAAATCCAGACGACCAACAAAGGCATCCCACTGATGACGGCAGCGGCACCCGTCGCAGCAGCATCGAGACTCCAGCCCACTACCCAAGCTGGCACGCTCGCCGTCATGCTAGATATGACCAGCCTGTGGGACAGGATTCGCACGGTACAGATTGGAGAGGCGGGCTATGCCTACCTTGCCACACAAGACGGCGAACTGCTGGTACACCGCAACCTCGACCGGGTGGTGAACAGCGAAACAGTGACCGTGCCACCGAGTGATGTGCCGGACAGTGCCAACCCGCTAAGACAACTGCGGCGGCTTGCCACGTTGCACCCAGGCGTTGAGCACGACCGTGTGCTCATCAACTCAGAACACATCGAGGCACGCCCCTGGCTGGTGGCAGTGGAAGAACCCCTGAGCGATATTTTGCCAAGCCTGTACCCGCTGTTTGCGGTGTGCGCCCTGCTGGTGCTCGCCATTGCGGGGCTTTTGGGCAACACAGGACGGTTCACGTACAGGCGTATCATTGCACCGCTGCGCACGCTGCAACACGGCGTTGAGGGCTTCCGTGAGGGGGACATGCAGCGGCGGGTGGTGCTCCCTCGCCGCCAACAGGACGAAATTTACGAGTTGGCGCAGACGTTTAACGCGATGGCAGCACGCATTGAGGCGCACACAGATGACCTGCTGCTGGCACGGGCGAAAGCACTGGAAAGCTCCCGGCTGAAATCCGAGTTTCTGTCCACCATCAGCCACGAACTGCGCACACCCATGAACGCCATCATTGGCTACACGGATTTGCTGCTGGAGGGGTTGGCGGGCGAGTTCGACGACGAAACGCGGCGGATGCTCACCAGCGTGAGCAAAAGCAGTGACCGCCTGCTGCGGCTGATTGACGATTTGCTAGACTTATCGCGCATTGAGGCGGGCAAGATGGAAATCGTGTCTGTCCCCTTTAATCCGCATGAGCTAGCGCACCTGTGGATGGCAGAGCAGCAAGCGACAGCGCAGCGCAAGGGGCTGTTGTTCACCTGCGATGTGGATGAAACCCTGCCCCACACCCTATATGGTGACCCGCAGCGCATTACGCAAATCGGCATGAACCTGCTCACAAACGCGATGAAGTTTACCCAAGAGGGTGAGGTGAACCTGGCGCTGCGCCGGAACCAGCGCGAGTGGGTTATCTGTGTGACGGACACCGGGGTTGGCATCCCGCAGGCGGCACAGGTGTACATCTTCGATGCGTTCCGGCAGGTGGATAGCTCCACCACGCGGGAGCACGGCGGCACGGGGTTGGGGCTGTCCATCGTGCGCAACCTGGCAACACTCATGAGCGGGCGCGTCATGCTGGAAAGCACCGTGGGGCAGGGCAGCAAGTTTACGGTAACGCTGCCGCTCATTACTGCGCCGCCGCCAGAAGCAAGCTCCCCCTACGCTGAACGGGAACAGCATTTGGCGCTTTAGTGCACATCTATGTGGTTTTTATAGAGGTATAGAGGTGATGAAAGGGCGGGTGTGGTGCCCGCCCGCAGTTTGCTAGTTGTCGCTTACACGCGGGGGACTTCTTCAAAGTTGGTGATGTACCATGCGTAGAAGTCTTCGCTGTCTACGAGGGCACCACCCGGAAGGATAAAACGGTTCTTGATGGCACGGGAATCGGTCAGGATGAGTTCGAATACATCGGCGGCGGAAAGCTCCTGCTCGTGCAATGTTTCCTTGCAGTTGTTTTCCCACACGACGGTTACGGGAATGCTGGGACGATTGGGGGTGTGATTTGCGAGTGCCATAACAATATTCCTTCCATGTAAACATTTTGATGCCGTTATTAAACCACCTTTCCCCCTTTGTGACACATGGCGCAAGTCACTTTTTAATAGGTCATATATCAGCTATTTATCTACTTGCGCTGCTGCTGTACAAATTACACAACCCAAGCATCATTTTTGCAAGATAATTACACAAACCCACCGGGGAGAGCTAGCGATGCCCACCGTGACCCGCATTGACACCATGCCCTATACACTACCCTTAAAGTCCCCATTACGGTGGGGTGCCGGGCACGAAATGTCCCGGCTAGAGCACGTCAAAGTGCAGGTGGAACTATCCGACGGGGCGGTGGGGACTGCCGAGGCAAACCCGCGCCCGACGATCTACGGAGAAGCGCCGGAGAG
The DNA here is from genome assembly GCA_964451095.1 of uncultured Anaerolineaceae bacterium. GTDB lineage: Bacteria > Chloroflexota > Anaerolineae > Aggregatilineales > Phototrophicaceae > DAOTTY01. The sequence continues at coordinate 6,988 of CAYVGI010000167.1, forward strand.
CGTAACGGCGATCATCCGGCGCTACATCGCGCCTGCGCTGGTCGGGCAGGGCATCAACAGCATTGCAGACATCGCCACGGCGGTCAATCGCTATGCACTGCTAAAGAACAACCACAGCGCCCGCGCCGCCACAGACATGGCACTGTGGGACGCGCTGGCACAGTCGCAGGGGGTGACGTTGTTCGACCTGCTGCGGCGTGGTGCACCGCCCGGCACCCCACTGCTGGAACAGGTGCGCGTGAGTTACATCCTGGGCACAGGCACCACGGAGGCAGTGATGCACGAGGTGGCAAGCGTGCACAGCGCGGGTGTGCGCGTGCTCAAGGTGAAAACGGGCAAGAACTTCGACCGCGAGGCTGACCTGCTGCGGCAAATCCGTGCGGCGTACCCGGACATGGACTTCTACATCGACGCGAACGAAACCTACTCCGCCGCAGATGCACTGCCCACGCTGCAAGCGTTTGCGCAGCTTGGTGCCCTGTACTGTGAGGAACCGCTGCCCGTGCGCCTGCTGAACGAGCGTGCCGCGCTGCGCGAGCACAGTCCGCTGCCGCTGATTGGGGACGATAGCTGCTTCACCCTGGTGGACGTGCAGCGCGAACTGGCGTTTAACACGTTCGATGTGCTGAACATCAAGCCGGCACGCAACGGGTTCACGGAGGCGTGGGCAATGGTGGCGCGGGTGCGGGCAGCGGGCAAGGGTGTGATGCTGGGCAGCCAGGCAAGTTCGCTGCTGGGCTGTGTACACACGCTGCTGTTCGCGGCGGCAGCGGGCGCTGCCCACCCCAGCGAGGGCACGTTCTGGCTGAAAGTGGACGACCCCGCCGCGCTGCCGATAGCGGACGGGGTCGTGGAGGTTGCCGATTTGTTGGCAGCGCCAACGGGCTAGCCCACCAGCGCCTGGAATGCCAGCATTGCGACAACCGCTGTGCCCATGGACACATATGCGGTGCGCCGCTGGATGTCCTCGATTGCCTCTGGCATCAGTTCCGTGAACACCATCCAGATCATGGCACCTGCTGCCAGCCCGAACCCGAACGACAGGAACGGTTGGAAAACCAGCACAAACAGGAACGCCGGCACTGCCATCAGCGGCTGTGGCAAACTGGAGAACACGCTCCAGCCAGCGGCACGCCACACCGATGTGCCACGCGGGATGAGCACCAGGCTAATCGCCAGCCCCTCCGGGATGTTGTGAATGGCGATAGCGATGTTAATCAGGCTGCCTAGCGCCTGCCCACCGCCCCAGCTCACCCCCACGCCGATGCCCTCGGCAAATGAGTGCACCGTCATGATGCCAACGATGAGCAGCATTTTCATGGCGTCTGCCTCTTGCAGTTCGCCGATGTTCAAGTCGTCCTCGCGCCCTTCCAAAAAGCGCTTTGCCAGCACAATCAGCACCAGCCCCATGCCCATGCCCAGCACCAGCCGGAACACACCGTGAGAAGCGCCCTCCCAGACGAGCCCGATGCTTGCGCCCAGCATCAGCCCGGCAGCGACGGAATTGCCGATGCCCAACCAGCGGTCGCTGATGTCCTTTACGAAGAAAAACGGGAGCGCACCCAGCCCCGTGGAAACTGCCGTCATGGATGCTGCGAAAAGCACGAGCCAAACGCTCGTTTGCTCTGTCATGTTCAATCCTTGATGTTGCGTATACTTAATCTGTGACTTTAGTTTATCACTGTGTTTAACCTGTGTAAATCAGAGGGTTGTTAGCGTGGAAAAGGGTTTTCTCAGGGGGCGTAAATGTGCCACAGCGGTTGATTTTTGTACTGCATTACCTTGATAATCGGGCAGAGATAGACACAAGGTAAACACACCGATTCTTCTCATTCATTTGGCAAGTGGCAAGGGATTGCATTTGCCTACTGTGTCCGTACTAACAATGTCTCACCATCCCCACTCCCCCCGCGCCGCGCGGTGGTACAATACACCTCGTTATCACCAACGGAACCACGACGGGAGATGCAATGACAGACGAGGTGCAAACGTCCGGGCGCTGGGTGCCCACCAACAAGCTAGAAGAAGACCGCCTTGCCAAGCTAGACGCGCTGCGCGAGCGTGACGTAGAGGCGTACCCGCGCCGCGTAGAGCGCACCCACACCGCAGCGGCGGCGGTCGCAGCCTATGAAGAACACGTCGCCGAGCACGGCGAAGACGACGAAAACACGCCCCAGGTCACGGTTGCCGGGCGCATCCGGCGCTTTAACGTGAAGGGCAAAATCGCGTTCATCCACATCGAGGACGGCAGCGGGCGGGTGCAGTTGTTCATCCGCATTAACGAGGTAGGCGAGGAACAGTTCGCGCTCATCAAAGAGAAGCTGGTGGACACGGACGACTTTGTGCAAGCGGCGGGGCGCATGATGCGCACCAAAACCGGCGAAATCAGCGTCAACGTCAGCGACTTTAAGCTGCTGGCAAAGTCCATTAGTCCGCTGCCACTGGTGAAAGAGCAAACCTTAGAAGACGGCACCGTTGTGGAGCACGGCGAGTTCTCCAATGTGGAAGTGCGCTACCGCCAGCGCTATGCCGACCTCGCTGTGAACAAGTGGGTGCGCGATGTGTTCATCAAGCGGGCGAAGACACTGCGGGCCCTGCGCGATTTCATGGACGGGGAGGGCTTTTTGGAAGTGGAAACGCCCATCTTGCAGCCGATTTACGGCGGTGCGGCGGCACGCCCGTTCACCACACATCACAATCAGCTCAGGCAAGACTTGTACCTGCGCATCAGCTTTGAGTTGTACCTCAAGCGGCTGCTCGTGGGCGGCATCGACGCGGTGTACGAAATCGGGCGGGACTTCCGCAACGAGGGGGTGAGCTTTAAGCACAACCCGGAGTTCACGCAGCTTGAGTTCTACAAGGCGTACATCGACTACA
>CAYVGI010000168.1:0-9760 GCA_964451095.1 uncultured Anaerolineaceae bacterium
GTTTCCGCCTGCCGAATCTCCTCGCGGGTGCTGCCACGCCCAAAGCTCACGCGGTAGTCGCCCGTGGTGTCGTCAATGCCCGTGACAAACAGCGTGTAGGGGTCGCTTTGCTCTGCTGTGTAGTTAAAGATGACCAGTTCACCGTCCCCTTCGCGCCGCTCTATCGCCTCGGCAATCGCCCCCGTCGGGCTGAGCATATCCAGCCGCACGTTTAGGTTGCCCTGCGGCACCACGCCGACAGAGAACGTCTCGCCTGCGTCCACCTGGATGGAAAAACGGTCAAACGCGCCCGGTCGCTCAATGGTGGCGGCAAACGGAATGTGGTCGAACAGCAGCGCCCCGGTGACGGCGGTTTCCAGCGTTGGCGTGAGTGCTACGGACGCAACGGTCGGTTCTGGCGCGGCAACATCGCCGCTGCCCTCTACCACAGGCGTGACCGGGTACGGTTCCGGGGCGCTTTCCAGCGTGATTTCATACGTGCCCGGCTCGCCCTCACCAGATGCAAGCAGGCTGTATACGCCATCTGCGGGCAGCAGCACCCCATTGATAAACGCCGTGCGTCCGCCGCCGCCGTTGTCGTCCGTGGCAATGGCGGTGCCGTCTGGCGTGAACAGCGTCAGCAGTGGGTCTACCGTGCCGGATGTACGCTGCATCCGCAGGCGCACGTAACTGCCCGCCGCCCCCTGGAAGGTGTAGATGTGGCGTTCATCTGGCGTGTTAAACGCCCCGAATGTGGGCATGGCGCTGTTGATGCTGGCGATAAACGTGCCCAGTTCATCCAGCGGGGAGGGTGTGTCCGTCGGGATGGCGACCACAACGGGCACAGGCGTTGCGGTGACATCCGGTGTGGGGGTGGGTAGGTCGCGTGCCTGCACCGCAAACGAGTAGTCCCCCGGTTCGCCTGCCACCCGCAGCACATACTCTCCGGCGGCAGGGAGCGCTTGCTCCTGGATGATGCCCTGTGCCACAAGCTGCCCCGCACTGTTGAGCAGGGTGAGGCTCACCTGCCCACTGAACACCTGCACTGTGATTGCCTGCGCTGCGCCCACCGTAAAGCGGTAGTCTGTATAGGCACCTGCGCCCACCAGCGTACCGTTGATGGTTTGGTTTACCTCTATTGCCGCTGGTGGTGGCGGGAACGTCGGGACGACGGTGGGCAGGTCAGCGGGGGTCGTCTGTGTGGCACACGCGCCGAGCAGCAGCGCACACATCAGCCAGGTCAGTTGTCGCATGGTCTATCCGTGGATTTGCAGTCTGCATTTGTTCGCATCCCCCGCATTATAGCCGCGTGCCCATTTGCTGGCGACCTGCTGTGCCCGCCCACGCTGTGATAGAATGCCCGCGTTTTTGTAATGAACAGGCACGCGCACCCATGCACCGCACCTTCACCCGGCTTCACTGGCAGGCAATCGCACTCCTGCTGCTGGCGGCAACGCTAGCAGGCACCCAACTGAACACAGACGCCTTCTCCAACGACGAGTTACGCTCTGTGATTGTGGCGGGCGGTGCTCACTACGGACCGCTGGCGTACCCACAGGGCGTGTGGGGGCGCGTCGCAGATGAATCGCCTGACCAGGCGCTGGGCTTCCCGCTGGTGGTGCGCCCGTGGGGGGCGCTCGTCGGTTGGGCGGAGCTGGCAACCCGTGCGCTGCCGTTCCTGCTGGGTGCGCTGAACTTAGCGATGGTGTATCGCATCGGGCGCGACCTATTCTCGCCTGCCATCGGCAGGAACGCACTGCTGTTGGTGGCGGCGTCTGCGTTTTACCTGCACTACATGCACAAGTTTCGGGTGTTCACGCTGGCGGCGCTCGCCGTGAGTGTATTTGTGTGGGGCTACTGGCGGTTGGCGCTTGCCCCGCGCCCGCGTGGACTGTGGGCACGGGTTGCGTTTGTGGTCGGCGGGGTTGGTGTGCTGTATGGGCACTACTTTATGGTGCCGGTGCTGGTGGTTGTCGCAGTCTATCACCTGCTATTTGCGCCGAAAACGCGCCGCTGGTGGGCACCTGTGCTGCTAACGCCGCTGGTGCTGCTCGCCTTCCTGCCGGAGTCACTGGTGCTGCTGCGGGGCTACGCGGACGCACGCGGGCAAACATCCCTGCACGCGGACGCGCTCTCTCCGCTGGGGGTGGTGGGCGCGGCAATGCGCTACTTTGGCAACGGCCACGCGCTAGCAACGGCAGCGCTGTTGATGCTGGCGGCAGTCGGCGTGCGTGGGCACACCTGGGCGCGGGACAGCGTGCGCTTTTTGCTGTTCCTGGCGGCGGGGATGCTTGTGTCTACGATTGCGCTCAACGAGGTCGCGCAGGTGCTTGCGCCACAGCGGGTACGCTACCTGATTGGGCTGTGGCTGCCGCTGGCGCTGCTGGGCGGGTTGGGCATACACACGCTGGGGCGGTTGCACCCGCGCATTCCAGTGGCGGTGATGGCGTTGTGGGCGGGTGCGGGCGCATCTGCTGCGCTGGGCGGTGGGCTGATGGCGGTGCCAGAGGACATGGAACGCACGGCGCTACCCTGGCGCGAGCTGGTCGCGCCGGTGTTCGCTGAGGGCGAACCCGACGACCTGTTCTTGTACATGGGCAACTGGAGCAATCGCTACGATCACTACACGCAGGGGCTGCTGCACCGCACCGTGATTGCGCACACGCAGGGCGAGGATGACATGCGAGCAGCGATTGCCGAGCGGGGACGGGTGTGGTGGGGGCTGCATGTCGATCCGTTTAACGAGGCGAACGCGGGCACTTTTGCGGATGTACTCGCAGACGCCGACTATTACACCTGCGGGACGCACCTTGACCATGAGAAAATGCGGCTTATGTTGGTGGCGCGGTCGGTAGCGTTTTGCCCCGGCGGGGAACCAATGCTGCGCTTTGGCGCAAACATCACGCTGATGCAGCTAGAGCGCGTGGAGGTAGGCAACACGCTTACGTTCAATACCGGGTGGGCGCTGGCAGATGTGCCGCTGAACACGTACACGGTGGGGTTCCACCTGCTGGACGAGAACGACGAGCTTGCCGCGCAGCAGGATATCGCGCTGGGCACCAATGACGGACCGTACACACCGCTGAGTGCCACCTTTGATGTGAGCGACCTGCCGCCCGGCACCCACACGCTATCGCTCATCGTTTACGACTGGCAAACGGGGGAGCGCCTGCCCCCGGCGGACATCGCGCCCCCGCCTGCGGACGACCTGCGCGTGGTCGTCCGCTAGTGCGTTACTTGTCGTTCGTGCCTGTTGCTGCCTGCATGAGCCTATACAGGCGGTCTGCCATAGATGCGGGGTCTGGATGGATGCCATCTTGCAGCATTGCCGTCTCGAACACCTGCTCAATCACCGCATCCACCAGCGCGTCATTCGGTGCCTGCTGGATCATGCCCGTGAGGTTGTGCATGAGCGGGTGGCGCGGGTTGATCTCCAGCGTTTTCACAGGCAGTTCGTAGTCTCGGTCGAACAGGCGGTTAACGCGGAACATGTGGCTGTTGTTGCCCGCCCCGCTCTCGTTCACCAGGCGTGCCGGGCTGCTGATGAGGTTTTTGCCCTCGCGCACACCGCTCACCCGCCCGCCCAGCACGTTCTTAAAGCGCTCAATCACGGTGGTGAAGTCTGCTTCGGGCACGGGTTCCTGCGGCGTTTCGCTCTCGTCGTCCAGCACCTCGCCTAGCTCGCTCAGGTCAATCTCAGCATCGTCTACGCTGCGGAACGGGTACTCGTTGTACTGATCTAGCCCCACAACCATGATCGGGTCAACGGCATCGGTGAAGTACAGCACTTCGATGTTCCGCTGCTTAAACGCATCCAGGTGTGGGCTGCGCTGCGCACTGGCGAAGTCGTCCGCCACCACGTAGTAGATGTCCTGCTGCCCATCTGCCATATTGGTCACGTAGTCTGCCAGGGAGTACAGTTCGTCGGCGCTGTCGCTGCGCGTGGAAGGGAAGAACAGCAGCGGCAGCAGTGCATCTTTGTCGCCGGGTTCTACGGCAACGCCCTGCTTAATCCAGCGCCCGTGCACTGTGAAGATGTCCAGGTATTCTTCTGGTCGCTTTTCCGCCATGCGCTTGAGTTCGGTCAGCACTTTGTTGGTGATGGTGTTGCGCAGCTTGGCAATAACCGCGTCTGCCTTGACCGTTTCGCGGTTGACGTTCAGCGGGATGTCTTCGCTATCGACCACGCCCTGCACAAATTGCAGCAGGTATTCCGGCAGCAGGTCTTTGCTGTACTCATCAATGAGCACCTTGCGGGCGTAGAGCTTCAGTCCGGGTTCCTTGCGCGGGCTAAGCATGTTGCGCTCTGCACTGCCGGGGATGTACAGCAGCGCGTAGAACTGGAGCGGGGTATCCGCCTTCATGTGGATGCGCTTGAGCGGTGCCTCGAAGTCCAGCGTCATCATCCGGTAGAAGTTGTTGTAGTCCTCGTCGCTGATCTCGCTCTTCTCCTGCCGCCAGATCGCCTTCTGCTGGTTGGCAGGTTCCTCGCCGTCCCCCACGTAGATGGGGTAGGCGACATAGTCGGAGTGCTTGGTTACGGTTTGGCGCAGCCGGAACGTCTGCAAGAACTCCTTCGCGTCGTCCTTCAGGTACAGGATGATGTCGGTACCGCGCCCGTCGCGCTCTGCCTCCTCTATCGTGTAAGCATCGCCGCCGTCGCTTTCCCACACCCACGCCTGCCCCTCCGGGTGATGTGAGCGCGAGATTACGCGGACTTTATCCGCCACCATGAACACGCTGTAGAAGCCGACGCCAAACTGCCCGATCACATCGGCAACCGGGGTGCCTTCGGGCTTCTCCTTTAGCGCCTCCACGAACGCCTTAGCGCCGCTTTTGGCGATGGTACCCAGGTTGTTCGCCAGGTCGTCGTGCGTCATGCCGATGCCCGTGTCGCTAATCGTCAGCGTGCCCGCCTCCTCGTCCGGCGTGATGCGAACGACGAGTTCGGCGTCGGCGTCCAGCACATCGCGGTTGGTCACCATCTCGAACTGGACGCGGCTGAGCGCGTCCGATGCGTTGCTCACCAGCTCGCGCAAGAAGATCTCGCGGTCACTGTAGAGCGAGTGCACCAGAATATCTAGCAGTTGTTGAATTTCTGCCTTGAAGGTGTAGGTTTCTGCCATGTGCAAAAGCCTCCTATGGTTGAAGTTTGCAATCGTATCGGTTTTTCGTCGCCTGTTTTACCACGCGCAGGTAAATTATTCGTAAGCGTTTGCGAGGGACTTTCGTTAGCCTGCTTGTCCGTCTTTTTCGTGGCGCTTGAGCCGCTCCACACCCGCTTTTTCGTCCCGCAGGTAGCGGTAAATGCCCTGCAACGTAAGCGCGTCCGCCGTGTGGAACGGGTCGGGGGCTTCGATGCCGATGGTGCCCGCTAGCTCGTACTCCACGAACAGCTCAAACAACTCCACGTAAGCCTGCTGGCACTCAAACAGCGGGATGTGCGCCTTTTCGCCCTTGGATGTGTAGCTGATGCCGCTCATGTGGAAGTGCACGCGCTTCAGCGCATCCGCACCGAGCATATCGACGATCATGTCCAGCGCGTCGGTAAATTCCGCCCGCGTGTTAAATGTGCCGTTGCCGGTGCGGGCATACAGGTGCGCCCAGTCGATGCACGGCAGCACGCCGGGTACATCCTGGCTCAGGCGCAGGTTTTCTTCTAGCGTACCGAACACCGCCACCTTGCCCATCGTCTCCGGGCGCAGCGTGACGTGTACGTCTTCGTCGCGCAGCGTTTCCACGATCTGGCTGAGTTGGTCGCGCACACGCGGGTAAACTTCCTCCGGCGGCTGTTTGTGGTAGCTGCCGGGGTGGAACACAATATCCGCAGCGCCACACTTGTAACCAGCGCGTGCCGCCGCCAGCAAGCGCTCGTCGCTCTTTTGCATTTTGTCCGCCGTCTGGCTGTTCAGGTTGATGAAGTACGGCGCGTGCACGCTCAGGCTGATGTTGTGCTGCTGTGCCACCGCTTTGATCTCCGCGCAGGTTTCGTCACTCACGCGCACACTGCGCGTCCAAGCGATTTCCAGGTGATCTAGCCCAATCTCGCGGCTGTGGCGGATGGCGTCGGGCGTGCCCGTGCCGGGGGTCGTCTGCGGGGAGCCGACCGTGCCAAAACGCAATAAATCTTGAGACAAATTTGTCTTGTTCCTTTCTCATCCCGCGCACCGTGGCATGACGGTGTTTTTTGCGGGTATTTCCGCAGATTGCTGCGGTTCTTCGTTATACTAGGTGGGGGCAATTGTACCAGAGGCAGAGGACACATGTTTGTAGACTGGCAGCTTTTCCGCCGCCGTGCGCTGGGGATGTCGCTCCTGGCACTGGGGATTGTGTTCGTGGTGTGGAACATCCCGCAGTTGAATGTCGCGCTATACCCATTCCGCCTGTTCGTCACCTTTGTACACGAGTCCGGTCACGGCTTAGCTGCCATCCTCACGGGCGGGGAGTTTCTGCGCTTCCAGGTGATGCCGGACGGCACCGGGCTGGCGACCACACGGGGCGGGCTGCGTTCGGTCATCTTGCCAGCGGGCTACCTGAGTGCGGCGCTGTTCGGTGCGGGGCTGTTCTACATCACCAACCGCGTGCCGTACCCGCGTGTGCTGGCGCTGCTGCTGAGTGTGGGCATTGCGGCGCTGGCGCTGTTGTTCGGGCAAACGAGCCAAATCGCGCTGGTGACCGGGCTGGCATTTGCGGGTGCGCTGGCGGGCATCGCGGTGTTTGCCACGCGCTACCTGATTGTGCTGGTACTGAACCTGCTGGCAATCCTCACGGCGCTGAATGCCGTGCTGGACTTGCTGTTCCTCACGCGCAACACCACCGCCCGCACCCCCGACGGGCGCGTTCTGAACGATGCTGCCGCGTTCGCGCAGGAGATCATCCCGCAAACATCCCCGGCGCTGTGGGCATGGCTGTGGGCGGGGGTGTCCGTCGGGCTGCTGCTGGTGGGCATCTACCAGAGCTTGCTGCGCCCGCTAATTGAGGATGCAGTCACTGCCCGCCGCCGCGCCAACCGCACGTTTGCGCACATCCCTGCGCAGCCGCCAGCAGCTCCAAACCTCAATGACGATGCCGATTACCCCCAGGAACCAACCTACTCCGATGAGGCATACGACAAGCAGAGCTAGCCCTGCCAGTGCGTAAGAACCCTCCCGGAGCGTGTGTCTATCTACATATAGGCACACAACACATCCTACATAGGAGCAACCCCATGGCAAAAGCAACATTTAACGGTGTCGTCCTGGCAGAGAGCGACAAGACGGTCATCGTCGAGAACAACCACTACTTCCCGATGGACAGCCTCAACATGGACTACTTCCAGGAGAGCGAACGCGCCCTGAGCACCGTTTGCCCGTGGAAGGGTACCGCGTCCTACTACGACATCGTTGTAGACGGCGAAAAGGTACGTGATGCCGCCTGGGTTTACCCGGATCCGAAGACTGCGGCAGAGCGTATTAGGAATCATGTTGCGTTCTACAAGACCCGCGTGACCATCGAAGACTAAGCACACGGGTTGGGCGCTGCCACCTGCGGCGCTCAACCATACCCCCAATCAATTCCTCATCCCTCCTCAAGTAAATCGAACCCGCTACAGCCTCATCCTGTGACCGCTGGCGTGATCTGCAAGTATGTTGGCATCATATGTCAGTGATTTGACGCTGCTTTGTCCTGTAGAATCTACGTGCAGTGGTGCGTTGTTTACACACCGACGGTAGGTGCTGCACCACCGCAACATATACCAGCAGACAAGGTCACACCATTTTGTTTAAGCGACAAAAACACTATCGGCTACACGGGCAAGACTTCCGCAGCAATCCCTATCCCACCTACGCTGCCATGCGGTCAGACCATCCGGTCATGCAAGTGCCCATATATGGTTCAAATGCCTGGGTGGTGACGGGTTATGAGGAGGCGCGGCAAGTGCTTTCCGACCATAAGCGCTTCGTCAAGGACTATAACAACACCCTACCGCCAGTTGAGCGCCCCCAGCGCGACATGAATGACCTGTACTATTTCCTCTATCACAACATGTTAAGCGTTGATGGCGATGACCATGCCCGCCTGCGCACCCTGGTGAGCAAAGCGTTTACGAATCGGCATGTGCAGGCGTTGGCACCGCGCATCCAACAAATTGCGGATGACCTGATTGATGCGTTTCCCAAAGCGGGTACGGTCGATCTTGTGGACGACTATGCCTTTCCGCTGCCGATTATCGTCATTGCCGAACTTCTTGGCATCCCCGCAGCAGACCGTGAACAATTTCGGGTATGGTCGAATGCGTTTATTGGGGATGCCATCGGCGGCGACTACGTGCAGCAGATGATGGCGTTTGTTCAGTACATTGGCGAGGTGGTTGCCGACCGACGCGCTAATCCGCAGGATGACCTGATTTCTGCGCTGACCCAGGCAGAAGAGGCAGGCGACCGCCTCGCCACGCCGGAGTTGTACAGCATGATTGCGCTGCTCATCGTCGCCGGGCATGAGACAACCGTCAACCTGATCGCAAACGGGATACTGGCACTGCTGCAAAATCCGGCACAGATGACGCAACTGCGTGAACACCCCGACTTGATTGAACCAGCAATCGAGGAGTTTCTGCGCTATGACGGTCCGGTGGAGCGTGCCACACAACGCTATGCAGCCGAGGATGTCGAGATTGCTGGTCAGCAAATTCGCCGTGGATCGACCGTCGTTGTGGTGTTGGGCGCTGCCAACCACGATCCGGTACAATTTGATCGTGCTGACCACCTAGACATCACCCGACAAAACAACAAACACATGGGGTTCGGCTATGGCGTGCACTATTGCGTGGGGGCACCGCTGGCACGCTTGGAGGGACGCATTGCCGTCAATACGCTGCTGCGGCGGGTGGGGGAGTTGCAGTTGGTGGGTTCTGTCGAAGAGCTCCCACAGCGGGATAACAATGTGGTGCGGGGACCGAAACGGCTGCCAGTGCGCTATCAGGCGATTTATCCACGCGCTTAACCAGGATTTGATTTAAGGGGGAAATACCATGCGGAAATTTATACGCGGGCTTGCCGACGGCAACAAGATCATCTTCATCTTCGTATCCATCATCCTGCTGAACCTCCTCTATCCGTTCAGTGAGTTGGGTACCATCGCCGCCCTGGCATTTGTCGGGTTTTATCTCATCTTGATGGGCAGTGCGATCTACCTCGTCGCCAGCGACCGCCGCCTGCTCGTTGTCACCGTTCTGATAGCGGTCGTTATTGCCGTGTCGGGCGGGGTCACGATCCTTAGCGACTTCACTGCACCGGTGTGGGTCAATCTACTATGGAACACCGCCCTGCTGTTGCAGTTGGTGTTGATTGTCACGCTGCTGGTGACGTTCATCATCCAGGCGGAAACGGTGACGAGAGAGGTGCTGTTCGCGGCGGTCACCATCTACTTTATCCTGGCGGGGCTGTTCACGATCATCTACATCTTCATCGAAATTCTCGCGCCAGGGGCGTTTGTGTCGTCAAGTGGGGCAGAGATCACATGGCAGCGCCTGATGTATTTTAGCCTTGTGACCATCTCTACACTGGGTTACGGCGACATCGTGCCAGTTGCGCCCATTGCGCAGTCACTGTCCGCGATGGAGGCGTCGCTGGGCACGCTGTATATTGCGATCCTCATCGGGCGCTTCGTCAGCTTGTACCAGCATGAGGGTTAGTTGTGAAAGCTTCCCCGGTTCAAATGTGTGTTTTGCGTGCGGTGTCTACATCGTGGGTAGGTACACACAATAACGTGGTCGGGTCTTCTCAGGCGGCGGACGGCAAGA
>CAYVGI010000169.1:0-9512 GCA_964451095.1 uncultured Anaerolineaceae bacterium
TTTGTGTTGTTGAGAGTGCGAGCGTAGGCGATTGTTGAGCGTGTAAGCTGCCTCAGCAGGGTTACACAGCGGCGCAGGTGCGCTCCCGGTGCGGTGCCCCTACAACCTTGATGTCCAACACCTGGCGTGGCTCATAGTTGAGGATGTCGCGTGCCTTCTCAATCGAGATATCGACATTATCCGGGAAGATGCTGTCCCGCATCTTGTAGATTGGCGTGGCAACCACGCCCAGCAAACTGCTGATTCGTTCCACAAGCCGACTGAGACTGACAAGCTGACCGTTCGCAATATTGAAAACCTCACCAGCAGCTTTTGGCTTATGCATCGCACGTAGGCTGGCACGCACTACGTCATCCACATGTAGCATATCCAGCCGATCACTAGGTGTGCCCAGGATGATCGGGGAGGTTTCATAGCTCACTGCCTGGGCGAGCGTCGATACCACATCGCTCGCGGGTGCCTGTGCCCCGGCACTAGCACCGTACACATGGGAGCAGCGCAACGTCACAACCTCGATACCGTACTCACGCCCAGCGACTTTGCAGTAATTTTCTGCGGCGAGTAGATCTGCGCCGCAAGCGGACTTCGGTTGCGGCAGCGTGCCCTCGTGAATGATGTCGCCCGTGTGCTGTTCGCCGTAAACAGCAGTTGAGCTAACCACAACAATGCGCTTGACCTTGGTACCACGCAGTGCCGCGAGCAGCCGCAGCGTGCCCTCTACGTTCGTCTGGTAGCTATGTGCGTTGGGCGCCCCACTACAACGAGCAGAAACTGCCAGCGTGTGGAACACGTAGTGTGCATTGCACAGCACATGAGCCAGTTCCGCGTCATTGTTCGCGTTCACACGGTAGGGTACACGCCCCTGGCGCCCCTGGTTTGTGCGGTCAGCAGTGTAGTGCGGCGTGCTGTCTACCAACGTCACGCTTTGATTGTAACGGATGAGTTGTGCCGCAATCTGGCGGCTGACCAGGTCATTGCTGCCTGTGACGACGTAGCTGCTCATAGCCATATCCTCTAGGAAATAACGGGTTACTCTAGCTGGAAGTCCACTTTGTAGCGCTCTGGTGCGCGGCGGCGCAGCACAACGTTGATGAGTCCATCTAGGAACCCAAAGCCCCAACTAAAGTGCAAAATCGGGAAGATAATCAGCAACGTAGGCAAATAACGAATGCCTTCGCGCAGGGCAATCCGCAGCGAGAACACCACGTTGCCCGTCAAATAAAGTGCCACCCCAATGAGCCACAACACGCGCAAAACCGTAGAGAATGGGGCGATAAATATGCCACCCGCTAGCCCCAGGATAAACGCCGGGGGGACAAGCTGCCGTGCGCGGAACTGCGTGGGATGACGGAAAATTACTTGGACTTTGTAATAACCGTACTGGTAGTACTGCTTCCATAACTTCGGTAGGCTGCTGCGTGCGTAATATGTCGATTTAATTTTGGGCGAGAGCAAAATCTTCCCGCCGTGGGCACGCAGCCGATAGTTAAACTCGGAGTCCTGGCTGCGAATAAAGCGCTCGTCAAATCCTCCAATTTGGTCGAACACCCTGCGCCACCAAGCGCCCATGTAAACTGTGTCTACCTGTTCTTCTTTTTGTGAGTAGTGGAACTTGGCGCCGCCCACACCAAATGGTGAGCTGGTCGCAAATGCAATTGCCTGGGCAACGAGCGTTTCACCAACAGCGTCCATTCGCCCGCCTACGTTATCACTGTCTGTGCGTTGCAGTGCATCCACACACTGGCTAACGTAGTCCTCTTCTATAATCGTGTGCCCATCAACTCGGACAATGATGTCGCCCTTCGCTGCACGAAGGGCATTGTTGAAGCCGTAGGGAACAATTTTTTCCGGGTTGTCTACGATGGTGATCGGAACATCAGGGTGCTGCTCGCCAAGTTCTTCAATCAGTTCTCGGGTCTTATCGGTGGACATGCCGTCTGCGATGACAACTTCCAGCCGATTGTGTGGGTAATCCTGTGCCAGTACTGCTCCCAAGCTCCTACGAATGAACTTCTCTTCATTTCGTATGGGCATGATGACGGTTACAAGTGGCTTTTCGTTACTCTGGCTCATCAGCACCCTCCGCAAACTATGTGATGTGGGGTAGGTTTGGAACTACCCCACTCTACTCTCTACTGCCCGCTGAGTGCAACAACCTTGTACACGGTGCGCATCATAATCGTCAGGTCGAGCGTTACAGATGCGTTGCGGATGTAGTACAGGTCGTACTCTAGCTTGGTCTGTGCGTCTTCATCGGTTGCGCCGTAGCCGTAGCGAACCTGTGCCCAGCCCGTCAGACCGGGGCGTACAACCAGGCGGGTGCGGTAGAAGGGAATCTTCTCTGCCAGGCGGTTAACGTGCACCATACGCTCCGGGCGGGGACCGATCAGGCTCATGTCGCCGCGCAGTACGTTGTAAAGCTGCGGCAGTTCGTCCAGGCGAGACTTGCGCATGAAGCGTCCGACGCGGGTGACACGCGGGTCGTGGCTTTGTGCGAAGACCGGACCGGTGATTGCCTCTGCGTTCTTCACCATCGTGCGCAGCTTGTAGATGCGGAATGTCTTGCCGTGCAGACCAACACGTTCCTGCGAGTAGAAGATGTCGCCTTCAGAGTCCAGCTTGATTGCCAACGCGATGAAGGGGAAGACCAGTACGAAAACGATCAGACCGAGCAGGGACAGTACGATATCCATCGCGCGCTTGGCGACAACGAAATGCCAGCGGTTGTAGTCGGAGTTAACGTCGGTCGGCAGTACGGATGCCCAGCTATCACCGATGTACTCAACCGGGATGTAGCCTGCGAGACGCTCGAACAGGTGCGGCATGGAGATGAAGTGTACACCGCGCTGGTACTGCTCGATCACTGCCTCCGAAGCGCCAGCATCTTCGCTGTAGTTCGGTGCGAGAACCAGTTCGCTTACGCCGTGACGCTCTACCAAGCGAGCCAGGTCAGATGCCTTGCCCAGTACCGGCAGCCCGTTGATCGAACCTGTTTCCTGGTCGCTGATGATGCCAACGATGTTATAGATCTTGTTGCGGTTGCCATCTTCCAGGTACTCCATCAGGCGGCTGATGCAAGGATCGTAGCCGACGATCATCACGCGGCGTGCTTCAACTGCGCGACCGAGTACTTCTACGCTGGTAACGCGCCAGATGCCGATTGCCGCGAAGGAAAACAGTCCGTGGTATAGGACTGGCAGGCGAGGCACCGTGTTCGGCGGCAGTACAAAGAAGACAACCAGGTAGATCAGCGCCATCTGCATGCTGATGATGATGAGAGAGCGGAGCATCCGTGTGCGCTCCAGAAAGACCTCCGGGTCGTAGAAGTCGTTAGCGCTTGCCAGCAGCAGCCAAGCGGCGGCGGCGGCGACAACGAGGTAGAGGTTGCTAATGTAGTCTGCTGCGTTGAAGCCACCAGCGGTGGTAACTTGCCAAATGCCGTATGCCAGCAGACCAGCGATAATGACGGAGGCGATATCCCCCAGACGAATAATGAAGCGGTGGTCGGGGATGTTGAGTTGAATTCTCCCCGGCTGAATTTGTGTCGTTGTTGTCCGTACGCTGTTTGCAACCATCTCTTGTCTACCTTTCCCTACAGGACTTGCGAATGACCTAGATAACCCATGAAGTGAGAACTGTGATGTAGCAATTGGCTACGGTCTTTATGGTAGGGGACGGAAATAAACAGCGGCTAACAGAAAAAGTGCTTTTTCCGGGCAATTTTGTGACGAAAATCCGTGAAAACTGTGACATTTTTGAGGGTTGTGAGCGTTTGTTTACGTTGTTGAGGGAATTTCACACGCTGTTTGTTACAAACTATAAACAAACCAAAAGTAAAAATTTTTATAATCTTGCTACTTTTGCTGCACTTGCATGCGTTTTAGTAGCTTAAAAAGCAATACAGTGCTTATAGCAAGATTCGATTGTGAAGATGAAGGGTTTTCTTATGTACTGGGCGAGGAAAGGTGTGAAAAACGTATTGGGTAATTGCTAAATCTGAAGGATTTGTGAAGCAACTTCACATGACCTTGCGTAAAGTGCTCCTCTGTAAGTTTGTGAATTTAGTAATGTGAAGGGCGTAAAGAAGGTGGTGTAGAGCCGTATGAAGAAGGTACAGGGCGGCAAATGGCGCAACCACCCTGCCGTGTACTATGATTCAGATAGAACTTCCAGCGCCTGTACGTTGATATTCATATCTACCAGGAACACTGCCAGCCACCCCTCGAACGCCCCATTGCGCACAAACACCCAATCGCCCAGTGCATTGCGCCCCAGCACAGCAACCTGCGTCGGCGGGTCTATAATGCGAACGACGTCAGCATCGGTGCTTGGACGTGACCGGATGTTGATGCGCTCTGTTGAACGGACGATACCCGTCGGCCCGTTGAAGATACGGAGCGGCACGGGGTCTATCGTGTCCAGTTGTACAGACGGGACAATGCTCTCGAGGCAGACACGCTCCGCATCCACTGTCGCGCACAGGTCTGTGATGCGGGGAGCATCCGGCAGCAAGCGCACAGGTAGCCGCAGCTCAGTTACGTTTGCCGTTGCAAAGGCACCATCTGGGATGGTTTGTTCATTTATAGTGATAAGATCTGCCGAAGCAAACACGGCAACGGAAGTCGACCGCTCCTGGTCAATCAA
The DNA here is from genome assembly GCA_964451095.1 of uncultured Anaerolineaceae bacterium. Classification (GTDB taxonomy): domain Bacteria; phylum Chloroflexota; class Anaerolineae; order Aggregatilineales; family Phototrophicaceae; genus DAOTTY01. The sequence goes on from CAYVGI010000169.1 coordinate 4,645, forward strand.
GTTGAAGCTCACATCGGTTACACCGCTGCCGCCGACCCCCGTGCGAACGTAGAGGTAGCTGTCGTTGATGGCAGCGAGTGTTGCTTCCTCGTCAGCAACTAACTCGGGCACATCCAGGTCATCCCAGTCGGCGCTGCCACCGTCCACCGCCAGCCATGTGATGCCCTCCGGCAGTGCAGGATACTCCGCTGGTGGAAGCTGTAACAGCCATGCCGCCATGCGCTCTGCAAACAGGAAGTTGCCAGCGTAAAGCGGCTGCACAACATCCGGCAGTAGTTCCAGCCCAAAGCCGTTTTGCAACATCTCACCATCGCCCAGCAGCACAACCATAGAGCTGTTGCGCACATTGATGCCGATGCCACCAACAGGTAAGCGCCCAGCAACATCTACCCCCTCAGTAAATTCCACGGGTTCCTGTCGGTCGTCGTCACGGAAAAGCCGCTGTGACGACTCGCCGTAGGTGCTGGTGTCGAAAAGCAACGCCGTGCCGAAACTATCCATGCCGAACGGTTCAACCTGCAAACTGCGTCCGCCCCACAGTTGGAGCGGTAAATCGTACCTCAGCAGCGGCGTCGTGATTGGGTGGGGCAGGCTTGTCTCAGGTTGAACGGCTATCCGTGCTTGCCGTGGATCCTGCTCAGCGAGACTATCAAACGTGAACCAGGGTTCGATCAACAGCGTTTGCTGGAAGTTCACGCTGTGACTAAACGCCAGAAGCCCATCAATCCCTGCCTGTTCTGTGTCTAGGCGGGTGCTGCCGTAGCGATTGGGATCAACTGCCAAGACAAGCCGCCCCCCCCGCTGTAGAAATTGGTAGAGGTGCGCCGTGTGCATGATGCTAAGCTGGCGCTGTGGACGGATAATCAGCAGCACGTCCACCTCATCTGGAATAGGGATGCTCAGATCGACTGAGAGTATTTCTGCCCCTAGTTCACTGAAGATGTTCGCCAACCGAGAAACGCCGTCCGGTCCGGTGTCCCCTGGCAGCGCCGTCCGCAGGTCTTCATTGATGACAAACGCAACACCAGGGGAATCTTCTTCCTGGGAGAGCACAGGCGCGACACTAATTAGTGCGAAGGCAAGAACGACAAGCGCCCGCCCCATGTAACGAAAAACACTCATAATGAATGCGACTTTCCGATGCGAGCGAAAGGTTAGTTACCCTCTGCCGCCTCTTCAGTGGGAACGGTGGTCGGCGTGGGAGCAATCGTCGGTTCAGTTGTCGGTTCCGGCTCTGGGAAGGCTAACCCGGGCGCTTCTGCGTCCATCAACCATGTCGTCAGTTGGGCGGCAAACTGAATGTTCTGCGGGAACAAAAACGCAGAACTGTAGCTGGGTGAAGAGCGGAAGCCGCCGCTGTTGTTAATCAGGTCAATATCGCCCAACAGCGCCACCCGAGAACCGGTTTGCATATTTTCCAGCGCAATCGCAATCGGGAAAATGCCCGGCGGGGTATCTTCTTCCGCGTCGAAGGTCGCAATACCTTCGTCCAGATAATCGTCAAAGTCAGCCTCACCGTAGAAGTCCCCCTCCACGAAAGCAAGTGGGACAGTGGTCAGGTCAGGCGTTGTGGCATCCAGGGACAACCCACGCGCACCTTCCAGGAACAGTGGTTCTTCGATCCCTGCCATAATCTCGGAGTTGGTGTTAAAGCTGGTCGTTGTCAGTGTCATGTTGAGCATTGCCGGGTCTGTCGGTGGCTCATCCGCTGTCAGCGGAACAGCGAGGGTGGGATCGTCCGTTTCCTGCACCAGTACATGGTCTTGTGTGCGGATACCGAACTCCGGCCACAGCAGCTCAAAAACTGCCCTGTCAGATTCCAAACCACGGCTCTGTCGGTCTGGCAGCCCGTCACGGTAATCCACCGCATCGGCAATCAGCAGCACATTGCCACCATCCAGCAGGTATAGCCACAACCGCGCCACCTTATCTGCGGAAAGTGCCCCTGTCGGTGCAGCGATGATGAGCAGATCAGCATCCTCAGGCACGCCCGTGTTCCACTCCAACGTGTTCATCGTTGCCCCGAACTGGCTCAGCAGCCCGGCGTAACGGGAAATACCGCGCTCGGAGCGGTCAAAGCGACCTGCCTCGTCCTCATCTTCTGAGAAGTAGATTACTCTACCCTCCAGCGGGCGGGCGTCTTGGAATGCAGCATCTGCATAGGAAGGGATTGTGGTGAGGGATGTAATGCCCAGGAACACGATCACCAAAAATATGGACTTCATAATCTGTTCGTTCTCTCCTGTTCTTTGCTTTAACTTCGATGATGAATTGTATAGACGCAACTATAGCATACGAGCAAACTGCTGCGACCGCGCCAGCAATGCTTGCTCCAATTGGTCACATACGTGCTGTGGAGAGTGCTTTTGCGAAACATAGGTGTAGCCATTGCTGCCCAGCCGTTCGAGTTCTGCCGGGTTCTCCATCAAGCCACCAAGCTTCATAACCGTTTCATTTACAGAGTGGGTCACGTAGCCCAGTTCGTGCTCATCAACAACACCACCTGGATCAACATCCAACGACACCACAGGCGTGTAGCTGCTCCATGCCTCCAGCATGGTGTTAGGGAACCCTTCGCCACTGGATGTAGAAAGCAGCACAGCAGACCGCGCGATGATCTGGTACGCCTCTTTGATGGGCACGCTGCCGCGATAGTCGATGTTGGGCACCGTCTTGAGGTCTTTGATGATTTGCTCACCATATTCTATAGAAGAACGATGATGGGTTGGGGCGCCACACACAACAAAATTTGTGTCCGGCATTGCCTTTGCGATCTCGATGAGCAGGTGTGGGCGCTTGGTATGGCGCAATGCCGCCGCCATCCACGCGACATAGCCTTCTTTCGCGTATGTTACGTCCGGGATTTCCACGATATTGTTCACCTGCTGCGCTTTTTCCTGGTACTCCTGGCTTAGCAGGCTCATCTGGTGGGGGTGCTGCACAAAAATGCGGTCGGCAAGATCTAACCCCCACTTGTACAGGGGCCACATCCACTTGCGTGAGGAAAGCGCCTGCCTGGGAATACAGTCTTTATCGAAGGCGCAGGCATACACGGACTGAACCCCACGGATTTTCGCCACGAAGTTGATAGGACCCAGTGCATAGGTCGCTGTGCGGTGATAGTACCAGTCGGGTTGTTCTTCCCCGAAGATGCGAAAGAGCTTAGGTATGGAGTTGCCCCGGGGGCAAGTAATGAAGCGTACCCCTTGCACTTCGGGTTTAATGCTGTCGGGGTCGTCCGTGTTGACGACGATAACGACCTCGTGACCGCGCTTGACTAGTTCCTTAGATATTAGCCACTGCTGCTTCTCCGCACCGCCCCACGCTTCTGCCGAATTGATGGCATGGGCATACGGTCCGCGCCCGAAAATCAACAACTTCATTGTTTGACGCTACCCCTTCCAGGTGATGGTGAATACTCTCTACGTTACGTTGAAACTGACTGACGTTCCAACGCTTGTTTGGTCAAATCTTGAAAGTGCTGTACAAACGCTGCCTCCCCATCGAGCGTTGCCGCGAGGTAGGCTGCCTGCCCCTCTTGCGCGATCTCACGCGCCTCTGCGGGGTGCTCCAGGTAGTAGGCAAGCTTCTCATCGAAGTCAGAGAAGTCCCACTTGTGCGAGACGTACGTTTCGCCATCTTTGTAAAGCGTGCGGGGCCACGTCTGGATGTGATCCATGTTGCCCTTAAACATCAGCGAGCCACACAGGAAGATCTCAAAGTCGCGCCAGCACACCTCGCCGTAGCCAAACGGCGACATGGTGATGCGTGCGCTGCACATTTCATTGATGTAATCGCGGAACTTCAAGCGCCCATCCTGCCCGACCGTGTAATCAGACTGTTCGGATAGTGCCCGTACCCTGTCCGCTGTTTGCTTGCGCACGTAGCCCACATGCTGGTTAGATGCTTTGCGCCACACCGAAATGCGGCAGGAGATGTCCATGGGACGCTCCGCGTTTGGGGCGGCGTAGGGTTTGCGGTACTGTGGCATGGGCCAGTGTAGGCGATAGAAACGACGCCCCTTGCCATCTAGCAAGTTCAGGCTGTTAAAGTCGCTCATGCTCAGGTTCCAGCTTAAGACGAGCTTGTGAATTTCCTCGTCATTAAAGGGCGGTTCCTGTTCCAGTGTCTTCTCTATTTCGCTGATGTCGCCTAGCTCTGCCAGCTCGGACGTGTGATTGCGGTAGTAGTAGTCCAGGTAGTAATCGTTTCGGTAAAGCGGTTGCCGATAGAGGGCAAGATCTGCCAGCATCTGCTTTTTGGCGTAAGCATCCACATAGGGGAACACATCACGATGGAACTTGCCCATCGTGGCACTGTTATCTGCCCAAACGATGCAAGGCGCTTTCTCTCGCAACCCTGGCATGACGGACAGGCGAAAATCGCGGCGGATGCTATCATCAACGGTTCCGTCGAAGCCCGTGTGCTTTTCGATGGTAGAGGGGTCGGTCATGTAGTCGCTAACGATGTACAACACATCGCAGTCGGTGAGGTCTGGTGCTTCGTGCGAGTAGAACAGCTTCACATCAAGACCTGCTTGTTGTAGTGCCCGTGAAAACACACTCACCGGGTAGGTAAAGCAGTGCGCCCGGTATTCTCGTATAGACAAGATATGTATACGCATCAGCAAATTCCTTGGCAGTATTCAGCACGTATCTGCACAATGCCACACCCGCACGGGGAGGGCAAAAACTTGTGTTTTCGCACTTACGTTACCTTACACGCGTGGCAATTATAAGCCGCCATCAACCTATAGCGCACATCACGGCAACAAGCGAGTCATTTTTTTGCAGAATTGATGAAAGTTAATGAAAATAATAAGGCATTACCACACAGTTGTGCGTTGAACATACCTCCACTATGATATG
>CAYVGI010000170.1:0-4334 GCA_964451095.1 uncultured Anaerolineaceae bacterium
CACTTTACAGCGCCCCCAACGTACGGCACACTATCAGCAACAATCACAAATCGGAGAACAGACGATGTGCGTATTTTGCGCAGCAGTGCCCGCCGCTGTCTCGCTCGGCGCAGTGGCAAAAGCAAAGCAAAATCAAGCAAAACATGAGACAACAGCGGCTGCCGGCGCCATGCCCCACCCTGCGCCAAACGGGTTGCTCGCACTGCCCGCAGAGCGTGTAACGGGTGTTGTCGTTGTGTGCCTGATTGCCGGGTCGGTCGTCGTACACAGCCGCATCACCCCCGTCTAGCCGGGCCTTGCATAGCCCCCACCGCGAATTGTGCTACGATAAGGGTGGATAGTGGTGGATTGGGACGGTTGCAGGAGGCACCACACCCCCTATGCTAGAATCGCGCTCAGCAGAAAACTTCCTCAAAGCGGTTTATGTGCTCCAACAACAATCGGAGCGCGTGTCTACCAATGCACTGGCGGAGGCACTGAACGTTAAAGCGCCGTCTGTGACAGACATGGCACGCCGCCTGGAAAGCAACGGCTTTTTAGACTACGAAAAGTACCGTGGGGTGCGCCTCAATGAACAGGGTAAGGCGATAGCGCTAAAGATGCTGCGCCGCCACCGCCTGATTGAACTGTACCTCGTCGAGGAGCTGGGCTACGCACTGCACGAGGTGCACGACGAGGCAGAAGTGTTAGAACACCACGTCAGCGACCGTTTTGTGGAAGCAATTGCAACCAAGCTAGACGACCCCGCCTACGACCCACACGGCGACCCCATCCCCGACGCCGACGGGGTACTGCCCAGCCGCCAACTGGTGCGCCTTGCGGATTTACCGCTCAACACGCCTGCCACCGTCGCTCGGCTCCGCGCAGAGCACAACGACATGCTGCAACACATCCTGGATCGCGGTCTGTCGCTAGATGCCCCCGTTGAGGTCCTCGAGCGCGAACCGTTCGAGGGTCCCATCACCGTGCGCGTAGACGAGGAGCAGCGCATCCTGGGGCACACGGTAGCGCTTTCCATCTGGGTACAGCCCACACCCTAGCTGCCCGGCTCCTGCTCCGGATTTGGGAACTTTTCTAACAATGTTTTGCGCATAATCGTGTTCGTCAGCGCCGGGAACCACCGCCCCAGCACCGCAAATGTCCAGTTCGCCGCCCCCGGAATCAAAATCCGCTGCCGCTTTTCAACCGCCCGTAGAATGTGCCCCGCCAGCACGTCCGGCGCCATGCGCTTGTCCTCACGGGCGTTATCCGGGCTGTAGCGGCGGGCATGTGCCGTGCGCGTGGGACCGGGATAGACCGTCAGCACATGCAGGCGTGGGTAGCCCACCGCCAGCGACCGTGCATACGATGCGATACCGTCTTTCGTCGCCGCGTAGACGCTCCCACCGGGGTAGCTCACATAGCGCGACAGCGACGACATAAACACAACCGAGCCATCGGTACGCAGCGCGTTCACCGCCAGCAGATGCCGCGTAAGCAGCATAGGTGCCACAAAGTTCAATTGGATGACTGCCCGCTGCCGTGCCGGGTTCGTTTGCTGGAAGTACCCCACCTCGCTGATGCCTGCATTGTTCACCAGCACATCGACAGGCGTATCGGCGTCTGCAAGCTGGTTCGCCACATCCTCAACAACAGCAACATCGGTCAGGTCTGCAACGATGAACGTGATTTGCTCGCCAAGCTCCTGTTGGGTTGCCTCAGCGCGGGCGGCATCCACGTCTAGGCCTGTCACACGGTAACCCGCCGCGATGTACGCACCTGCCAGCGCCTTACCAATGCCATCCGCCGCGCCAGTGATCACAACGTGTGTCATGCTCGCCCCTTCATTGCCGTGTCCACCAGTTTGGCGGCGTGCTTGCCTGCCCAGCGCATCAGCTTGTTCGTTGTGCCAATCGCAACCTGGTCTTGCTCCCCGTTGATAGCCACAGCGATCTGTGTGGCGACCGTGTCGGCAGGTGGGAACTTGCTCGTGTCCATGCGCTCTGTCGGGATGCCCGCCTTGCGGTGCATGTCTGTGCGGGTTGCCCCTGGGTGGATAAGCTGCACGCTTATCTCGTCGCCTGCCTCAATGCGCAGGTTATAGGCAAAGCTGTCCAGCGCCGCCTTAGTTGCGGCGTATACAGCATATTCGGGTGCGGGCAGCGACGACACCACCGAACTGATGAACACGATCTTGCCACGGGCACGCCGCACATGGGGCAGCAGCCGATGCGAGAGCGCCACAGGTGCCCCCAGGTTCACGTTCGTCAGCAGTTGGATGTTGTCGGTAGGCTGGTCTGCAATTGCGCCGAAGTAGCCCAACCCGGCGTTGTGCACCAGTACATCCATCTGTTCCAGACCACGTTCGTCCAGCCACGCCTGGATGGTATCGGCGGCGGCAGTCGGTTCCGCAAGGTCTGCTTGGATGTATGTCTCCGCCGTCAGCACCGGATCGTTCAGGTCTGCCAGCGGACGCCGCCCCACAAGCACTAACCGTTCGCCCAGGTCGTGATAGATGTGCGCCAGCGCCAGCCCAATGCCGCCTGTCGCGCCTGTGATGAGAATCGTTTTCATCCAGCCGCTACTCGTTTTTCAGGCGGCGCATCGACCAGCCCAGGATTTCTGTGCGCTGCGCGGTGTTGATGACGAACGAAACCGTAATCGCCAACCCCACCATCAGGAACACCCACAAGTTCACGCTGTTCCACGCCTGGTCAACAAAGATGAAATTGATCTGCTGCACCACCGCGTACATCGGCTCCTCTGCGTTCAGGAACAAGAACGCAAAACCGTAAGCCGTCACCACAATGTTGATGTCCGCAATCCGCGCAGACCAGTAACGCCCGCGCCGCGCTAACTTACGGTTGTCCTCAGATGCTTTCAGGTCGGCGTGCGCCTGGGATTTCTCCATGCTCAGTTGCACGTAAGAATCACTGGTGGGTGCGAGTGTTTCCAGCGTTTTGGCAAGCTGCTCCACCTTCGCGTTGTACTTGGCAATTAGCGCGTCAGACTCAAACTCGCGCTTGCGGTAGTTAATCACCAGCATGTCCGCAATCTGGAACAGCGCCGTGATCAACAGCGTGAACACCAGCACCATAAAGCCTTCCATCGGCGTCTGGTCGAGCGACACATACGTCGTCAACCCGTCGAAGATGAGCGCGATAATCAGCGCCAGCGTCCACATAATGGAGAAGTTGCGCAGTTGCTTGACGAACGTCTGCCACGCCTTCTTGTACCACGGGTCGTTGATGGCAGCGTCTAGCCGGGCGGCGGAAAGCTGCGGTCCCACATTTTGCGAGAGGTCTGTGAAGTAGTAGTTCCACAGTTGGTCAACCGTCATCTTCTGCCCGGTGAACGTGAAATTGCCCGCGACGTACTGCACCCCCGCCGCGTTACGGATCGCTTGGATGAACACGTTGTACAAAAACCGTCGGTCGCCCTCGAACGTATCCGGGTTCTGCTGCCAGCGCGGCAGCATCTTCTCCTGGATGTACTCGCTGTGGTAGCCCATCAGGTTGTAGATCATACGCCATGTTTCTTCTGCCTCTAACGACAGTACATCCAGCCTGATCTCCTGTTGGGGTGCCTCAGCCAACTCGCTGTTGTTGCGCGTGATGACGATTTCGGTTTCTTTCTGTGCTTGTGCCGTTTGTTTTCTGTTGCCAGTCCCGTTGCCGTTGCTGCGCTTGGGCGCATCATCCGTCACCCACTGCGCAAACGCTGCCGTGTCCTCGTCGTCGTCCAGGTCGTCTATGTCATCCCAGTCGAAGTCCGAATTGGCACCGTTGCCGTTGCCCATTGACGGCACCTCCGCCGGGGCAGTCTCTTCGAGCACACTCTCGGTTCGCACATCGGTGACGCCTGTGTGCTCGAACCGCTCTTCAAGTTCTAGCAGCGCATACTCTAGTTCGTCAGTGTCCGCCACATAATCAGCAGGGACATCTAGGCGCAGCGTGGGTGCCAGCGTGTGCAGCGCGTCCTTCACCTGCTCAGTGTAGAATTCTTCCAACGTGTCGTCACTGTTGCGGGCGTTGGTGATGTCGCTCATTTTGTCCTGGCTGCTGGGGCGCACTGGGTCGTGTTTGTGCTGGCACCAGTACGCAATCACCGCCGCCACCCGCTTGGCGATGATCTCCTCTACAAGCTCGAATTCGCCTGTGAGCTTATCCGGGTAGGCGGCAATCGGGTCGACTGCCAGCTCGGTAATGATGCCCTTTAGGCGCTTCTGTGAGTTCCGAATCCCGGCTTTATCGAACGAGATATCAAGGAATTGGGTATCGATACTCATCACGGTGTTGTTATTGTCTCTATCGCTATTGGTCGAAAGTCTAGAAGTGGATTGGGTTGGAGTCCGT
>CAYVGI010000170.1:4434-9305 GCA_964451095.1 uncultured Anaerolineaceae bacterium
CAGGCAGAGGCAGCAGCACGCATCCAGATGTACCACAACAGCTTCCAGAAGCAAACCGGGTTGATGTGGGGTGTGTTCCACCGAGAGACCGATGCACTCATGGGCACCTGCGTGTTGTGGAACTTCGTGCGCCAGCACTACCGGGCAGAAATCGGCTACCTGCTGCACCCGGACTGGTGGCGGCAGGGCATTATGACAGAGGTCGTCACAGTGGCAATTGACTTTATCTTTACGGAAATCCAACTGCACAGCCTAGAAGCGCAAATCGACCCGGAAAACGCTGCGTCCCGCCGCCTGCTAGAAAAGCTGGGGTTTGTGCAGGAGGGCTACTTCTGCGAGAACTACTACGACACGGCAAAGTCAAAATTTGTGGACACCGCTGTGTTCTCTCTGCTCAAATCCAACTGGACACAACGCTAGTATCCCCGCACCGCAGCGCCTACCATGGGGGCTTTGGTAAAAGTGCACAGGAAAACGAGAGTTCATGGTTAAACAGCGCATCATCCTCCTGTTCTGGTTGCCGCTTGCGCTAAGCTGGTTCCTGATGGCGTTTGAACAGCCGTGGGTTCAGAGCATTATCGGGCGCCTGCCCGATGCCCAACGTCAGCTTGCCGCGTATGGGCTGCTCATCAGCCTGATGGTGCTGGTGGAGTCGCCCATTATTATGTTCCTGGGCACGAGCGCCGCGCTGTCGCGCAATCGGCAGTCCTTCCGGCTGTTGTGGCGCTACATGATGCTCGTGAACGCGCTCGTGACCGTCGTTGCGCTGCTGATGGCGTTCACGCCGCTGCTGGACTGGTGGCTAGGGCATGTGGTGGGGGTGCCACCACACATCATCGACGCGGTGCGCCCTGGTGTGCGGGTCATGGCGCTGTGGCCCGCGCTCATCGGCTATCGGCGCTTTCACCAGGGCGTGATGATCCGCAACAACCACACCAGCCCGATTGGTGTGGGCACGGTTGTGCGGCTGGTTGGCTCCGCTGCGGCGGGCATCACGCTCGGGCTATTTACCGATATTCCCGGTGCGACTGTGGGCGCTGCCGCCATGTTGTTCTCCGCCACAGCAGAACTCATCTATGTGCTGTGGGTGTCACAGGAAGACGTGCAAACCACCCTCCGGCGTGCCCCCCTGCCGGACGAACCGCCGCTTACGTTCAGGGGTGCCTTCAGCTTTCACGCACCGCTTGCACTCACTAGTGTGTTTACGCTGTTGGTGCGCCCGGTAATCGAACGCGGCATCTCCCAAACGCCGAATGCAGAGGCAGAACTGGCAGCGTGGGCGGTGGTTTTCAGTGTGTTGTTCCTCACCCGCTCTGGTGGCATGGCGTGGCAAGAGGCGGTCATTGCGCTGAGCGAGGACAAACAGGCAACCCCTGCCCTGCGCCGCTTCACCTGGGCGATGGGTGGGGCGCTGTCTGGCGTGTTGGCGCTGCTGGCGTTTACGCCGCTGCTGACGGTGTACATCGGTGGGGCGTTGCGCGTGCCACCAAACCTGCACGAGCTGGTGCGTTTGGGGGCGCAGGTGGGGCTGCTGGTGCCCATCCTCACGGCGCTGCAAAGCTACCTGCGCGGGCTGCTGATGCGAGACGACGCTACAGCACCCATCTATGGCGCGATGATGCTTAGCTTTGGCGTGACTGCCCTGGCAACGTGGCTGCTGGTGCAGCTTGGGTCGCTGCCGGGCGTCGTTGTGGGGGCGGCGGCGCTAACTGCCGGGCTGCTAGCAGAGCTTGCCGTGCTGTGGATGGCACTGTGTGCGAACAGCGTCCGCCGCCCGGTGGGCTATGCCCGCGCCACCGGGGACTGATGTGGCGGCTCCCTTGCAAATCGTGCGGCTGTGCCCATACTTGGGCGCACGGCTTCGGTAACGGGATGGAGAAACGCACATGCTCATCACATTTGAGGGGATTGACGGCGGCGGCAAGTCTACACACATCAAGGCGGTTGCTGCGGCGCTGCGGGCACGCGGCATTGACGTGTTGGTGTCTCGGGAGCCGGGCGGCACACCCATTGGCGAGCAAATCCGCGGTGTGCTGCTGGACAACAAGAACAGTGACATCGCCGCGCAAACCGAACTACTACTGTTCAACGCGAGCCGGGCGCAGTTGGTGCAGCAGGTGCTGCGCCCGCACCTGGGCAAGGGCGGTGTGGTGTTGCTAGACCGCTTCTACGACTCCACGCTGGCGTACCAGGGTTACGGGCGCGGGCTTGATTTGTCCACGCTGCGCACGGTGATTGCGTTTGCAACGGGCGGGCTGGTGCCAGACCTGACGCTGTACCTCGACCTTAGCCCGCAGGTGGCGCTTGACCGGCGCTACCGTGCCTCGCTGTTCGGGGAGGCATTTGACCGCCTGGACGACACTGAGGCGGCGTTCCGGCAGCGGGTGGTGGCGGGCTACGAGGCGATCATCGCGGCGGAACCGGGGCGCTTCGTCCGCATTGATGCGGAGCGCCCGCTGGCAGACGTGGAGGCGGACGTGATGCGGGTGGTTTATGAGGCGCTGGAGCTGCCGCTGAGCGAGGGCTAGCGCGTGGCGGCGGCGGTTGTTTTCCGGGTGCCGCCACCGGGCTGTGTTTGGTGGGGGAGGCGATTATGGTGGGTGGGTTTCGTGGGGGGCGGGGCGGACGCCGATGGCACGGTTGAGGGTGCGGATTTGGTCGAGGTAGCGGTCGATGGCGAGGGCGGCGAAGTATGCCTGGCGTGGGTCTGTCGGGAGGTTTTGGGTGAGGGTGTCAATTTGGGTGAGCAGGCGGTTGCGGATTTGCGCGACGTCTACGCTGCCGGGTTCGCCCTGGTAGGCGGTGAGGGGGTCTTTGGCGGGCAGGAGGCGGAGGCGACGGGCGGCATGTTGCCAGTCCCGCAGGGTGCGCTGGGGGATGTCCAGTTGGCGGCTGGCGGCGGCGACGCTGCCAAGCTGGTTGATGACGTAGAGGGCGTGTTCTTTTTGCTGGGGAGTGTAGGTTTTGGGCATGGGTGGTTGGGTGGTGCTCGCTGTTGGTGATGTGCTGATGCGTGTAGTGTAGGGGATTTTGGGGTGTGGGTGGTGGACATTTGTGCGAAGATTTGGTTTTTTGGCGGTTGGCAACGTGGACGACCGCTGTGTGTGTAGAAGGGGGGCGGAGGGCAGTGTCCACGCGCCCCGGCGGTGGTTTCGATGCGTTCGCCGTCCAGGGTGAGGTGGATGATGTCCTCGTCCACGTGGTTGATGGTGGCGATGACTTCGTACTCACCGACCTCCCCGGTCAGTTCATCGTAGATCCTATGGTTTCGGTATTATGAGAAATAGACAGTTTCACTTGAGACTCAATTCAACATCTTTCTTGTCTAATCCAAGCATCTAAGGACATAGTCATAAGCTCATTTAGCTCAGTATCTGAAATGTGCTTTAAAGCTAAATGGCTTTTCCAGTCGTTGAGAACGAAACCAAAATCATGTCCTACAATATCATCATCGCTTAAATCACCTGCATTCAAGGTTTTAAAACTTTGTCCTAAAATCTTGAATAACTTAGCATTTCGTAGGTAAAAGTGTGTGAAAGTAGTGATAAATAAATGTACTGGAATCTTCTTGTGTATGTGTGGTTTACCATCACTGCTGGTGCGTAAGAACAATTTATAATTTACTACACTGTTTTTAATAGTTAGAGTGATAGTTGCCGGTTGACCTGGCAAGTATCTTTCAACAGTTTTCCCATTAGCTAAGTCAGCCAGACTGAAAAAAATATCATTTAAGATCAAATGGACATCCGTCAAGTAATATGTACCTAGTAATTCCTCCCCTTCAAAAATAATTGATACGGCACCTTGAGTTCTAAGTAGATCAACTGTGCCACTTTCGATCAGTTCAACAATCTTATCAACATTAGCGATGATTTCAGATTCTTCCCAGAATCGTTCTTTGATCCACAACTTCAAACATATGCTTAAGATTCTTTTCGATTGTTCCATATGCCTTGTTTCATTCTCGCTATTACTATGTTTCACAGAATGTGAGAGTGATGAGTGAAAGGCGATATAACCTTCCACTCAAGCACTCTTATTTGTTTTAATTGGTCGGCATAGCCTGACCAGGGGGTACACCTGGTTCTCTGGGGAAGAAAGTAAATACGTTCCCAGAAGTTGCACGAGCTTCGTAAACTACACCATCGATTTCTGCTGTGTAGACTTCGGTTGTACCAAGCACCACTGGTGGATCACTTTCACGCAGTGTTTGCTTCAGTAAGTCCATTACATCATCTATTGTTGCATCAGCATCAAAAAGGTCATTTCTTGTTCTTACTTGCGCTGGATCAACAAAGTCAGGATGATGTCTCTCTAGAATGTGTTTCATGTCCTGTCGTCTAATGCTGAACGACTGACCACGGGCTGAGAAATGGCCATGTTGTTGTGAGAAACCCCTGAGAGCTTCGTCTACAGTACAATTATAAGCTGAATTATGAACAAGCCAATCCCCCTCACCGACGTAGAACGTGTGCGCCTCGTCTACGGTGAGGTTGTACATGGGCTGGTTGGCGTCCTCCACCACCACGACGCGCTCTACGGTGCCGTAGTCCCCGTCCAGTGACAGGATTTGCTCGCCTGCGGTGAGGTCGGCGGCGTCCACCCACACGCCGTCGTCGGTGTAGGGGCGCGTAGACACTGCCCTTCAGGGGTGCTCGGCGGTGGTCTGGATGAGTTCGCCGTCAAGGTAGAGGTGGATGATGTCCTCGTCCACGTGGTTGATGGTGGCGATGACCTCGTACTCCCCGACCTCTCCGGTCAGTTCATCGTAGATCCTATGGTTCAGTTACATACACAGGGTCAAGTATGTTGTTGCAGAAATAAGATTTGAGCCTGATCACTTTCACGCTCTGCAATAAAGTAAGTCAAAA
>CAYVGI010000171.1:0-9244 GCA_964451095.1 uncultured Anaerolineaceae bacterium
CGCAAATCCAGCAGACATCAACAGCCGCTGCGGGTGGTGTGGTTGTAGAAGCGACTCCCATCGCAACAGATCTGCCGCCAATCGCAACAGAGGTGATTGCCACTGTTGATGCAACAGGTACAGCAATCGCACTGGAGCTACAGCAGGCAGCGACTGACCAGGCAGGGGTCACGGCGACGGTGGCGGATGCGCTGCCGACTGCTACCGCAACTGAGGTGCTACCGACTACGACACAAACCGATGTGCCCGCTACAGCGGCAATTGACCCGATGCAGCTTACCGCAACACAGGTGGTCTCAGACGCGACCGCCACCGCCGGGGCGGTGCAGGTTACCGCTACGATTGACCCGATGCAGCTCACGGCAACGCAGGTGGTGGACGATGCCACGGCAACGGCTGGTGCAGTAACCGAAGTCGCGCAGGTTGTCACGGCGACGCAAGTCGTGGCAGATGCCACAGCGACGGCAGGGGCAGTGGTGCCCACGGCAACCGCAACAACCGTTCCGGATGAACCGATGCAGACGGAAGAACTCATGCAGACTGAGGAAATCGTCCCCACAGCAGCCGCTGCGGCGGTCAACGTTCCGCCAGGCGGCGGAGGTGGTGGCGTTGACACGATGTCGCAGTCGTTTGGCAGCGGGGCGGCAGCAACAGTGTTCTTCCCCATCTTCTGCCTGCTGCTGCCGATTGTCGTCATCCTGATCGTCTGGCGCATCTCCGAGGCAAACCGCGCCCCGGATGGCTAAGACCCAAATCAATGGGCACTACGGTGCCCGCACCTGCATTATGCTGGCGTTAGGGTAGTGCGAAACCTTGGCGCTTACTTTGCGTATCGGTTTGTGATGGTTCGCGCAATCTGCTATCGTTAAACCATCAGTAACTTTTACCCCAAACCCAATTAGGAGTTCCTATGCGTAAGTTCATGCTGTTGACCCTACTGCTGCTGTTGACGCTCGGCACGGGCGTGACCGCCTACGCCCAGCGCGGTGATATGATGGACGACCGCCGTGGTCGTGGACATGGTGTATTCTGCGGCGATCTGTCTGAGGCGGATTGCGAACTGTACGAGGAGTTGTCCAGTGGTGTTGTGCCAGATAGCACCGCCTTTGACCTGGTTGTGGATGCGTCCGTCACGGCGGAAGGCAGCACGTTCGACTTTGTTATCGACGCGGGCGGCGCGTATGTGTATGACGTGCAGGTCGTGCGGGATTACCTCAATAGCATTGCCGATGTGCCGCTGTTGGAAGTGGACACCGAGGTGTTGGTCGGCTTTGTCGAGAGCGGTATTAATGCCTTCGATGCAGAACTGGGACTGACGATTGAGTTGCCCGCACCGATTGCAATGTTCCTGCCGTCGGAAACGATTGATCTGGACTTTTGGCTGGTGGATGGTATCGCCTACACCGACCTGACGCCCATCGGTGCGCTGGTGGAGGACGAGAGCATTGCCGGGGTGTACGGTATTGATGCGTTTGAACTCGTCCGTATGGGGCTGAGCGAAGTCACGCTGGGCGACCTGTTCGAGGTGATGGACGATGCAGACTTCGACGACATGCGCCGTGGTGACTTTGGCGGCAACTTCCAGCAGAACTTTATGCCCGCGCAGCTAAACCCCCGCGAGATTGCAGAGTTTGCCACGTTCACCCGCCTGGAAGATGGCGACGTTGACGGCGTGGAAACTGCCGTATTTGAAACGGTCATCGACGTACCCGCACTGTTTGAGAACCGCGCAATCCGCCGCAGTGTGGCAGACAACTTACGTCAGCAGGGCGCGGACATTGATCCTGAAGCGCTGAGCGATGCCCTGGTTGAGGCACTCGCCGGGTCGGAGATCGTTGTTACGGAGGCGTACGGTATCGAGGACGGCTACCTGTATGCGTCCAGCTTCAACATGGACGTTGTTGTTGATCCGGCACCGTTCGAGGCACTGGACGACAGCATGGACGATATGGGCGACATGGAAGAAGAAATGGATGACATGGGCATGGCGACCGAAGAGGCAATGGACGACATGGACATGGAAATGCAAGAAGAAATGCCGGAGCCAATCGAATTCTCCGTGGAAGCAGCGTTCACCCGCAGCGACATTAATGCGGTTGAGGCGATTACGCTGCCAGACGGCGCACAGATTGTGCCGACCGAAGACCTGATCGGGCTTGCTAGCGGTATGTAGCGTGCGAAGCAGCAACGGGGTGGCACGCGAGTGTGGCACCCCACCTCACCCTCAAACAATCGTCAGCACGTCCCCTACGGCGATTTGCCCGTGTGCCCGGTGAATGACATTTTGCCCGAACAAGACCTTGCCGCCATCTGCCCGGCGGAATGTTGCCAATGTCGCCAGCGGCTCTTTTGCGTCTGGCACCTGCCCGGTTTTGGGGTCTACGGTGGTGATGGCGCAGCGGGCACACGATTTCACCACGTCAAAGTGCATCTCCCCGACGGTAAACGCGCCCCAATCATCCTCTGCGAAGGCGCTGCCGCTGCGCACGACAATGTTCGGGCGGAAGCGCGTCATGGGTACCGTGTGCTTGCCGCGTGCTTGTAGGCGCGTGTTCAGGTCATCTAGCGATTCCTCGCTGATGAGCAGCAGCGGGTAGCCATCTGGAAACCCAACTTTGGACTGCTGCGCGGCATATGCTTTGTCCGTCAGGCGCAGTGTTTTTTCCGTCAGTGCGAACAGACGTGCCTCTGTGCCCAGGAACTCCGCTAGCCAGCGGGCAACATCGTCGCCTGTGTCTGCTGCTTGCATTGTATCTCGCCACACGGTCACGTCGGCGTGTGGCGATGCGTTCTGGTCCAGCGGAACATAGGTCGTTGGCATCCCCTCCGCGCTGAGCACGAGACAACCATCCGCAAAGCTGGGGTAGATGCGTGCCATGTGCGGTAGCTCCCGCTGAGTGTAAAACATGCCGTCCGCGTCGGTGATAACCCAGTTGCGGTCGTACTGTGGTCCGGTCTCGGTGAGCGTAAAGCTGTCCTGGCGGATGCCGGCGCAGGACTTGACCGGGTAGGTGTACAGGTCTGTGATGGTGATGGGTGCCATAAGCGTGTGCCTTCTCTGTGCCGTAATCCATCACCATTGTGCGCTAGCACTTGCGACGTGGCCTAGTGCCAGCACGAGCGAACGACAACCATGCAGTCCAATCGCGTTTTACATGGGCGCGGTGTCCCCCTACAATGACACATGTGATGATGACATCCCAAGGAACCTATATGCGTACACAAACCGCCCGCAGTGAACAGCGCAGCGCATGGCTGACGGATAACGGGCTTAGCTGGCTTGCCGCCGCTGTGACGATTATCTCGTGGGCGTCCGCGTTTGCGGGCATCCGCGTGGGGCTAGAAGGCTACTCGCCGTACAGTTTGGCGCTATTGCGTTATGCGGTGGCATCGGTGCTGCTGGTAGGGTTTGTCTTTTGGCGGCGCATCCCACTGCCGGACTGGCAAGATGTGCCCCGGTTAGCGCTGCTGGGCTTTTTCGGGTTTACACTGTACAACGTCGCACTGAATGCGGGCGAAGTGGGCGTGACTGCTGGCACCGCCAGCTTCCTGATTGGCAGTGCGCCTGTGTTTATCGCGCTGGGGGCAGTGGTGTTTTTAGGGGAACGGCTGACGTGGTGGGGCTGGTTCGGCAGTGCGGTGAGCTTTAGCGGGGTGGCGGTCATTAGCCTGCTCACACAAGAGGGGGGCGAAGCGGCGGGGTTGCAGCTTAACGGCTGGGCGCTGCTGGTGGTAATTGCTGCCGGGGCGGGCGCGACCTACTCCGTAAGCATGAAACCGATGCTGAAGAAGTACGGGGCGCTGCGCACCACAACGTACGCCATCTGGACGGGCACGCTACTGCTGTTAATTTACCTGCCGGGGCTGCTGGCGGACGCCCAAACCGCGCCGATGGACGCAACCCTTGCTGTGATCTACATGGGGGTGATACCCGGTGCGATTGGCTATGTGTGCTGGTCGTATGTGCTGTCGAAAATCCAGACGTCGGTAGCGGGCAGCCTGCTCTATCTCATCCCACTGCTGGCAACGCTGATCGCGTGGGTGTGGCTGGGCGAGGTACCCGGCGCAGCAACGTTCGTAGGCGGTGTGCTGATTATCGCCGGGGTGGTTGTGGTGAATCGGCTGGGCAGGCACCGTCCACAACCACGCTAGACAGACCCGCGCCCGGTAGCTTATGATTCGCCCGCGTGCAAGTAAGCTACCGGGAATTACAATTATGCACATGCACGGCGTTCGTTATGTTTGGGTCGTCGCACTGGCACTCGCCCTCACCGGGTGTGGGGTGCTGGGGTTGGGCAGTGCAGACGGCAACACAGCGCTCAACCTCGGCAATAACCCGCAGACGGTCGCAGAAGCGTTCCTGGATGCCTGGAACGAGACCAACCTTGATGACATGTACAGTCGCATCAGCGTGCGCAGCCAGCAGCTTTACAGCGCCCAGGACTTTAGCGGTTTCTTTGAGTCTGTCAGTTTACAGGTCGGGTTGGAAGAACTGACCTACACCATTCACAGCGTAGAGGAGCAGGGGACATCCGCTGTGGTGGCGTATGACCTGACGTTGGAAACCGCCCAGTTTGGCACCATCGAAGACACCGGGCGCAAGCTGCGCCTCGTTAAAGACGACACACAGTGGCGTGTGGCGTGGTCAACGATGGACATCTTTGAGGGCTACACAGAAGAGGCGGCGCTGCGGGTGGATACGGTCCCCATGGCACGCGGCAACATCTACGACCGAGACGGCGATGTGCTCGTCAACGACAACGGCACCATATCCGTCGTCTACGTGCAGCAGCAAAACATGTTCGATGTGGCGGCGTGCGAGCGCTTTTTGGCAAGCCTGATGCTCACACGCATTGACCGGATTCGGGTGCTGTTTGCCAATTACCTGCCGGAAACACCGTTCTACATCGGTGAGATTGACCAGACAACCGAACAGCAGTATGCCGGGCAGCTAGCGGAACTGTGTGGTGCGTCTCGTGAGAGCGGCAACATCATCACGCGGTCAGGGCGCTCCTATTTGGGGCATGGTGCCGCCGCCCACGTGACCGGGTACGTTGCGCCGGTTCCGCAGGATGACCGCGCCAAGTGGATTGCGCTGGGCTACCGCGATAGCGACCTGGTGGGTTTGGCGGGAATCGAGAGCGCCTATGAAAGCCAGCTTGCGGGCAGCCCACCACGTGTGCTGCGCCTGGTGGAGCCGGGCGGCATCACGCTGCGGGAGATGGGGCGCACGGAAGCCGTGCAGCCGCAACCCGTTTACCTGACGATTGACCGAGAGTTGCAGTTCGCGGCGACGCAAGCGCTGATTGACGCTTACAACTACGCGATCAACAACTGGGCAAGCCCGGATATTTCCCCTGGCACGGGCGCAGTGGTGATTGATGTGAACACAGGCGCGATATTGGCGATGGCAAGCTACCCCACCTACCCGCCCGGCCTGTTCGACCCAGAAAGCTACGCGCCAGACCGGGGGCAACTGCTGGCAGACATCTCGCCGGGGCTGGTGAACCGCGCTACGCAGGAACGCTTTTCGCCGGGGTCGGTGTTCAAGATCGTCACTACAGCGGCGGCAGTCAACGAAGGGCTAACACAGCCGGGCGAAAACTTCTTCTGTGACCTGACGTGGGATGGCAGCACCCGGTTCGGCGATACGTTTTCCCCACGGCTGGACTGGCGTGCGACCGATGGGATGGACGCTGCCGGGAATATTACGCCGTCGCAGGCGCTTACTTCCTCTTGTGACCCGTTTTTCTATGAGTTCAGTGCGCGGCTCTACCTGGAAGTCTCGCCAGATGCGATTGTGCGCTATTCCAACATGATGGGGCTGGGTGGCACGACTAACCTGGGCATCTACCCGGAGGCACCCGGCGTGGTGCCCATGCCGGGGCGCGTGGAGGATGCAATCAACAACGGCATCGGGCAGGGAGACACACAGCTTACCGTGTTGCAGACGGCAAAGATGGTTGCCGCAGTTGCCAATGGGGGCACCGTGTACGAGCCGTACATCGTAGAGCGCGTTGGCGACCAGCAAGTGGGGCAGCCGACCGTCGCTGGTGTGTTAGACATCACGCCGGAGGCGCTGGCAGTGGTGCAGCGCGGCATGTGCGATGTGACGACTGACCCGGAACTGGGCACGGCACGGCTGAGCTTTTCGGAAAACGAGGTTCTGCCGACGTACGCCGTCTGTGGCAAGACGGGCACCGCGCAAACGTTCACGTTCCCGAATGCGTGGTTTGTGGCGTATGCCCCGGCGCAGAACCCACAGGTGGCGGTGGTCGTCGGTGCGCAGAACTCCCGCGAAGGCTCTGAGGTGGCAGCACCAATGGCGCGGCGCATCCTGGATGCCTACTTTAATGCACCCGTGGCACCCTACCCGGAATGGTGGGAAGATGATTATGTGCCGCTTGCCGTGCCGGAGAATGGCGTCGCCGGGGGGTAGTGCGGTGGCTATAACCTGTCATTAACGTGCGCCTCGTATACTTCAGATTGTGTGCAGGCAGCGAGGGGCGCAACGGAGGACACCTACATGGCAGGCTGGCAAGCAAAACTCGTGAAGAGCATCGCCCGCATGGAAACCCGGTTCGACCGTGCGCGGTTGGAACTGAAAGCACGCCTGGGCACGTCTCGTAAGCCCCTCGTGCAGCCCTACATTGGGCACGCCAACCGAGACGCGCTCTTCCTGCGTGGGCGTGTGCTGCTGGGCAACAAGGTAAAAACCGCCGCCGCCACTGACAGTGCCTGGACGAACTTCAAGAACACGTACCATCGCTTTGAAAGCGACGAGATCCCCCACGCGCGGGTGCGTGTGTCTATCAACGGTGTGGCGGAAGAAGTGACCTGCGATGAGGAAGGTTTCTTCTATGTGGAACTGCTCCATGAGCAGGGAATTTCTGGCACGGATTATTGGTGTGGGGTGCAGGTGGAATTGGTGGAGACGCCTATCCCCGGCATTGATGCGGGCGACACCGCAACCCAAGCACAGATCATCGTGCCGCCGCCCCATGCCCAGTTCGGCGTGATTAGCGACCTGGACGACACCATCATGCGCACGAACGTGCTGAACCTGTTCAAGATGCTGTATAACACCATTCTCAGGAACGCCTACACCCGCCTTTCGTTTGCGGGCGTGGTGCCCTTCTACCGGGCGCTGCATGTGGGCACCACCAACACACAAAACCCGCTGTTTTATGTCTCTAGCAGTCCGTGGAACCTATACGATGTGATATTGGACTTCTACCGCATCCAGGGGATTCCGCTCGGTCCGATCTACCTGCGCAACATCGGCATCACCGGAGCGAGCGTCGGCGGTGAGGGGCACACTGCACACAAGCTCAAGGTGATACAGAAGGTGCTAGAACGCTACCCGGAATTACCATTTATCCTCATTGGGGACAGCGGGCAAAAGGACGCTGCCATCTACACAGAGGTGGTGCGGCGCTACCCGGGGCGCATCCTGGCAGTTTACATCCGTGATGTGACAGACGAGGAACGTGCCGCGTATGTGCTGGGGCTTGCCGCCGAGGTGCGGGAACTGGGCGTGGATATGCTGCTGATGCAGGATACGCTGGCTGCTGCCGAACACGCTGCCCAGCACGGGTACATCACGCCGGAGGCGCTGGAGGCAGTGCGCCTGGAAGTGCAGCAGGCTCAGCAAACCCCCGTTACAGAATAGGCAGCATCTTACCCTGTGCACCCCGGTAGCTTTGCGCTAAAACCCTGGTGATTTGACGCAACCTGGGAAACAAGAGGCGCACATGCCCAAATGGAATGTACACCAATGGCTCGAATACACGCTGCTGGCGGTAATCGTTGGCGGTTACGTGCTGGTGGGCACGTTATATGCCGCCCGCACACCTGCGTGGCAAGCGCCGGATGAACCTGCGCACTACAACTACGTGGTGCAAATCCTGGATGGGGGCTGCTGCCCGGTTATTGAGATGGGCGACTGGGACAACGACTACCTGGAACAGTTAAAGTCCGCCCGCTTTGACCCCACACTGACTGCAAACTTGCACACGATACAGTACGAAGATCACCAGCCGCCACTTTACTACCTGCTGGGGGCGGGTGTGGTTGCGCTGGTAGGCGGCGCAGATGACACTGACCGTGCCCTCACAGCGCTGCGGCTGTTCTCTGTCGCGTTGGGGGTGGGTGTGGTGTTGTGTGCCTATGCCGTCGCCCGTGTGATGTTCCCCTATCGGCGTGGCACAGCGCTCGGCGCGGCGGCGCTGGTGGCGTACCTGCCGCAGCACGTCCACATCCTGGCAAGCGTTAACAACGACGCACTGGCGCTGCTGCTGGTGGCAGTGACGCTGCTGGTAAGTGCGTTGTACATCGGGGAAAAGCGTGTGCAGGGGGCGCTTAACCGCTGGCACATCGGCATGGGGGTGCTGGTGGGTCTGGCGTTCCTCAGCAAGACGACCGCGTATTTTCTGGTGTTTGTGGTGCTGTTGGCAGTCGCGCTGCGCCCGGCGGTGATGTTCGCGCAGAGTGCTACCGGGCACGCGGCGGGCACGGCGGCGCGGGTGTTCGGCGCGGTGAACCGCGTGCTGAAGGGACAAAGCGCACCCGTGCAGGTGCCAGGGCAGCGGCGCTTTGTGCGCAACCTGCTAAAGAACGCCCGCAGCGTGTATGCGCCTGTGTATCGGCGGGTGGGGCGCACGGTGGGGGGTGCGTGGGCGGTGGTGCTGGTGATTGCGCTGGGTATGGGCGCATTGTGGTGGGTGCGCAACAGTGTGGTGTATGGTCTGCCGGATGTGCTGGGGCTGACCGCACACGACGAAGTTGTCGTTGGGCAGTTGCGCACGTCAGAGCGTATTATGCAGGCGGGGAGCTTTGGCGCGTACCTGCGCACGGCGCTGCAAACCACGTTTAACAGCTTTTGGGGGCAGCTTGGCTGGATGGCGCTGCCGCTGCCGGGCTGGACGTACCCGCGCATTGGCGTGCTGCTGGCGGCGGCAGGCGCGGGCGTCGTATTCGACGTGATTTACGGCTACCGTGCCCGCCGCGACCGCCCCACCATGCGGCAGGTGTCCGTCGGGCTGCTGCTGGGCACGACGGCGTTTTTCGCGTTCGCTGCATACATCTACTACAACACACAGTTCTACCAGGTGCAGGGGCGCTACCTGTTCACCGCGCTGATTCCGTTCGCCATTTTGGTTGCTAGCGGGCTAGATGCGTGGGCGCGTGTGTTGGGGGATGTGCTGGAGGGGCGGGCGTCGTGGCTCATGCCATATACAGATTA
>CAYVGI010000172.1:0-8959 GCA_964451095.1 uncultured Anaerolineaceae bacterium
TCCAGCGTTTGGGTAAAACCACGAAGCCAGACTGGTTTTTGTCGCGTTCGACAACAGCCAGCGTAATGCGAAGCAGGCTATAAACGACCGTCCACACCTCACGCGGTAGGTACACACAATAACGTGGTCGGGTCTTCTCAGGCGGCGGACGGCAAGAATGCCGTCCCTACAAACCCGTGATGACCTGTAGGGACACGCTTCTGCGTGTCCGCATGGTAGAAGAATACACAACCACGCTATGTTGCACAGGTACCCCTCACGCGGGTTGTGTCATCAATAATCGTCGTATCGATCTCAGCAATGTTACACTGACCCTGGCGCAGTGATGCGGAGCATTGGCATCAGCAGCCTGCCGGAGAGCGAAAAGATCGCCGGGCGCGGCTGGTAGCGCCAACCGGAGGAAAAGCGAATACAGTCTCGTTGGACGGTAACGCCCCGTGATGTGACTCGCGGGGCGGTTCTGGTTTTGCTGGGGCGCGTTACGGCAGCGTCGTGCCGAGCTGGCTTAGCACGACCTGTACATCGTTCTGGTCAATGATGTTGTCCCCGTTCACATCGGCGCGGCGGTTGTCCCCCACAGCGGGATCGTTCCCCAGGCGGTTGATAACGTAGATGGCATCTGCCGGGGTGACCCGCCCATCCAGGTTGACATCAGGTCCAGGGGGAGGGGGTGGCGGGGGCGCGAAGACGTAGGCCGCCCCGGACTGGAATGCGTCGTCGTTGTCCGGACTGTTGACGTTGGTGGACGACCCGGCCTCCAACCGTGCCCCGGCGACGACCGTGTCCCCTTCCACCGCCACCCTCCAGCCAAACTGGTCGACCGCCCCGGCATTGGCCGCCTTGAGGTAGGCCTGCTAGCTCCACGTTGTGCCGCTGCGGGTAAAGACGTAGGCCGCTCCGGCAATGGTTGCATCGTTGTTGTCCGGGCCGTTGACGGTGGTAGACGAGCCGTCTTCCTCGGGTGCCCCGACGACGACCGTGCCCCCGTCCACTGCCACCGACAAGCCAAACACGTCGCCCGCCTCGGCGTTGGACACTTTGAGGTAGGCCTGCTGGCTCCATGTCGTGCCAACCCGGGTGAAGACGTAGGCCGCTCCGGCAATGGTTGCATCGTTGTTGTCCGGGCCGTTGACAGTGGTAGACGAGCCGTCCTCGCCCCATGCCCCGACGACGACCGTGTCCCCGTCCACCGCCACCGACTCGCCAAAGAAGTCGTTGCTCCCGGCGTTGTTTGCCTTCAGGTAGGCCTGCTGGCGCCATGTGCTGCCGCTACGGGTAAAGACGTAGGCCGCTCCGGTTTGGAATGCGTCGTTGTTGTCCGGGCCGTTGACGGTGGTGGACGACCCGTACTCATGGATTGCCCCGACGACGACCGTGTCCCCGTCCACCGCCACCGACCCGCCAAAATTGTCATCCCCCCCGGCGTTACTCGCCTTGAGGTACGCCTGCTGCTGCGGCACTGTACCCGACGCAGACGGCGCGAGTGCCGCGTCCCCGCGTATGCTGGTCAGAACCGTGTGCTGCAAGTCCGCCGGAAGTTGTTCCAGAGTGGTTTGCCCCTGGGGTAGTGGGTGTGCTTCCGCCTGTGTCGTCACGGTCAGCCCGGCCAGGCTCAGGATGAGCACGAGAAAAACAGATAACCTACGTTGCATTGAGATAACCCTCTCTAATATGTCGCTCTCCGAATGGATATGTAACTCACTTGTAGTATACATCTATTCGATGACGAAGATGCTCGCGGGGGGGAACAGTTTCGAGAGGCTACAGCGGGTATTGGCATCAGCAGCCTGCCGGAGAGCGAAAAGATCGCCGGGCGCGGCTGGCAAAGTTCACACAATCTGCCCCCCCGACGCATGCCGTGTCGGGGGGGGGTTCTGTTTAGCGACACGGCGTCCTGAGCACACCATGCCCCCGGTCACTCAGGCGCAGCGGTACACCGTCACGTACCCAGGGCAATGACCACAATCACGACGATCAAATCGTCCGTAATGAGCACCGAATCAACATCAGCATTGACCGCAACCGTGCCTTCGGGCAGCTCGGATTGGAAATCGCTGGTGGAGCCATTGAGGATGTCTTCCATGTAAGATTCAACATACGCCTGCAACACCTCATCAAATTGCCCCGCAGGAACTGTTGCCCCGCCGACCATCACATCGGTGACCGCGAGCGTGTAAGTGCCGTCGGATTCCACCAGCGTCAACGTCAGGGTTGCGGTAGCCGTTTGCCCGTTCTCAAGCGTGACATTGTCCAGAGTGATAATCATGCCGTCCGGCACCAGGTCTACCGTCGCCGCGATCTCGCCGTAGCCCGCCGCCACCAATGCCGCCTCAACCGCCTCGTTAATTTGATTCTCGTCAATGGCTGTCGTCAGCGTGAGCGTTCTCGCGGCAGCGTCAAACTCAAAGTCGAGCACATTCAGTTGAGCGTCAATCTCCTGGGCAACCCCCTGGAGCGTGGCAACGACTTCTGTACGGAGTCCCTCGACGGTAGCGACAACATCAGTCGTATAGGCATCGACTGTCGCGTTCACCTGTGCACGAGCGGCATCTGCCGTGCTGCGGACGTTGGTCTGTACTGCCTGCACGGTCTCACCACCGACGATCTGCGCACCCTGGACGGTGCCACGAACCTGCGTTCTCGCGTTTTGCACGGTCGCTGCCGCCTGTGTACGTGCTTCATTTAACTCTGCTGCCGCCTGCGTCAGCCGCTGACCGCCCTGTTCTGCCCCAAGCGTTCCGGCGGACTGCGCGAACACACCCTGCCCCACCAGTGCGCCGCCAATCATGGCGACGAGCATGAAGCCGAAAACTGCTGCGATGCGATTGTAGCGATTGTGTTTCATAGAAGTGTCCCCTTGTGTGTGATGATTTTAACCACACCCATATTTTACGGGGAAAATCAAATAACGGTTATAGAAGAGACGAAAACCGAACTATGTTGGGGCAGATTCGTCCTTTGCAAGCCTGCACTGGTTGCGTGCAGTTGTACGCCCACCGCAATGGGCATCAACTTGGCTTCACCATCAAGAAAGGACTGTACAAATGACCGCTATCGGCTCGTCGCCTCCGCAATCGCTACTTTACGCCTGTAGGCAGCTTACACACACCGTCCTCGCAGCCCTCGTCCAGTTCCACGCCGAAAAAGCGGTTGATCTGGTAGCGGTGGCGGGCGATGTACCCGTAAGCTCGCTTGCCGATTCGCTCCATACCGGGCAGGTGCAGCAGCGCCCACACAGGCAGCCCCAGCGGAACATCGCGCAGCAGGCGGCGCACACCGTAGTAACCCGCGTACACATCGTTTTCACCATCAATCACATGGATCTCACCCATTGCCCGGTCGTAGTCCAGCCACGGGTAACGCGCGTCCACCGTATCGCGGTCGTGCAAGTCCACCCACTCCACGCGGCGCAGCCAGTCCAGCAGAGTGATGAGGTGTTTGGTGGTGTTACACAGCACACAGTTGCCGTCGTATACCGTTGTCGTCATAGTTGTCTGTCGCTTCTCATCCATTACAGTCTGTCCACATCATAGACGTGGTGTATATGACAGACCTTTACGCCGAATGAGCTTTTGCGAGAAAACAAAAACGAGCGCTGCTGCGCCCGTACCTGTCACTCAGTTGGATCGTCGCTGGGGGATTTTCAGCCGCCTTGCCCGGTGCGCAGGTTGTAAATCGCTTCCTGGGCAAACATAAGCGCCTCGCCAAGCCCTGGGTACACGGTCATCTCCATGTTGCCGTTGGTTGCCTTCAGCATCAGGTCACGCAGCAGGCTCGCCATGGGGTGCGGCTCTGTGAAAACCGTGTGGATGCGCGGGTCTGCAAAGGAGCCGGGGGCGTCGGGGTCGAAGCTGCGAACCACGCTCATCACAACCGGGAACGGAACCTCAGCTTTGGTCAAATCTAGCAAACGCCATGCCAGCGGCGCACCAGACTGCGTCATGTACAGTGCGCTCGTGCGGTAAATGGCGTCGAAGTCCTCTATCGTCACCATACCCGTAAACGTAACAATAAGGATGGGGTCATTTGCGTAGGGTTCTACCTTAACCGACATAAAATCGGCTGCTCCTTAAGCTCTGCGCTCATTAATTTCTGCCATAGTAATGGTACAATAGTCGCGCTGCACACAAGTTTAAGTTTCATTAAACACATCACAAATATTAGGCTAAAACTTTACGCAACTTTCTTATTCAACAACGAATCACGTTGCGTCTGTCACCAGACCAACCCCAGCACAAAGTTGAACATTAGTCCAAGGAGCGTAATCCAGTATGACGTCTTACACCCCAAACACAAGTCCACCCCCACCCAACCCACCCCCAGAAGACAACGGCAAGCGTGCTGCGTGGGGGCTTGCCGGGGCAGGCGGTTGCCTGCTCGTCGTTGCCCTGCTGCTCATCATCCCGGCGGCACTAGCGGCAGGGACCGTGGGCGGCGGCTTTTTGATTTTGCGTGGCGCTTTCGATACCGTGTTCGCCGGGGAGCCACCGCGTAGTTCCGTCGTCACATCCCAGACGATTGTCACGCAAATCCGCCCGTTGGGGCAGCTTGTGAGCACGAGCGCGGGCTTCGCCAAGGCAGACATCGCCGTGGGCATCCAGCAGGGGCGCTTTGCCGCGTGCAACCACTCCGCCAACCATGTCGCGTCTGCCACGATCAACGCAGGCATAGACCTGTTCGAGATCAGCGAGGATGCTGTGACCTACGATGAGGGAACGGATACCTACACCATCGTCGCGCCCAGGCCCGTGCTCACCAGTTGCAGCGTGGACTTCATCGACCAGTACGAGCGCAACCTTGCCATCCCCACCTGCCGCGTAGACTGGGACGACGCCCGGCAGATCGCACAGTACGAGGCGATGATCGACCTGCGCCGGGACGCCGTAGACGGCGGGCTGCTGGAAACGGCAGAGCGCCAAACCCAGCTCGCGCTCACCAGCTTTGTGCGGGCGCTCACGGGGAGCAATGTGGTGGTCGAGTTTGCCGATACTGAGCTGACCGACGAGCAGGTTTTTGCCAACTGCCAGCCTACTCCACCGCGTGACTGGGTGTATGTAGAGGCAGATCGGCAGTGGGTTCGCACGCAGTAAGCGCCCGCGTGGGGTTGCCAGCGTGGCGGTTTTCGGGATGGTGGAACCCGACGAATTTGTGAACCTGTGGGACGACCCACGCGGCATAATTCAGCGCATCAACTGATAACCATGCCTTGTCCGTATGTTAAACTAGGCGTACTTTTAACCAAGACCTCCACGCCGTAGGCGTGTATAACAACAAACATGGGGAGTGCCACATGATTAACGATGTACTCAACGAAACCAAAGAGCGGATGCAAACCAGCTTCGATGTCTTCGCGGAAGACCTGCGCGGGATGCGCAGCGGGCGTGCCAGCACTGCCCTGGTGGACAAAATGATTGTCGAATACTATGGGCAGCCAACAGAACTACGCCAGCTTGCGAACATCTCCACGCCAGAGGCAATGCAGATCATGATTCGCCCCTACGATGCGAGTGCGATCAAAGACATTGAGCGGGCAATCAACCAGTCCGACCTGGGCATCAACCCGAACAGCGACGGCGGCGTCATCCGGTTGAACATGCCGCCGCTGACGAAAGAAACCCGCCAGAAGCTGGTGAAGTTCCTGCACGGGCGCACAGAGGAGGCGCGTGTCTCCATCCGCAACATCCGCAGAGATGCCAACAAAGACCTGCAAGAGTTCGAGAGCGAAGGCATGATCGGCGAAGATGACCTGAAACGTGGCGAGGAGCAGGTGCAAAAGCTGACGGACGACTTCGTTGGCAAGATTGACGCCGCCAGCAAGGAAAAAGAACAAGAAATCACGGAAGTTTAGCAGGACGGCAAACACCCATTATGGAAGGCTTACACACGACAACATCCACAGAACCCAACCTACGCATTCCGCACCACATCGCCATCATCATGGACGGTAACGGACGTTGGGCGCAATCCAAGGGGTTGCCGCGCAGCGCCGGGCACAAACAGGGCACAGAAAATCTGCGCCGCATCCTGAAGGAATCCGTGCGGCGGGGCATCAAAGTGATGACCATCTATGCGTTCTCTACCGAGAACTGGAGCCGCCCGCCCACCGAAGTGATGACACTCATGCGCCTGCTGGAGTTCTTCATCGCCCGTGAGCTAGACGACCTCGACCGCGAGGGGGTTCGCATTTGGCATGTGGGCAAGGAAGAAGGCGTGCCGCCAGAACTGCTGGAAAAGATCCGCAAGGCGTGCGAACGCACCAAGAACAACGACACCATCTGGCTCAACGTCGCCTTTAACTACGGCGGGCGTGATGAAATCGTACACGCCGTCCAGAGCATCATCCGCAGCGGAATCCCAGCGGAAGAAGTGACCGAGGACGTCATCACCCGGCACCTGTACACCGAGGGCGTGCCAGACCCTGACCTCGTCATCCGCACCAGCGGCGAACTGCGCATCAGCAACTTTCTCATCTGGCAGGCGGCATATGCCGAGTACTACGCCACCGATGTGTACTGGCCCGACTTCGACGAGCACGAACTGCACAAGGCAATCGCGGAGTACAGCCGCCGCAAGCGTCGCTTCGGCAAGACCGACGAGCAGATGGAAATGGAAAACGAGGACGACCCCGAGTCGTGAACCGTGTGACCGCCTGCCGGGGCATGAGCGACCATGCCCCACCCTCAATAGTATGGCAAGAAGGACTGTAACCGATGTCTTTATCATTGCGCCGCTGGGTCTTCCTGGTGGTTGTCGTCGCCGCTGTCATCGCCATTGACCAGATCAGCAAAGCAGCGGTGATCCGCAACCTGGAACTATTCGAGAGTGCGCAGCCCATCCCGGCGCTTGTGCCCTACTTTCAGTTCACCCGCAGCTTTAACACAGGCAGCGCGTTCGGCTTCCTGTCCAACTTTGCCTTCGCCGGCACGATGTTCCTGGTCATCGCCGTTGTGGTGAGCGCGGTACTGGCGTGGTCTTACGGGCGGCTGGGCGACGGGCAACCGCTGGCACGGCTGGCAACCGCACTGGTCATTGGCGGGGCGCTGGGCAACGCCCTTGACCGGGTACAGCACGGGCACGTCATCGACTTCATCCACTACCAACTGCCGGGCGTGATCTCGAATGTGTCTAATTTGGCAGACCACGCCATTGTGCTGGGCGTGGGCATGATGATCTGGTCCAGCTTTCGCACCGCGCCCGACCAACAAGACACCACCGAGGCAGAACCCGCAGACGCCAACTCCTAACCCCGCGCATTTTGTGGGACAATGTGCCCGCGCTATGTTTGCCGACACAACGGGAGAACCACCGTGGCACTGACGATTATCGGGTTAGGACCGGGCGACGCCGACGACATCACACGGCGGGCGTGGCACCTGCTAGAAACCACGCCAACCGTTTACCTGCGCACCGCGCAGCACCCTTGTGTACCCCACCTGCCGCCTATCCCCAACCTGCACAGCTTCGACGCGCTCTACGAAACACACGATACGTTCGATGGCGTGTACGCCGCCATCACAAAAACCGTGCTGCAAGCAGCGGCATCTGAAGACATCGTTTACGCCGTGCCCGGCGACCCATCCGTCGCCGAGAGCACCGTTACGCGGCTGCGTGCCGCGGCAGCAGATGCCGCCGTGCCCGTGACCATCGTGAGCGGTGTGAGCTTTATCGAGCCCATGTGTGCCGCCCTGGGGCTAGACGCACTGGACGGGCTGCAACTGGTCGATGCGCTGGAAGTCGCCGCCATGCACCACCCGCCGCTGAACCCCGCGTACCCGGCGCTGCTGGCACAGGTGTACGACCCGCAGGTGGCGAGCGACGTTAAGCTGGTGCTGATGAACCAATACCCCGACGACTTCCCGGTGGCGCTGGTGCACAGCGCAGGAGCCAATGCCACCGTAGAGCGCGTGCCGCTGTACGAGATCGACCGCAGCGAGCACATTAACCACCTCACATCGCTGTATGTGCCCGCAGCAGGGCAGCACACCAGCTTTGAAAGCTTCCAGCAGACCATCGCGCACCTGCGTGCCCCGGAGGGCTGCCCGTGGGATCGGGAGCAAACGCACGAGTCGCTGCGCCCATACCTCATCGAGGAGGCATACGAAGTGCTGGACGCGCTCAACCAACGCGACCCCGACGCGCTCAAGGATGAGCTTGGCGACCTGCTGCTGCAAATCGTGCTGCACACACAAATTGCCACCGAGTACGGCGAGTTCGCCATGACGGACGTGCTGCACAACGTGAACCAGAAGATGATCCGGCGGCACCCGCATGTGTGGGGCGTTGTCAACGTCAACGGCGCGGACGGTGTGGTTGCCAACTGGGACGAGATCAAAAAGCGGGAGAAGGGCATCCCAGACGATGCGTTCACCTCCGTGCTAGATGACGTGCCGGGCGCGTTTAGCGCGATGATGCGTGCCAACAAGTACGCCAAACGCGCCTCCAAAGCCGGGTTCGACTACCCCGACCTGCACAGCGTGCGCGACAAAATCCGCGAGGAACTGGCGGAGATGGACGCCACCAATACCCCGCAGGAACTGCTGGACGAGGCGGGCGATTTGCTGTTCGCCGCGGTAGACCTGCTGCGCTACCTCAAGCTTGACCCGGAAGTCGCGCTGGAGGCGGCAAACGCCAAGTTTGCACGGCGCTTCCGTCATGTGGAGCGGCGTGCCTGGGAGAGCGGCAAACCCATGCGCGATTACACAATTGATGAGCTGGATGTGTGGTGGCGCGAGGCAAAGGCGCTGGAAAAAGACGAGCGCCCCTAAGCAGAACGGGGCGGTCAGCGTGCGTTCCATGACCGACAACCTCGCGAGTGTGCCGGGGACAGACGTGTTCACCGCGCTTGACCCGTTCGAGGGCACCCCCGCCCGTCCGATGAGCTTGAATGGGTATTTGTATGTTGATGGCTAGCCACCGGACACTGAACAAAGGTTTGGTCGGAAATGTTCGGGAATGGGTC
>CAYVGI010000173.1:0-8921 GCA_964451095.1 uncultured Anaerolineaceae bacterium
TCAATGATGACTTTCGACTACAACTCATCCGTAATCTTCATGCGTAAGCCCTGTTTGTGAACTCCCACCATCTTTACACCGCACGATGGCGTGTGATAGAATCCCGTCCGGCGAAAATCCATTCGTCTAAAATCACACGTCCAGACCTGGTGCGTGTTGCCCTGCGAGGGTGGGGTGTCAACCGGGGAGGAAGGGCGTGGAAGCCTTAAACACAGGACAACTGATAGGAGACAACATGCCTTCGCAAGTTTCTTTGAAGAACTTGCTAGAGGTGGGCGTGCATTTTGGGCACCGCACACAAAAGTGGAACCCGAAAATGGACCCCTACATTTTCACCTCTCGCAACGGGATTCACATCCTGGATTTGCAACAGACCATCCGTAACCTTAACCAGTATCACGATATGATTCGGGATATGGTGGCGGATGGGGGTATTGTGCTGTTCGTGGGCACCAAGCGCCAGGCAGCAGAGACAGTTAAGCAAGAGGCGGGGCGCTGCGGTATGCCTCACGTCAACTACCGTTGGTTGGGCGGCACGCTCACCAACTGGACGACTATCCGTAAGCGTATCGACCAGCTTAAAAAACTGGAACAACGCCGGGACAAGGGTGAGTTCGAGCGACTGACCAAGAAAGAGGCGCTGCAACTGGAGCGCGAGATTGACAAGTTGCAACTGCGGTTGGGCGGTATCCGCAACATGAAGCGCTTGCCCGACCTGGTGTTCATCGTGGATACTGTTCGTGAGGACACCGCCGTCAAAGAGTGCAACATCCTGGACATCCCGGTGCTGGCGCTAGCAGACAGCAACACCGACCCGGACGTTGTTGATTACATCCTGCCGGCAAACGACGACGCCATGCGTGCGATTAAGCTGATGGTGGCTGCGGTTGCCGATGCGGTGCTCGCGGGGCGGGCGATGCGCAAGGGCGAGGACGACATGGACGGTGACGTGGACGGGATGAGTGAGGAGGTGCTCGCCCGCTACGACGATGACGACGACGAGGGCGGCGAGGACGAGGATTACCTGGGCGAGAAGACGCTCGCCAAAATCCGCAGCCAGCGCTTGCTGGACGATGATGACGAGGACGACGAGTAGGTCGCGGTTCGGGTAAACAACAAGGGGCATTCGCAAACGGGGGTGCCCCTTTTTAACGGATTACACACCAAGCACGAGAGAGGATTGCAACTTTATGGCAAAAATCACAGCACAGATGGTCAAGCAGTTGCGTGAGGCGACTGGCGCGGGACCGCTGGACAGCAAGAAGGCGCTGGAGCAGACCGAAGGCGACATGCAGGCAGCAATCGACTACCTGCGCGAGAAGGGCATGGCAAGCGCCAACAAGAAGCTGGGCAAAGAGCGCACCATGAACGAGGGTGTTGTCTCGGTTTACCAAAGCGACGACAAGAAGCTGGGTGCGATGGCGCTGGTGAAGTGTGAGACGGACTTCGTGAGCAGCAATGAGATCTTCCAGACGTTTGCGCAGAAGGTGGCAGACCACGTTGCGCACAAGAACCCGGCTACGGTGGAAGAACTGCTCGCGCAGACGTACTACGACGGTGACAGCACTATCGAGAACATGCTGAAGGAAACGGTTGCCGAGATCGGTGAAAAATCTGAGATTGGTGGCATTGCGCGGTTCGAGGCAGTTGACGGCGGCGCGGTAGAGATCTACCAGCACTTTAACAAGCAAATCGGCGCGATGATCTCCGTCACGAAGGCAGAGGCGGTAGAGACTGCCTACGATATTGCGATGCACCTGTCCAACCTGCGACCGCAGTTCCTCACCCGCGATGAGGTGCCGGATGATGTGGTGCAGCACGAGCGCCAGGTGCAGCTTAACCGCGCCATCGAGGAAGGCAAGCCGGAGCACATCGCGGAGAAGGTTGTTGAAGGGCGCATGGGCAAGTTCTACGAGGAAATTGTGCTGCTGGAGCAGGCGTTCCTCAAGGATGACAGCAAGACGATTGCGCAACTGCTGAAGGAAAACGACATCGAAATCAAGCAGATGGCACGCTTTGCGGTGGGCGAAGACGATGATGACGATGCACAAGACGGCGACGATTAGGCAAGCGCCGCCCTACGCAACCGCATAGCACGTAAAACCATGAAGGGATTAGCCTTTGGCGCTAATCCCTTTTTTGTTGCTTTTTGACATTTGTACATCAGTGGCATGGAAAGGGAGTGTTTAATGGCATCGGCAAACGGCAAAAAAGCAGTCTACGAGCGTATTGTTCTCAAATTCAGTGGGGAGGCGCTTGCCCCGGCAGGGGGTAACCTGGGCATAGACCCAGACCGGGCGGAGGACATCGCCCGCAAGGTTAAGCGGATACACGAGATGGGTGTACAGGTGGCGCTGGTGATCGGCGCGGGGAACCTGTGGCGCGGCAGCATGGGTGTGGAGCGCGGCATGGAACAATCTACGGCAGACCACATGGGCATGATTGCGACTGTGATGAACGGGCTAGCGCTTCAAGACGCGCTGGAACGCATTGACGTGCCGACCCGGGTGCAAACTGCGATCCAGATGAACGCGGTTGCGGAGCCGTACATTCGGCTGCGGGCGATCCGCCACATGGAAAAAGGGCGTGTGGTGATTATCGCGGGGGGTACGGGCAACCCGTACTTCACGACGGACACGGCAGCCGCACTGCGGGCGGCAGAAATCGGCGCGGACATTGTGATTAAGGCGACCAAGGTGGACGGCGTGTACAGTGCAGACCCGAAGCTACACCCCGATGCAACACGCTATGAGCAGATTTCCTACCGGGATGTGATTGAGAAGAAGCTGCGCGTGATGGATATGACGGCGTTCACGCTGTGCCAGGAAAATACGATGCCGATTATGGTGCTGAACTTTTGGGCAGAAGATGCGCTGTCAAATGCTGTGCAGGGGGATTTGTCTGGCGGGACGCTGATTGAGTAGCTGTGTAGGGGGTTTGGGAAGGGTGTGGGCGAAATCCACACCCTCCCCTATGGCGCGATAAAGGGTTCGGGTTACGCTTCCAGCGGACCTGCTTCGATGGGACCGTCCATCCGCTCAGAATCCTCGACTGCCTTGCCCATAATCATGAGCGTGGGTGCCCACAGCCCGACGAAGATGCCGAAGCGCTCTGCGTTGGAGCGGTCGTCGCTCTTGCGCAGGAACCAGATGCCGATGCTGAGGGCGATGGATGCGAGCGATGCGAAGTACATGGTGGCGGAAGTCAAGCCGATTTTGCGCATTTGACGGATCATGGGTGTCTCTCTCCTGGTCTTATAGTGGATGTCAGCGGGTGTGTGCCAGCGGGTAAGTTGAACGTCTTTCCGTTGCACATGCCTATGATAGCGCCCCTACCTTAGCTTGTGAGGCGGAGGAAATAAGAAACCCATAAAAGGAACGTGCCGATCGGCTCAGTTATCTTTGGCAGCAGCTTTCTCGCGTTTCTTCGCAGCTTTTTCCGCCTTGCGCCGGATGCGGTTCCACACGCCCGTTAGCCCCATTGCCTTCTTCATTTCGAAGAGCGTGGCGCGGGTCATCTCGCGGACGCGCTCTGTGCCGTCCACGATGATTTCCTCGACTAGCCCGGTTTCCTCGTATTGGGCGCGGCGCTCCCGCATCGGGTCTAGGAAGTTGTTCAGGGCGGTGGCGAGCTTCTCTTTTACCTCAACATCGCCTACTCTGCCTTCTCGGTAGCGTGTCTTCAGGTCTTCTATCTCGTCTGTGTTGGGGTTAAACACATCGTGGTAGATGAAGACCGGGTTGCCCTCCACGGTGCCGGGCACATCCGCGCTGATGCGGTTGGGGTCGGTGTACATGCTGCGGACTTTCTTCTCCACCGTCTTGGCGTCGTCACTGAGGAAGATGGCATTGCCCAGGCTCTTGCTCATCTTGGCGTTATTGTCTGTGCCGACGAGCGTGGGCACGTCGCCTACAAGGGCATCTGGCACGGGGAACACCTCGCCGTACAGATAGTTGAAGCGGCGGGCAATCTCACGGGTGATCTCAACGTGGGCGAGGTTGTCTTTGCCGACGGGCACCAGGTTCGCCTTCACGTGCAGGATGTCTGCCGCTTGCAGCACCGGGTAGCCGAGCAACCCGTAGGGCATTTCGATGTTGGCGTCGCGTGCCATGTCCTTCAGGCTGGGTAGGCGCTCCAGGCGGGGTACCGTGACCAGATTCTGGAACAGGGTGTTGATCTCGGTAATTTCTGGGATGGCGGATTGCAGGTAGAACGTGACGTTTTGCGGCTCAATCCCGGCGGAGATGGCGTCTAACACGAGGGCGTGGGCGTTCTTGTCGATCTCGCTGATGTGTTCTGGCGTGTTTTTGGTGGTCAGCATGTGCAGGTCTGCGATGATGAACACGCTTTCGTACTCGTGTTGCAGGCGCACGCGGTTCTGCAAGGTGCCGACATAATGCCCCAGGTGCAGCTTGCCGGTGGGACGGTCGCCAGTGAGAATGCGTTTTTTCTCGGTCATAAATTCCTCTATTGTGGTTGTTGCTCGCGCTCTAGTGGCAGCAAAATGGGGCGCGACGCGCTTGCCGCACCCCCTGTTTTGCCAAGGGTATTCGTTCGGTCGTTTGCATTATCCATGCTCACCGCCGATTCGCAACCTTTTCGCTACCCCGGCAGCACCTCACGTGGCTTGCTGCCGCTCTCCTGCGGACCGACCACGCCCTGTTCTTCCATGAGGTCGATGAGGCGCGAGGCACGAGTGTAACCGATGCGCAGCCGCCGCTGTAGCAGCGATACCGACGCTTTGTTCAGCCGCCGCACCAGTTCGACTGCCTCCGTGTACAGTTCGTCGTCCGGCTCGATGTTGTCGTCGCCGTTGCTGCTGCCACCATCCCAGAACGCCTGCTGCATGGGGAGTTCGGGTTGGTTGGCACGCTGCTGGGGTGCTGCGCCCGGCATAACGGCGGGTGCCATCTGCGGCGGTGCGCTTGCCGGGTCCAGCGTGAGCGGTGCCATCTTGCGCGAGGGCGAGGGGCGCAGCCCGTGGCTGTGGGTCTTCCAGTAGCGGTTGATGTTCTCGATTTCGTCATCGGACACGAACACGCCCTGCAAACGCTGTGGTGCGGGCGAGTCGCCACTGAGGTAGAGCATGTCGCCACGACCGAGCAGGCGCTCTGCACCAGGTTGGTCGAGAATCACGCGGCTGTCTACACTGCCCGCCACCGCGAACGCGATACGCGCCGGGAAGTTCGCCTTAATCAGACCGGTCACAACGTCCACGGACGGGCGCTGCGTGGCGATGACAAGGTGGATACCCGTTGCACGCGCTAGCGCCGCGATACGGGTGATGGTGCGCTCTGTTTCCTCTGGCGCGAGCATCATCAGGTCGGCAAGCTCGTCGATAATCACGACGATATAGGGCATTTGCTCGTCGTCCGGTGAGAGGTGCTTGTTAAAGTCCACGATATTGCGTGCCCCGGCGGTGCTAAAGCGCTTGTAACGCTCGTCCATCTCGCGTGTTACCCACTTGAGCACGCCGACGATGCGCTCTAGCTCTACAACCACAGGTGCGACCAGATGCGGAATGCCGTTGTACCCCGTTAGCTCTACGCGCTTGGGGTCAACCATGATGAACTTCAGTTCTTCTGGTGTGTTGTTGGAAAGCAGTGAGCTGATGATCGAGTTGATACATACTGACTTACCAGAACCCGTTGTGCCTGCGATGAGCAAGTGCGGCATGGCGGCAAGATCGGCGGAGATGGGGGTGCCGTCCACGCTTTGCCCCAGCGCAATCGCCAGCGGAGACTTGCCTTTGAGCTTCTCGAACTGCTCCGCCTGCATCACGTCCTTCAGGCTAACGAGCGCATTTTCCGCGTTCGGGATTTCGATGCCGACGTAGCCCTTGCCCGGCACAGGTGCCTCGATACGAATGGACTTCGCCCCCAGCGCAAGCTGAAGGTCACGGTCAAGCTGGGCAATCGCGCTGACCTTCACGCGGCTGCGCTTACCGCTGCGGCTTTGCAGGTAGTCTGGCTCTACGCCGTACTGCGTAATCACCGGACCGGTGTTGATTTCCACCACGCGCCCCGGTGCACCAAAGCTCTTGAGCGTGTCCTCAATGATGCGTGCCTGCTCCACGAGGAACTGACGGTCAAAGTCCTGGTCGCTGCCTTCGTTCAGCAGTTCGTTGATGTCTGGCAGTGTCCAATCGCGTTTGGGGTTTGCCGCAGCGGGGGCACTTACCACGGCGGCGGGTCTGGGTTTCATGTCGTCCGGACGCCCCATAGACGGTGGCGGCGTCGGTGCGTTGCCGTAAGCGTCCGTTTTGCCAACCACAAACGCGGCGGTCGATGCGCCATTTGACTCTTGTGCCTGCCCGTTAGCCTGTGCAGCGTGTTCACCGTTGCTGGATGGCTGCGCGGTGCTGGGTTGCCCGTTGTTGGGCGCGGTGTCTTCCGGTTTGGGTGCGGCATTGGCGGTCTGTGCCTGGTTCGGGTGCGCGGCACGCCCCTGTCGGATGGCATTGAGGCGGTCTAGGCGGCTGGTTGCAGGGTCATTGCCATCGGCACCGTTGCTGCCATTGGATGCTGCTGTGTCTGCCGTGCCGTCTGCTTCAGCCGTTTCTGCGTTCACCGCCTGCATCGCCTGTGTGATGCGCTTGCTCTTGAACGGGCTATCCTCTGTCGCTGGCGTACCAGCGCCCGCTGCCGATGCGCTGGCGGTTGTGCTCTGGTTGCTTGCTGGTGCACTAAATGGCGACGGTGGCGGTGCTGCCCCTGCCGCAGGCGGCGGGGAGAATAAGTTCTGGTTCATTGGCTGGGGGTGTGCTTGGGTAGGCTGCTGTGCCCCCGGTGCTTGTGGCGGGTTGGCAGATGGTGGTGTTGCATTTGCCGTGTTCGCTGTTCCGCCCGTGGGTGCTGCCTGCGCCCCGGTTGCCTCGGGTGCTGCTTTCGCATCGCCGCCGCCAAATGGCAGCCGATTCATCAGCGAGCCAGATGGCGAAGCGCTGCCTGTGTTCTCTGCGTTAGCAGGTGCCACCGGGGTCGGACTGTCGTTGCTTGTTTTGCCGCGCCCAAACATGCCGCCGAGCACACCACCAATGACCCCTGCGCGGGCGTTGCCACTGCCAGACGGCGCAGACTGCTGTGGCGGTGGTTGGGCGGGCATTTCTACGGGGAGTTGCTGCCCCGAAAAGGATGTGGTGACGGTGCGCCCACCCATGGTGATGGGGATGGCGCGTTCGGATTCCGGTGCGGGGAGAGCGCCGCTGGTTGCGTCGCCGTCGCCCGCCGGAAGCTGCTCTGCCTGCGGTCTGCTGACTTCGATTTGTGACTCTGGTGGGGTGAGCGCGGCAAGTTGTTCTTTGCGCTGCGCCAACCGCTCTGCCCGGCGCACCTTCTTACGCTCGTTGGAGCGGCGCTGTGCCACACGGAAGCTGCGCCACAGCCCAATCATGATGATTGCCACTTCGGAGACGCTTACGTCCAGCAGCAGCATCACGCCGACAATCAGCGTGAAGATTGCAACGGCGAAAGCAAATATCTCGCCCAGGTAGCGCACCATCAGCAGGTAGATGTTGCCACCCACCCAGCCGCCACCGGATGGGAAGAAGATTTCCTCCGTCCAGCCTAGCCGTGTGAGGTTGGCAAGTTCTTCGTATGTGGTGACGGTGTAGTTCAGCGCCTGGACGAACTGGAACAGCACCAACGCCGCCACGTAGATTATGCCCAGCCCGATGAGCCGTTCTGTGTCTATAGTGGGCGGTTCGTCACCAAAGTGGCGGATGATAAGCCACATCCCCACGCCGAACATAGCGATGGGCACTGCCCACGCGCCCCACCCTAGCAAGCTCTCGAAGAAGTTATTGACGCCTTCGGTCAAAACGCCCTGGTTCGGGGAGAAGCGGCTGAGGAACAGCGCACCAGCAGCGAACACCAGCCCCACGCCGAGAATATCCAGCTTGCGGTCGAGCGACAGCCCTTCGCCCTTGGCGACTTTGGGGGCTTTGCTACGCTGCTGCACCGTTTTAGACGCAGGTTTATCCTCGGATTTGCCGCCACCGAACGGCAGGCTGGCGGTTAGCGCAGCGAAACGAGCGCCAACACCTGCGCTTTCCGCTTCCGCTTTTGCTGCTGGTTTGCCTGCCTTGCCCCCCTTCTTATCATCCTTGCCGCCGGGTTTAACGCCTTTATCCCCGCGCGAACCCAGGCGCGGTGTGCCGCCTTTTTTGCCGCTTTTGCTGTCTGCTGGCTTGACATCACCGCCAGCGGATGGTGCTTTGCGCCCGAAGCGCGACGTGAGTCCGCCGCCTTTGTCGTCCTTATCGGAATCGGATTTGTCTCCGCCACCGAAAGGTAGCCTGCCGACTAGCCCACCCACTGCGCCTGCGCCGGGCAGCCCACCGCCTGCTTCGCCACCGTCTTTCTTGCTGTCGTCGCCGTCAGCGTCTTTGTTACCGCCCAGGCTAAAGCGAGAGCGCAGCGCGTTCAGGCGTTCCCCTGGGGAGGAGGCGCTGTCGTCTGCCTTTTCGTCTTTGGGTGCGTCTTTCTTATCCTTGTCTTTGCCGTCGCCTGTGCTTTTGCCTGGGGAACCAGGGAAGCGCGACCCGCCGCCGCTGGTACGACCGGGCAGTCCACCGGATCTTTGCGTGCTGCCGCTGCCAGATGACCCCGGGCGGTTTGAACCAAAGCGTGATGATGAACCACTATCGCCGGAGGTTTGTTTGCCGGGGGAACCGGGCAAACGCGACCCACCGCCAAAGCGGCTGGAACTTGATGAGGACGCCCCTTCGCTGTCGCCGCCGGAGGATTGCCTGCCGGGCGAACCGGGCAAGCGTGACCCACCGCCCGAAGATTGCCTGCCAGGGGAACCGGGTAGACGCCCAGTACCAGAACGGCTGGAAGGGGAACCACTGTCGCCGCTGGCGGACTGCCTGCCAGGGGAACCGGGTAGACGCCCAGTACCAGAACGGCTGGAAGGGGAAC
>CAYVGI010000174.1:0-8746 GCA_964451095.1 uncultured Anaerolineaceae bacterium
CTAATCTACTTCCAATCGGAAGATTTCGTAACCGTCTTCTAGAGTGCCACTGTCCACGGGCAAACGTTCAAATGTTTGGAAGTTGTACAGCCCAATGACAATGCGATATTCCCCAGGTTGTAAGTCCGCTGGCAGCGAAACGGCAAATGACGACCCGATAAGCGTTTCGTCGGGGTGCTCCCACGTAACGGTTGGGCGTTGCGGCATGGCAGGTGCGCCATCCACCTGGGCAAGCACATCTCGGCTATCGGGCGGCGTTAGGTGGATGTACAGCGAATAGTTTGTGGATGGTGTGGCATCTGCCTGCCAATAGAACCGCAGCGTTAGGTCATCGCCGGGCGCGAATGTGCGCGATTGGGGGGCATCGTAGCCCACCAGCCGGATGTGCTCGCCAAAGCGCACATCGGTTTCGTGCTGCATTTGCCACAGCCTGTAAAAGCGCACGTGCGGTCCGCGGGTTGCTGGCGGTGGCAGGAAGTTACGCACTGGCAGCATCTGTGCCAGGTATGCCTGACCCGCATCGGTTTGCTGCATCTGCTGCCATTTATCCTGTGGAATTGCCATGTAGGACATACCGCGCTCGTCGCGCCACTCCGGCACGCTGTATTCCATAAAATCATCGCTCTCCCACCAGTCGAACCACTGCTGCCCCTGCACCCCACCCCAATACGGATTGAACGTCTTGTGGTTTGCCTCATCTACGACAACGGTGCCCGCCTCTAAACTGACATCTGCCCACTGACGCAGCCCGACACGGGTATCCGGCAGGCGGTACTGCGGCACGATGTTTGCCAGCGCGGTCACGTCCGTGCCGAACCAGAACACCAGCAGCAGCCCAACCGCCACTGACGCAATACTTGCGGTTCTCGTTGGCAGCGCGGCGGCAATCTGTACTAGTGCTGCCCCGACCAGCACACATGCCAGCGTTGTCACGGGCATCACGTGGCGGATGAGTGAGCCGTCCGCACCGACGAGTGCAAATGAACTCGCAACCCAGGGCAACAGCAGCAGCACGGGGACGGTTACGGCTAGCGGCGCAAGCTGTACTGTAGGGCGCTGTGACCGCCGTGCGACGAAATAGGCACCAATAGCAATCAGCACAATAACTACGGAAAGCGGTGCATGAACGGGGGCAAACACGCGATACACATTGTTCAGTATGCGCCCGATATCTAGCACGTTGGCAAACCCGCTCTCGCTCATCTCGACGGTTTCGCGGTTGGTGCCGAACGCCCGCAGTGCGCCATAGCCGCGCACCAGCACAACGGCGACGACCGTCGCGCTCATCGCCTGCAATGCAAGGTACGCTGCCCCCCGTGATGGTTTCTCACGTACGGTGGCAAGCGCCACGAACCCACCCGCGACCAGCACCGGGAATGCTTGATACTTCACCAACACTGCCAGCAAGCCAACAGCAAAGCTCCACATACCCCACACTCGCCGGGACGGGTCGGTCATGGCGTAGCCTGCCAGCGCGAGAGATAACGCCACCAGCAGGTACAGCAACGGGTCGGGGATGGCGATGATGCCGTTGGTGATGACCATGGGCGAGAACGCCCACAGCCCCCCCGCGATGAGTCCAGCAGCATCACCGGCAATCAGACGCCCAAAGCAAGCGATCACGACCAGCGTGAGCAAGTTAAAGGTAACGGAGAGCAGCCGCATGACATGGGTTGTGGTGATAATGTTGCCGCCTAGCTGCCCTTCTACTACAGATTGCACGAGCCAGTTCAGGGAAATGTGCCCGGGTGGATAGCCGGGGTGCCCACCGCCAAGCTCGTACTGCCCGCGCCAGTGCAGCGCCTCCAGGTAGCTGGTGCCTTCGTCGGGATGGTCTATGTAAGGCAGGCTAAAATCGTAGATGAGCAGGCGGGGCACCGCTGCCAGCAAGACAAGCCCCAACAGCAGCAGCCAAAACCAGCGTGACTTTTCGTGCATAACCGTAACAGATCCTGGGAGCGAACAAACGACCGCCATGTTTGCACATATTTGCCCACGGAACCAGCGATAAGCTGCTTAAACGGTTCGGGTATAGTCCCCAAAGAACCAGTTGCCCGGCACGTTCGGGTCATCGCTGAGGAAAAACTGCGTGATAGCGTTGCCAGCTTCTTCCTCTGTGAGAACGCCGTTGCCATCGCCGTCAATTTTGGTAAACACATCGTTAACTTCCTGGTGAGACAGGCGACACGCCCGCGCCAGCGCATAGTAGTCGCTAAGGCGGATGCGGTCGTCACCGTCGGTATCGAGCAGTGTAACCATCGTGCGCTCTATGGGACGGACGAATTCCGTTTTGAAGGATGGGTCATCGCTGGCAGCCTCAAAGAAGGCAAGCCACTCCTCCGTGGTAATGGCGCCGTCTTTGTTGGTGTCAATTTGTGCGGAGAGCGCTTCCCAGATGTGCATGTAGGCGTGGTGCAGTGCTGCGAACGCGAGGGAATCCTTAGGGTAGTAGCGTGCCTGTGCCAGCAGCGCAACAAATCGCTCAATATCTTCCACGTCAATGTGCCCGCTGTGGTTCACATCCAGAATACGAAACAGGTAGACGAGTTTTTGCCGCCGCAGGTCGCTTAGTGTTGCCATCAGAATGCCCCAAAAATATAGTTGCCGGGTCGGGTTGGGTCTTCACTCTCGAAGAAATCGGTCATCATCTCGCCAAATTCATCCAGCGTGATGTAGCCGCTATTGTTCATATCCAGCTTTTGGAACACGCCTTCTACGTCTTGCTCCGGGATACGATAGACTTTTGCGAAGCGCTCCCACTCCTGCGCGGAGATTTTGCCGTCGGCGTCGTG
The DNA here is from genome assembly GCA_964451095.1 of uncultured Anaerolineaceae bacterium. Lineage (GTDB taxonomy): Bacteria > Chloroflexota > Anaerolineae > Aggregatilineales > Phototrophicaceae > DAOTTY01. The sequence goes on from CAYVGI010000174.1 coordinate 2,793, forward strand.
GTCCAGCATGTTGAAGATGTTACGAGAGATAGGCGCGACGACCGCCCTGTACTGCTCATCGTCGTCAATGAGCTGCATGAAGTAATCTGTCCACTCAGTCAGTTGGATGCGGTGGTTGCCGTCTACATCCATCATCTCGCAGATGCGCTCGTACACACTGATGTAGTTGGCACGTAGGGCGCGGTACTCTTCTGAAAACGAGGAGAGGTCATTTGCGTTTGCCAGTGCCTTTGCCACACGCTCGAAATCGGCACGTTCAATGTAGCCGTTCTGGTCTGCGTCCAGGGTAATGAATAGCAGGGTAATTTTTCGGGTGCGGATGCCTGTCATGCCGTAGATGCCTGATTCAAGATAGACAAATCGCCCATATCGTAGCACAGCGCCACATGACCACAAGTTGAAAAACCACTTGTTTTCGCCCCCTGGGTATATGAATATAGCGTACATTCTTAGTTCAACACCCAACGGAACGCCTTTGACATCCCAACAAACCCGCCAAGCAGCGCTGCAACGGCAACTTCAGCGCGTTGGCAAGCAAATTGCTCATCTGCAACGGCAGAGTGATCGCCTTTCTAATGTACGCCTGCTGTTGGTCGCTGCCGGGGTACCCACCGTAAGCGTATTGTTCTTCTTGCCTGCACTGCGCCCGGTTTTCTGGGCGGCGCTGGTCATCTTTTTGGTTGCGTTTGGTGGTGCCATCGCGGTGCACCGCCGTGTGCAAAACAGCATGTCCGCCTTCATAACATGGCAGACGATTAAACAAACACACCTGGATCGCATGTTGTTGGAATGGCACGCTATCCCAGAAGTGCCCCACCACCGCCTGACGACTCACCCGCTAGCGGTAGACCTGGACTTGTATCGGCTGCATCGGCTTGTGAACACGGCGGTGTCCGTCGAGGGTAGCCGCCGCCTGGAACGCTGGCTGGTGGCTGATGCGCCGAGCGTGGACGAAACGCACAAGCGGCAAACCCTGGTACGCGAACTGACGGGCCAGCCCCTGTTCCGGGACAAGCTGACACTGCGGGCACTCATCGCCGCACAGGAAATCCGCACGGGGGGGGAGGGACTATCGCTCGTGGAGTGGCTGCAATCCCCGGCGGTGAAGCTGCGCGGGTTACTGGTGGGGTTGGCGGCGCTCTCCGCAGTGAACATCACCCTGTTTATCACGTCGGTGTTTGTCGATCTGCCATCGGTGCTGCTCACGCTCACGTTGGGCACCTATGCGCTGGTTTTCGTTTCGCAGTTCCGGCGCATTCAAGACACATTTGAGGACGCCCTGACGATAGAAGGTGCGCTGCGCCGCCTGGACGCTGTGATGCGCTACCTGGAACGCGACCGCTACCATGCCATGCCGTCTGTACGGGCGCTGGTGGCACCTGTGCTAGAGCATCAACCGTCAAAGGCACTGCGACGGGCAACAGGCGTAATTTCTGGCGCGAGCCTGCGTGCGAACCCGATCTTCTGGCTGCTGGTGAACGCAGTCATCCCCTGGGATTACTTCTTTGCGCTGCAACTAGAGAACCTGAAGGGCGAACTGCGCGACTACCTGCCGCAGTGGCTCGATACGTGGCACGAGGTCGAAGCGCTGTGTTCGCTGGCAACGTTCGCCTACCTGAACCCTGCCTACACCTTCCCGAACATTGCCGAGGGGCAAGACGAGGTATTTAGCACGACGCAGGCAGGGCACCCGCTCATCCACACGGACGAACGGGTGCGCAATGACTTCGCATTCTCACAAATCGGCGATATGGTCATCGTGACGGGTTCCAACATGGCGGGCAAAAGCTCGTTTTTGCGCACACTGGGCGTGAACCTGTGCCTTGCTTATGCGGGGGGTGCGGTTTGCGCAGACGAACTACGAACGGATGTGTTCCGCTTGTACACATCCATCCGCGTGACAGACTCGCTGGACGATGGCATGTCGTACTTCTACGCAGAGGTGCAGCGCTTGAAGGGACTGCTCAATGCGATTGACATGCCGGAAGAGCAACCTGTGTTTTTCCTGATTGACGAGATTTTCCGTGGCACCAACAACCGGGAGCGGCTCATTGGGAGCCGATCGTACATTCGGGCGCTGGTTGGCAGCAACAGCGTGGGGCTAATTGCTACGCATGACCTGGATTTGGTCGCGCTGGCGGACGAAAGCCCGCGTATTCGTAACTTCCACTTCCGCGAGGAGGTGGAGAACGGGCGCATGGCGTTCGACTACATTCTGCGCGGCGGACCCAGCCCCACAACCAATGCGCTGCGCATCATGGCGATGGAGGGTTTGCCAGTAGAGGATGCACCGGAGGCGTAAATGCGCGGGTGTGGGCGGCGCTGCGCAAGTGCATCCCTGCAATTTTTCGCATTTGCGGTACACTATGGCACATTTAGTTGCTACTCATGCAATCAAAGAGATTTAAGGGGATTTAACCATGCCAGAAAACCAACTTGCGGAACTTCGCGGGCAAATTGACGAGATCAACCTGCAATTGCTGGACTTGCTGAACCGCCGTGCGGCGATTGCGTCCGAGATCGGCAAGGTACGCGCCGAGATGGGGACTGAGTTCTACGACCCGGAGCGCGAAGCGAACATGCTGACCATATTGCAGCAGAAAAACCAGGGTCCGTTTAGCAACGAGACCATCAGCAGCCTATTCCGGGAAGTCTTCCGGGCAACCCTGGCGATGGAGGAGCAGGAACACCGCCAGAAGTACCTGGTTCAGCGCAAAGAGCCAACCGACCAGACGATTATCACCCTGCCCAACGGTGAAACATTCGGCGATGGCAGCTTCACCGTGATTTCTGGTCCGTGCGCGGTGGAAAGCCTGGAACAGATGGAAGAGGTCGCGGCGGCACTACATGAGCGGGGAGTAAAGGTCATCCGTGGCATGGCGTACAAGCCACGCACCTCGCCGTATGACTTCCAGGGGCTGGGCGAACCAGGGCTGCAAATTGCCCGGCAGGTTGCGAACCGCTACGGCATGATGGTCACGTCCGAGGTTCTTGATGCTTCGCTGATACCGATGATGAGTGACTACGTGGATATCTTCTGGGTGGGCGCACGCAACATGCAAAACAGCTTTTTGCTGCGGGCACTGGGCAAGGTGAAGCAGCCCGTTATCCTCAAGCGCAGCTTTGGTGCCAATTACAAAGAGTGGCTGTTCGCAGCAGAGTACATCGTGAGCAGCGGCAACCCGAACGTGATCTTGATGGAGCGCGGCATCCGCACGTTTGAAAGCTGGACGCGCAACACGCTGGACATCAGCGCAGTGCCGCTGATGAAGAAGGAATCACACTTGCCCGTCATCGTGGATATTTCTCACTCCGCTGGGCGGCGCGACATTGCCATCCCACTGGCAAAGGCGTCCCTTGCCGCTGGTGCAGACGGGCTGATGTTCGAGACGCACCCGAACCCGCCAGTCGCTATGAGCGACGCCAAGCAGCAACTTAGCATTCCAGAGTTCCACAAGCTGATGGACGCAATGCAGTCCATGGATCCCGCGCCAGCACTCGGCTAGGCAGTCTCACAGGGTGGTGATCGAACCACCCTGTTTTTTTACGACTTTTTGACCCCTAATGACCCTTTATATATCCTCAAAGTTTTTTTAGACTTGTCCTGTCTCAGCGGGTTATGGATCAAGCAAACTACGGTAACTCGCCAGGTTACACTGTAAATACTGGTTAGCAGATTTTATCAATCGGCTTCGCTTGTCGTTCGAATCGACGCCGCTTCGAGACAATAAACCAGGGAGCTGCCGCAAAGGGCGGCTCCCCCACCTATTATCAGAGATAAACCGAGTGTCGAGGGTGTAAGTTGGTACTCAAACCGTACGAAATCATCATTCAGCAAACCCACCGTGGACTGTGGTACGAAGACGGTGCCTTCCAGCGCGTGCTAGAGCCGGGACGCTATGAGGTGCCGCACCTGCGCTGGTACCAGCGACTGATACCCGGCATTCGCGTGCCAAGGGTGGAGATCAAAACGGTGGACGTGCGTGAGCGCGACCTGACGATTAAGGGGCAGGAAATCCTGACGGCGGACAAGGTCGCCATCCGCGTGAGCATTGTTGTGCGCTTCCGCGTGATTGACCCGGTTGCTGCCATGCAGGAAGTGGACGATTACGAGTCACGCATCTACACGGATGTGCAGCTTGCCGCGCGGCGTTCGCTCGCTTCGATGAACCTGGAAGCGATTTTGACGAACCGCAACGAACTGAGCGAGGACATCCTGGCAGATGTGACCGAGTCTGCTGCGGGGTACGGTGTTGCCATAGGGCGTGCCGATGTAAAAGACCTGATCTTCCCTGGTAACTTGCAGCAGATCATGAATCAGGTGCTAAGCGCGGAGCGCATGGCAGAAGCCAGCGTGATCCAGGCGCGGGCGAAGGCAGAAGTACAGCGCATCGAAGCGCAAACCCAGGCAGAGGCGAACCAGCAATTGGCGCAGGCGGAAGCAGCGGCGACACAGGTCAAGACTGACGCCGAAATCCGCAACCTGCGGGAGCGTGAAAAAGCAGCAACTGCCTACACGCAGCACCCGGCACTACTGCGCTTGCTAGAACTTGAGACGCTGCGCGATCTATCACACACGGCGTCGGCGCGGCTGTACATCAACTTCAACGGCAACAACGGCGACACGCCGGGCGAAGAATAACTGCTGGGCGGGCATCCCCGCCCGGTGGCTAGAGGGTCGGTTCTGGCTCCACGGATGACCCCACCACGAGCCGCCCGAACATCGCAATCCCGAGCAGCCCTGCTACAAGCTGAACAAGCGCCACCCCGATCATGCCAACCGGGACAGGCACAAGCTCGTACAACACGGTGGCGAGCGCCAGCCCTACGCCAAAACCAATCTCCCCTGTAACCATGCGTATGCCGTACACCTTGCCGATTTTGCCGGGCGGCAGTTCGTCTTGCATGATGAGCAAGATCATAATGTCTTCCATCGGACCGCCAATAGATGCGATGAACGCGCCAACCATTGCCAGCCACAGCGATGTTGACGCAGCAAGCAGCACAAATCCGCTTGCCAGCAAAACACCACCCCCAAACAACACCAGCATCCGCCGCCGGATGAGCAGGTTGCCAATCACGAGATTACTGAGCACGTTGCCCACACCGTAAGCGGCACCAATCCAGCCAAACGTGGTGGAATCGCCGTTGAGCACCGTGGCGGCAAACAGCGGCACCCCCACAACAAAAACCACCCCCCAAACCATGCTACCGATGATGAACGAGATAATCAGTGCCCAGCGCAGCGGCGGGTGGTTCCACACGGTTTGCACACCATCGTTCAAATCCGCAAATACATCGCGCACCAAGCCACCGGATATTCTTTCGGGGCGCTCCGGTTGCCACGCGTAGCGACCACTGATCGCCACGAGCGCAATCGCGGACAAGAGAAACGTCAAAGCATCTGCCGCAAACAGCCTGCTCACGGGCAGCAGCGCCAGCACATACCCAGCAATGGCGGGGGCAACCGCCGTAGAAACACGCCATGTAACGTCGAACAGCGCATTGGTTGCCTGTAGTGCGCGTGGCTCCTGAACGAGCGCGGGCAGGCTAGCGTACAAGGTCGGCTCGAACAGAGAGTTCAGTCCGCTGAGGATAGCCATCGCCACGGCAAGGTGCCACAGTTGCAATCCCCCACTCACACTGACCAGCACAACAACTGCCAACACGCTCGCGCGTGTCAGGTCGGTGGCAATCATGATCGTGCGGCGGTTCCAGCGGTCTGCAAAGACACCGCCAAACAGACCAAACGCGAGCGATGCCGCCGTACCTGCCAGAATCACAAAGCCAGCGTCTGCGCCAATTTGTTCTGTGGCAATCCACACCACAGCGAAATCAAAAAAGCGGTCGCCGATGGCGGAGACCACCTGCCCCAACCAAAACAGCACAATGTCACGCCGTTGCAGTACCTTGATGAGTTCCAAGTGTGTGTGCTCGCTTGGTGATTATGTTAG
>CAYVGI010000175.1:0-6707 GCA_964451095.1 uncultured Anaerolineaceae bacterium
ACCAGACCGTCATTACGGTCTGCCGCGAGTGCTTCCAGGTCTGCAAAGGTAACAGTGCCCTCAATTACGTGATAGGTGAGTACACTGGTGAGCAGGTCAGTATCGGCAAGCAGGTCTTCTGCGCTGACGTCCAGGTCAGTTAGTAGCGTCTCGAACGCGCCGTCAGTGGGGGCGAACACGGTAAATTCGCCTGTGGCGAGTGTTTCGGTCAGGCCGGCGGCGTCAACCGCTGCCAGCAGCGTGCTAAAGCCCTCTGCGTTGGTTGCCACGTCAACGATGGTTGCGGGTGCTGTCTCTGCTTCTTCGGTTGCGTCCTGCGCGAAGACTACCGTTACAGAGAGCATCAGTAGGAGAAATACTGCGAAAATTCGCTTTGTCATGTGTTTAACCTTCTGTGTTACGAGCAATACGATACTTAATACTGTAACGAGCGCAGATAAGCCGAACCTAAATTCAAAATGGGAATTTTTGTTAGATGATGGGTTGACGAATGCTTGAGTGATGTTGCCGTGGGTGAGGCGGGGGACGCCCCACCCGGACAAATGGCTAGAGACCGAACGCTTCGATGGCAGATCCTGGCAGCAGCACGCCGTCAATGACATGCATCACGCCGTTGTCTGCGGGGATGTCCGCCTGAATGATATTGAAGATGTTATTCAGTTCCACGCCGCCGCTGCTGGTCACGCGCACGTCGATAGCGCCGCCCTCAATAATGGTCTCTATCGGGCGTTCCAGGTCAGCAAATTCCTCAGATGGCTTTACCCCCTCGGAAACGTGGTAGCGCAGGATGTCCTCCAGCACATCACTTTCCAGCAGTTCGCTCTCCGTCAGCCCGGTGAACGACAGCAGATTGCGGAATGCCTGGTCGGTGGGCGCGAACATCGTGAAGCCCTGGTCGTCCTCTTCCTCGTCTACATTGGGGTCTTCCAGCACGGTGACGAGGTCTGCCGCTTCGACCGCTTCCGCCAGAATGGACAGGTCATCGGTCAGGGCGATGATGTCGGCAAGGTTGCCGCTTGTCGTCTCCACATCCACGATGATTTCCTCTGGCACGATGTTGACCTCGCTCGCTTCTTCGGTGGCGCCGGGTTCGAGTGTGGCGTCGGGGTCTGCGTCGTCGTCCATAACGATTTCGCTGGATTCTAGCTCGTTAATGCCCTCCGCGTCCTCTGGCAGCAGCACATTGTTGATCGCGTGGATCACGCCGTTGCTCGCGTCGATGTCTGCCTCTACCACGGAGGCGGCACCGAAGTTAATCACCGCTTCGTCCCGGTTGGCGTCCACGGCGAGGCGCAGATTGCTGCCGGCTACCGTCTGCACGACGACCACGCCGTCATTACGCTGCCCGGCGAGTTCTTCCAGGTCTGCAAAGGTGATGCGCCCCGGTACGAGGTGATACAGCAGCACATCTTCTAACAGTTCGTCGTCGTTGAGCAGTTCGCCCTCGGTCATTTCGAGTTCGCGCAGCAGGGTGGCGAACGCGCCGTTGGTGGGCGCAAACAGCGTAAGCTGGTCAGTTTCCAGGGTGCTGGTTAGCCCGGCGGCGTCTACTGCTGCCAGCAGCGTGGTAAAGCGGTTTTGAATGTCTTGCTCTGCGACCTGTACCAGGTTGCCTTGTGCAAATGCGGGCAGTGCTGCCTGGAGCAGCAGTGCGCCCAATGCCAGTGCTAAGAACCGTTTCATCATGGGTGTTGTGTTCCTTTCGTGGTTGTGGTGCGTCTCATTGTGCGTGCATCCCGTGCATGTGACCTGACCGCCGCCGTTTTAGCGGATATGCGGAATGCTTGCAAGTGGTTATTGTGCGCGTAGGGCAAGCAGTGGGCGGTTACTGCACCATCTCGAAGCGCAGCGGGGCATGGCGCGGGGCAGCAGATGGTTCCAGCTTGGCGTGAACGACGTCTGGCGGCATGGCAGTTTCTACACGGAAGGGGTTCGCCTGTAGCGCCTGGAACCAAAGTTGCCGCCAGGCGGGGAGCTCGTCGCTTTTCTTCATTACTACACTACTGGACTGGGCGGCATAGCCTACCCCTAAATTGAGTCCGGCGGACGCAGCACAAACGGTTCGTGGTGGTTGATGTCTGGCAGCAGGTTGATCTCCACCTTGACGTGCACCGTCCACACAATGCGGAGCAGTTCCCCCTCATAACTCCACGGGTCGTTGGGCAGTTGGTAGTGCAGTTCATATGTGAGCGGTTCATCTGGCGAGATGCCCAGCACACCCAGCGACTCGCTGTATACAGCGGCAGAGTTGCGGTCGCCTTTGCCTTCCGTGTGCCAGCCTACGTAAACCCACACATCGCGGCAGTTGATTTCACGCTCCGGGCGCACCTGGATTAGCGCGACCAAATCCTCGTAGGGTTGATAGTGCTGCACCCCGCTGTCCTTTTCGAACCCCACATGGATAACTGTTTTGCCCCTAAACATCTGCATGGGTCACCTCCGGCAGTACTGTCACCTCGTATGCGTTGCGATAGTCCACCCAGCCGGGCAAGTCCAGGTCTACCTTGATGTGCCAGGTGAGCTTGTTGTTGCTGGCGTTGTCCCAGGTGTGCATGGCATCTGCCGGGACGCGCAGCCGGAACTTGTGGTGATAGTTCTGCCCGGCGCTGATGGGTTGATGGTCGATCCAGTCCTCGTCAAACACAATCTCGCGGGTGTCGGTGTAGGTGCTGGTGCCCTGGGTGTAGCGCACCCATTCCCGCAGCACAAGCTGTGCCTTGAGCACGACGATTTCGGTGTCTTTTTTGAAATGCTGCCGATAGTCTAGCTCCAGCGGCATATCTCGGTGTAGCATGGTGCTGTCCGCGTAGATGTGTGGGATGTCCATCAGTGTGTTGAACAGTTGGCGCCACCACAGTGCCCCCAACGCAAAAATGCCCGCGATGCCGGGTAGCCCCAGGCAGATAACCGAGGCGATTATCCAGCCAAATCCTGGCGCAAACATAATTGCCGTTGCGATCAGGATCACCAGCCACACACCCCACGCCGGGTACAGGATGCGCCGGAAAACGCCTTTTTGCGCGGCGAACAGACCTGTCGTTTGCCAAAATGATTGCTCTTGCTGCGGCGAACTCAGCTCAACTGTCATAAAGCGGTCCTCCCATGACAACCGGATTCAAACCCTTATCCCTTTAGTGTACGCGAAGCGCCTTACGGGACAAATCCACTTAATCGTCGTCCGCGTCATCTTCAGTTTCAATGTCTGGGTTATCCGGGTGCCAGTAATCCGGGTGGTTTTGGGCAATAAAGCGCTTCATATCCACGCCTGGGTGCCAGCGGGTACGATCTGGCAGCACGGTACGCTCATCAAACTCGGTGCCGAATATCTTGGCACCCGTCAGGTCTGCCCCGGTGAGCACCGCGCCGCCGAAGTCCACATTTTGCAGTTGGGCGTTGCGCAGCACCGCGTTTTTCAGGTTGGCATCTGCCAGCACCGCGTGATGCAGCTTGGCACCGCTGAGGTTTGCCTGCATCAGGCGTGTACCTTGCAGCGAGGCGCTACGTAACCGTGTGTTGACGAGTGTCGCTTCCACCATGTTCGCGCCGTCCAGCTTGGCGTGGGACAGATTCATGTCGGTCAGGTCGGCGCGGAACAGATTGGCGCGTTGCAAGTTGCTGTACAGCATCCGTATGCCGCGCAGCGTGCCGTCTTGCAGGACGCCAAGCGTGCGCAGTGCCCGCACCGCGTTGATGGCGGTGGCGTTGTCCGGGCTGTCCATATCGTGGATGAGGTGTTCGCGCCGTTCGTACTCGCGGCGGTAGCGCTCGCGCCGCTGGGCGATGCGGTCGATAATCAGCACGGTGAAGCCGATGCCCAGTGTCTCCGCAATCAAGTTTTGGATCAGGTCGCCAGGCACGGTGCGCAGCACCGTCAGCGCGGGGTAGGCGAGCAGCCCCGCCGCAAAGCCCACCAGCAGATACAACCACTGGTTCGTTCGCCAAATCGCCTGCACATTTTGCCATCGCTGGTCGGTCATGTCGCCTTGTTGCCTCCTCACATCATTAAACAGGTTCATTTTACGCCCCGGTGACTTTTTCGTCTCGGCGCGGGCGCACCAGTTTAAAACGCCGTTCATCACAGATGTCAGCAAGGGATTTAGGGTGAGCGCCTGAATCGCCAACGGCAACCGTAACAAGCGTGATTGCCGGGTGAACGGGGCGGTGTTTGCCCGCCGCGTGGCACGGCTTAACAGAATTACCATACAACCGCCCCGGAATCGCTTTGGAAAAGGTTCAAAACCTGTTAAAATGTGCGCCGCTCGTGAAGTAAGGCACATTCACACCCGGAGAGAGTGATCTTGAACCGCCGAATTGATGTTATTGTCGCACTCATTGCCTCCGTGTTATTCGCGGTGGGGCTGGGCGTACCCGTTGCCAGTGGTACCCCCGCTTTACAAACCGACGACGCCGTCCTCGAAATTCTTGACGTGGACACGTCGAACTTCCCGGAGGTCGTTGTTACTGCCCGCGTAGAACGCGCCAACGGGGAGCCTGTGCCCGATATGCAGATGGCGAACTTCAGCATCGCTGGGGAACCCGCGGACGTGATCAACATCACGTCGGTGGAGAGTGTGACCTCTGCGCGGCGTGATGTGGCGGTTGTGCTGGTCATCGACACGAGCAGCAGCATGGCGGGCACGCCCATCCAGGCGACGCAAGAAGCGGCACAGGTCTTTGTTGACCAACTGACCGCTGACAGTGCCGTTTCCATTGTGACGTTTGACAGTACGGCAAACGTGCGCCTGCCCTTCACGACTGACCGCAACGAGATCAATACGACGATCCAGCAACTGCCCTTCGGTGGGCAAACCGCGCTGTATGATGGTGCGCTGCTGGGCGTGGAAACCGCGCTAGACGCACCCTTCGAGCCGCGTGCCGTGGTGCTGCTGGGCGACGGTGCAGAGTTCGGCGAACTGAGCACTGCCTTGCCCGATGACGCCCGCACACTGGCGGAAGCGAACGCCATCCCGGTGTACACAATTGGGTTGGGCTTCGGGGCAGATCGCACCTACCTACAAGACCTGAGCGACGCGACGAACGGCACTTTGTTTGAGTCCCCCGAACCGCAAGAACTGACGCAGATTTACAACGAGATTGCGGAAATCTTGAACCGCCGCACGGTACGCTACGAGATCACGCTGAACGCAGGTTTCCCCGGCGATGGCGAAACGCGCCCGTTCACGCTCCAGGTGGATACCGCCGACGGTAGTGACACGCAGGAGGTTGAACTGGTAGCACCCATAAATGTGCCGCTGGTATCAGTAGAAAGCGTGCCAGAAGGCGAGCTTGACGAACCCGTTACCCTGACGGTAGATGTACAGGCAGATGACCCCCTCTCCTCCATTACAGTTGCGCCCCCCGTGCCCGGCGCACAAATCAACGCGGAGGCGGGCACGTTTGACCTCACAGTAGACCCAGCAGACTTCCCGCCCGGCGAGCTTGACCTGACCATCACCGCGACCGACACCGACAGCGAGGAGGGCAGCGTGGTTGTGCCACTGGTGATTGCGCAGCGTGCGCCCCAGGGCACGCTAACGGTCAGTGAGGTGGAGGTGCAGGAGAACGGCGTTGCAACCATACAGATTATGGTGGATTACGAAGACGAACCGCCCGTTGCAGCGTTCACCGTCCAGATTGATGACCGTGAGCCGAACGCCCGCGAGCCGGACGGTGACCCGCCGTTTGTGCTGACCGTGGACGCGCACGGGCTGGCACCAGGCGGTCATGATGTGACGTTGACGCTCACCGGCGAAGACGGGCAGACAACCGTGCTCACCGAGTCGTTCCTGATGCCTGTTCTGCCGACGCTGGTGCTGCTGAGCGGTGTAAACGATGGCGATGTGCTGACAGAGCCTGCCGAGGGGTTTATCCTGACCCGCAGCCAGTTCCCACTAGAGTCTGCTGAGCTGCTAGTGGATGATGAGGTACTGGAAACATTCGACCTGGCAGAAGATGAGATTGACCAACTCCAGCAGCCCATTACGCTAGACCCGTTCCTGCTGCCTGCGGGTGAGCGGGACATCACCGCCCGCGTGACCGCCAACGGTGAGACGAGCGAGACCACCGTAACGGTAGAAGTAGCTGCCATACCGCCCGTCATCACGCTGATGGGTGTAGAACCCGGCGACGAGCTTGAAGAGGACACGACGCTCGTCGCAGAGGTGGAAACTCAGGCGGGGGCAACGGTTGATTCCGTAACCTTCGCCGTGGAGGGCGATGAGGTTGCCCTTACGTTAGACGAGTCACCGTATGAACTGGATGTGGAAATTGAAGCCGCGGCCCCCGGCGTGTTCGAGATTGTGGTTGTTGCCGTAGACAGCAATGGCTCGCAAAACATCGAAGGGCTGACCTTCACGGTAAGTGATTCCCCAGCGCAAACGCTCACTGCGCTCGCACCCACGGCGACGTTTACGCCGTCGGATACAGCAGAGCCGACAGAGACGAACACACCCACGCCGTCGGATACAGCAGAGCCGACAGAGACGAACACACCCACACCGTCGGATACGCCAGACGCGACGGAAACCGCCGCTGTGTTGGCACAGGTCGCCACGCAGACAGAGCGAGCCGCCGTCACGGAAACGAACACGCCGACCCAAACGCCATCGAATACGCCAACATCAACGGAAACCGTGACCCCATCCGACACGCCTACGCCGTCGGATACAGCAGAGCCGACAGAGACGAACACACCCACGCCGTCGGAT
>CAYVGI010000175.1:6807-8693 GCA_964451095.1 uncultured Anaerolineaceae bacterium
ACAGCAGAGCCGACAGAGACAAACACACCCACGCCGTCGGATACGCCAGACGTGACGGAAACCGCGACCCCATCCGACACGGCGGAACCAACCGATGTGGTCACTGAGGAAGCGACTGAAGAACTGACCGAGGAAGCGACCGAAGAACTGACCGAGGAAGCGACCGAGACGGTTACTGAAGAAGCAACGGAAACAAATACCCCGACCCCGACGGAAACGGGTACCGTCTCACTAACAGAGACGCCGCCGTCCTCACCGACGGAAGCGATGCTGGCGCAGGGTGATTTCTTCCAAACGGCAACAACTCGCTCAGATGACCGGGCAACGGAGAACGCGCTGCTCACGGAGACGACAGAGGCTGTGACCGCAACCCCATCGCCGATGATGATTGTTGTCACGGCAACGCCCACGCCAACGGACACACCGACTGTGACTAACACGCCAACGGACACAGCGACGCCGACCAATACCCCAACCAATACACCAGTGGTTATCGTGGTGACGGCAACGCCGACGAACACACCAACCAGCACGCTAACGCCGACGCCGTCAAACACGCCGACGCCGTCGAACACGCCCGATAGCACCGCAACGACTATTGCCAATAATTTGCTGGGCGCTGCAACGCAGCAAGCACTACCCACCGACACCGCTACTTTCACACCGACGGCAACGCCGACGAACACTGCCACAGCAACATTCACGCCGTCTGTAACGAACACCGCTACAGCAACATTCACGCCAACAGCAACCCTGACGCCGTCCATCACACCGACCGCGACTGCCACGGACACGCCGGACACGACAGCAACCGTCATTGCGCAGCGGCTGGACTTAGAAGCGACGCAGCAGGCGCTGCCAACCGATACACCGGGCGTCACGCCGTCCGCCACGGCAACGGCAACCCTGACGCCATCGCTGACGTTCACGCCATCGGATACGCCGACGCCGAACACAACGGCGACGGTGGTTGCACAGCGGCTGGACTTAGAGGCAACGCAGCAATCCCTGCCAACCGCCACACCGAGCGTCACGCCGTCCGCCACGGCAACGGCGACCCTGACGCCATCACTGACGTTCACGCCGTCGGATACACCGACGCCGAACACAACGGCAACGGTGGTTGCACAGCGGCTAGATGCCGAGGCAACGCAGCAGGCGCTACCGACGAACACACCCAGCCTCACACCATCAGCAACGGCAACGGCAACCCTGACGCCATCGCTGACGTTCACGCCGACGAACACGGGTACACCGAACCTGACCGCAACGGTGATTGCACTGCGGTTGGATGCCGAGGCAACGCAGCAGGCACTCCCGACAAACACGCCAACCAACACCCCGACGCTCACCCCGACGTTCGGACCGTCGCCGACGCCAACCGCCACGTTCACCAGCACGCCCGACGCAACAGGCACAGCGGTCGCGCTGCAAATCCGTGAGCAACTGACGCAAACCGCCCTGCCCACGCTCACGCCGTCGCCCAATGCAACGGGCACCCAGGTGGCGATTAATCTGCAACAGACGGCGACCCGCCGTGCCCTGCCGCCACAAACAGCAACCCAGCTTGCCTTACAAGACCAAACGGCGACAGCAACCCTACCCCCCACGATGACGCCCACGCCCGTCACACCAACGGCAACGCCCAGCATCACGCCAGATGTGACCGGAACGGCGGTAGCAGCGCAAATCCAGCAGACATCAACAGCCGTTGCGGGTGGTGTGGTTGTAGAAGCGACGCCTACCGCAACAGAGGTGATTCCAACTGAGACAGCAACCGATGTGCCGCCTGTTGAGGGCACAGTGGACGCAACAGGAACGGCGGTGGCAGCGCAAATCCAGCAGACATCAACAGCCGCTGCGGGTGGTGTGGTTGTAGAAGCGAC
>CAYVGI010000176.1:0-8555 GCA_964451095.1 uncultured Anaerolineaceae bacterium
CATCATTTTACTTCAGTTCGATCACTTACTCTCCATTTTATCGGGGGAACACCACGTTCATGAAGATGCTTCTTTTTGATTACAGAACCATAGGATCTACGATGAGCTGACCGGGGAGGTCGGTGAGTACGAGGTCATCGCCACCATCAACCACGTGGACGGTGAACGCATCGAAACCACCGCCGTCCAACCTACTTCACTTGCGCCCTGCGTCGCCCCACCGCCACCGCCAGAGCGCATCAAGCTCGCTTGTACACCTCCACATTCGCACCCGTAATCGCAGACGCCTTCTCGCTTGCCAGGAACAGCATCGTGTTCGCAATTTCCTCCGGCGTCACCCACTTGGGTGCGTTGTCGTCCCCCATCGCCGCGCGGTTGGCGGGCGTGTCAATCGTGCTCGGCGAAATCGCATTCACCCGAATGCCCTGGTGTTTCAACTCCTCGGACATGCTCTCCATTACGCGCAGCGCCGCCGCCTTGCTGGCAGTATACGCCGCACCAGACTTGCTGCCCTTCAGCCCGCTCCGTGCCGCCACCACCGTGAGGGTGCCGTTCACGCCCTTGTCCAACATGCTCTTTGCCACCTGCCCACACGTGATGTACAGCGCCGTGGCATTCAGCGCTATCATTCGGTTCCACACGTCCAGGTGCCCCTCATGCACCGAACCCGGCATTGCGAAGCCGCCCGCAATGTGCAGCAGGTGGTCAATCTGCCCGAAGTGCGCCACCGTTTGTGTTACGGCGCTCGCCACCTCGTCCTCCACCGTCAAGTCCAGCGCGATTGGCAGCGTCTCCACACTATCACCCAGCTTGCCTTGCAGGTCGTCCAGCTTACCCTGCGCATGATCCCACAGCGCGAGCTTGGCACCCGTCTCCGCCACCTTTTGCGTCACCATGGTGCCCACACCGCCTGCTGCACCCGTAATCACAAACACCTTACCCTCGAATTCACCTGCCATTTGTTGTCCGCCTTTGCGTTTGCATCTATGTCCAGTGCGAGCATTGTAACGTGGCACCACACCGCCGCAAACCGCTCTGATGCGCATCACACATAACACTCAGGGTGCATGCAGAAATGGGCGCGTTTGAGCTAAGGGCAGTATGCCGCTTTCTTGGGGGTGGAGCGTGCAGTACAATAGAACACATGATTTACGCAGAAGTCGCCATCAACGTACCGATCCAGAATACATTTCATTACCACGTCCCGGAACCGCTGCAACGCGACCTACGCCCCGGGCATATGGTTCAGGTTGCCTTCCGTACCAAGGCAGAGCACGCCATCGTGGTTGCGCTGACGAAGCAGCGCCCACCCGACCTGCCCGCTAACGTGCAGACGAAGCCCATTGAGGCGATCTTGCACCCGCAACCCGTCGTCACCGGGCAGCAGCTTGCCCTCGCCCAGTGGATTGCTGAGCGCTATTTGTCATCTGTGGCGGCGGCGCTGTGGCTGTACTTGCCACCCGGCTTCACGGGCGGGCGTGATGTGCTGGTCACGCTGTTAGAGCCGCGTGCCGCTGCCCACGATATGTTCGAGCACCGCGTAATCAGCCTGCTCAACCGCCGGGGCGCACTGCGCGGCGCACAGATCAGCAACGCGCTTGCCGACGAGAAGAAGGCAGATTGGCGTAAAACCGTCGCTGCACTACAAGACCGGGCTGTCGTGCGTGTCGATCAAATCCTGCGCCCGCCACGCATAAAACCTCGCAGCATCCAAACGGCGATGCTGGCAATCCACCCGGACGACATCCCGGCGGTCGCGCCCACGCTCGGCAAGAAGAACCGCCGCGCCGACCTGCTAGAAAGCATCGCCGGGATGGGCGACGGTGAACACGACCTGAAGCAAACCGTCAAGCTGCTAGGCACCAGCAAGGGCACGCTCAGCAAAATGGCGGACGATGGGCTGCTGAAGTTGACGGACACCACGGTTGAGCTGGCGGTGCCGCCCAATGCAGTGAATGACAGGCTAATCGAACTGCGCAAGGCAGAGCCGCAAATCCGGGTGCTGCGTGTGCTCTCTCGTGAGAACGAACCCATTGACGTCAGTTGGGTGTACGCCCAAACGGACACCGATGTGAACGACCTCAAGCGGTTGGAGGAGGATGAACTGATTCTGCTGGGCGAGAAAACCGCCTGGCGCGATAACCCCGCCGACCAGTCGCACGCACAAACGCAGTCCCCGCCGCTGACGGACGACCAGCAAGCGGCGCTGCAACCCATCGTCGCTGCCATCAATGACGACTGCCACGAGGTGTTCCTGCTGCACGGCGTCACTGGCAGTGGCAAGACGGAAATCTACCTGAACGCGATCCAGCACGCGCTGGACGCAGGTAAGACGGCGCTGTTGCTCGTGCCAGAAATCGCACTCACGCCGCAAACGGCACGCCGTGTCGCCGGGCGCTTCCCCAACCGCGTGACGGTTCTTCACAGCGGTCTGAGTGACGGCGAACGCTACGATGCGTGGCGGCGTGCTCGCGAGGGTATGGTGCAGGTAGTGGTGGGGGCACGTAGTGCTTTGTTCGCGCCGCTAGACGCCATCGGCATCATTATTCTGGATGAGGAGCACGACAACAGCTACAAGCAGTCGCCGAATGTGGAAATGCCACCGTTCCGCAGTGCACCCCACTACGATGCCCGTACCACAGCAGAGCAGCTTGCCCGGTTACACAACGCCGCTCTGGTGCTGGGCAGCGCCACCCCAGACGTAGAAACCGCCTATCGTGCCGAGCGGGAGAGCATTACCGCGCTGAGCCTGCCGCGTCGCATCCTCGCCCACAAAGAGCAAGTTGCCGCGCAGCAGCAGCGCACAGGCGTGCGCGTGCGCCTGGAGCCGGAAACCCGCGATCTGGTGTCGCACGACCTGCCGCCTGTGGAAGTGGTGGATATGCGTGCTGAACTCAGGGACGGCAACACAAATATCTTTAGCCGCCAACTACACGCCCATCTGCGCGAGACACTCTCGCGTGGCGAGCAGGCGATTCTGTTTCTCAATCGGCGTGGCAAAAGCACCTATGTGTTCTGCCGAGACTGCGGCTATGTAGTGATGTGCCCCAACTGCGACACACCGCTCATCTACCACCAGGATTATGTGATGCGCTGCCACCGCTGCGGGCACCAGGAGCCACACCCCAAGCAGTGCCTTAGCTGCCGCTCCACGCGCATCAAGTACTTTGGGGCAGGCACCCAGCATGTGGAAAAAGCGCTTGCCGCCGCGTTTCCGTCGGCACGGGTGGTGCGCTGGGACGCCGACACTGCCACCGACGCGAGCCAGCACGAAATCTTTCTGCATCACTTTACCCAGCAGCAGGCAGACGTGATGGTGGGCACGCAAATGATCGCCAAGGGGCTAGACCTGCCGTTGGTCACGCTAGTAGGCATCGTCAGTGCAGATACCGCACTCAACCTACCGGACTTCCGAGCGGGAGAGCGTACATTCCAGTTGCTCACACAGGTTGCCGGGCGAGCAGGGCGCAGTTTGCTGGGCGGGCGTGTGGTGCTGCAAACCTACCAACCCGAACACTACGCCGTCGATACCGCCTCCCGCCACGATTACCGTACCTTTTACCAGCGCGAAATTACCCACCGCCGCGACCTGGGTTACCCACCGTTCCGGCGTATGGTGCGGATCCTGTTCCGCTACCCGAACGCAGTGCAAGCACAGCACGAGGCAGAAATCACGGCAGACCGCGTGCGTAAGCGCATTGCCGATATGGGCATGACCGGAACCGAACTCATCGGACCTGCGCCATGCTTTTTCACCAAAATCGCCGGGCACTTCCGCTGGCACCTGCTGCTGCGCGGACCAAACCCCGCCGACGTTTTGCGCGGCATGACGTTCGATAAGAACTGGTATGTAGACGTAGACCCGGTGGATGTTTTGTAGCCATATTCCCCTCGCCTGGATCAAATTGGCGTGCTCAGGCTGCTGTATGCCCCTCAATTGCGCTAAGCTTTGCACTCCATTAAACTAGCATTAATTCTTTTCGGTTATGCTGAATATCCAATGTTAAGGCAACACAACGCTGATAAGCGTAAAATGTATAAGGCAGCAACATAATGAGCGAACGCCCGCTGATATTATTTACAAACGACGATGGCATTGCCTCCCCCGGGCTGTGGACAGCAGCGCAGTCCTTCCAGGACTTCGCAGAGGTGCTCATCGTAGCGCCCATCCGCCAGCAAAGTGGCACCGGGCGCAGCCTGCCGAACACCAGCACGGGTGCCATCACCCCCCAGACGGGACGCAACCTGCCCGCCTTCTCCGTAGATGGCTCTCCCGCACAGGCAGTGCAGCACGGCGTGATGGAAGTTGCCACCCGCACACCCGATTTGGTCATCAGTGGCATTAACTACGGCGAAAACACCGGCAATGGTGTCACCATCAGTGGCACGGTGGGCGCTGCGCTGGAAGCGGCGAGCTTCGGTATACCTGCAATCGCTGTTTCCCAACAGACCGACCACAACCTGCACCTCACCTACTCCAACGCGGTAGACTTCACCCCGGCGGCGCACATCACGCGGCGCTTTGCCCAGTGGATGCTAGCGCAGGACGTGCCGTTTGATTTAGACGTGTTGAAGATCGACCTACCCATCGGTGTTCGACACGACACAGACTGGCGCATGACGCGCCTTTCCAAAAAGCGCGTGTACTGGCCCGTCGTGCCAGACCGCACCACGTCCTACAGCCCGCAGATTTTGGGCTATTCCATGACGCTTGACCCCACAGAAGCAGAGCCAGATTCCGATGTGTACGCCGTTTTTGTGGACAAAGTGGTGTCGGTCACACCCCTCAGCCTAGATATGACGTCTCGCCTGGATTTGAACGAGTTGGCACAGTCGCTCAACGGGCACCACGAGTAGCCGTGTTTGGCTGGGGTTCAGCAGCCAGGCTAAACCCCAGCACACACCCGCTAGGCAATATCTGCGAGTGCCTTCTCTAGCAGGTCGCAGGCGATGGTGATGTCCTCTGCCGTCACGTTGAGGTGCGGCGCAATGCGGATCACGTTACCGTAAAGCCCGCCCTTGCCGATAAGCAGCCCATGCTCACGGGCAGCGCTCATGAGTGCGCCCGTCTTGGCAGCGTCTGGCGTGTTTTCCTCGTCTAACTGCACGATTTCCAGCGCTTGCATTAGCCCCATGCCGCGCACGTCGCCAATGAAGGGGTACTGCTGCTGCATCTGGTTCAGGCGGGCACGCAGTTCTGCACCGCGCTCTGCTGCGTTGGTGAGCAGGTCGTTTTGCTCGATGTATTCGATTGTTGCCAGCGCCGCCGCCATCGTAACCGGGTTGCCGCCGAATGTGGCGAACGTTAGCCCCTTCATTGCCTCGGCAATTTCTGGCGTGGATACGGTACAACCAATCGGGGAGCCGTTTGCCATGCCCTTGGCAAATGTCATGATGTCCGGCTCCACGCCCCACTGCTCAATGCCGAACCACTTGTTGCCTGTGCGCCCCCAGCCAGTTTGCACTTCGTCGGCGATGAACACACCGCCCATCTCCCGGATGATGGGCACAACGCGCTGGAAGTACGTGGACGGCGGCGTGATGAACCCACCCACACCCTGGATTGGCTCTGCCATAAACGCGGCGATGCGCCCATCGGTCACAGTAGCGAGGGTTTCCACCAAATCCTGCACACACAACTCAACCAGTTCTTCTTCGCTCATGCCCAGCGGTGCGCGGTACACATACGGGTTACGCACATGCTTGATGCTGCCGTCTGTCACACCGCCCAGGCGCCATGTGCCGTGCGCCGTTACCGACATTGCCGTCATCGTACGCCCGCTGTAGGCATGGCGCAGCGCGATAATGTCCGTATTGCCCGTGTACATGCGTGCCGCCATGATCGCGGTTTCGTTCGCTTCGCTGCCGCTGCTGGTGAAGTAAACCTTGCTCAGGTTGCCCGGCATCAGCGAGACAACTTTCTCCGCTGCCTTCACCATAATCTCGTTGATGTACAGTGTGGAGGTGTGCTGCGCCTTTTGCAATTGCTCCTGGGTGCGTTCCGTCACGTAGTCATTGCAGTGCCCAACGGAAACCGTCAGCACCCCGCCGAAAAAGTCCAGGTAGCGCCGCCCTTCTACATCCCACAGGTATTGATCTTTGGCGCGGTCTACCGCAATCGGGTGCTCTCCGTAGTAGGGGTGCACTGCCGGGAACATCACCGCGTTATGACGCTCCACGAGTGCCTGCGTTTTGGTGGGGTTTTGTGCTGGTGCTGCCATTTGTGTCCTGCTCCTTATCTCTGCGCATACATATAACCAACAGAAACCATAACGATTATTTGCATTAAAGTGTTTTTAAAGCGTGGTTAGACTAACACAAAAGGTGCACAATTTGCAGAAACAACGATAATCAAGGGCAGGCGTTCAAGAGATTTTAAGGGAGCTTGACAAGATGGCAGTAACGGTAGAAAAGGTCATGGGCAAACCGGTCGTGATCGTGACGTATTCCGGCAAGGTCACCGTGGATGATACCCGGCAGTCCTACCAAGACATGGCAACGCTCATGGACGACTACGGCGACCGACTGTACAAAATCGTCAACGTGGACTGTGACAAAGCGCACGCTTCGTTCGATGAGGTGATGATGCTCACCACGCTTTCTAGCAAGGGCATTCGCGGCAGCGCGACCGACCGCAACTTGCACATGGTTCTGGTAGGGCAGCACCTGCTAATTGACCTGTACGTTGATGCTATGCGGCAGGAGGCATTCGGCGCGGTGGAAATTCCCATCTTCACCACATTGCAAGAAGCGGAAATCTACGTGACGGAGCACATGCACCAACAGGGCACCTGGGGCAGCGTGTAAGCAGCACACCTGGCATGGTGCCGCTGGAACATCAGTGCTAAGATAGGCGCACGCACAACAACACGTAAAACAATCAAGGAGCGTGTCCTTTGACGAAGCAGGCACTCTACCTCAAGTGGCGCCCCCAAAGCTTTGACGATGTCATCGGGCAGGAGCATGTCACCCGCACACTCACCAACGCGATTGACGGTGGGCGCATCCGCCATGCTTATCTGTTCAGCGGACCGCGCGGCACAGGTAAAACCACAACCGCCCGCCTGCTGGCACACGCACTGGGCAGCCAGAACATGGATGTGATCGAGATCGACGCGGCAAGCCACACAGGTGTGGACGACGTGCGCGACCTGCGCGACAAAATCGCGTTCATGCCTGCGCAGGGGCAGTACAAAGTCTACATCATAGACGAAGTGCACCGCTTCTCCGGCAGCGCCTTCGACGCCCTGCTGAAAACGCTGGAAGAGCCACCGGAGCACGCAATTTTTGTGCTTGCCACTACCGAAATCGACAAAGTGCCGGATACCATCAAAAGCCGCTGCCTACAATTTGAGTTCCGGCGCGTGGCAATGACCGAAGTTGCCGACCGCTTGCAGTTCATCGCCCAGCAAGAAGGGCTGAACATCGACCGCGAGGCGCTTGAACTCATCGCACGGCACGGCACAGGCAGCGTGCGCGATAGCATCAGCCTGCTTGACCAGATTGTTGCCGACCCGGCAGAGCACGTAACGGTTGCCGTGGCACAGCGCATATTGGGCACCGCTAGCAGCGAAACCGTGCTGCAACTGGTGGATGCCATCCTGCATGGCGATGTGGTCACCGGGTTGCAAACCATCACCACGGCAATGAACGCCGGCAGCGACCCGCGCCAGTTCGGGCAGCAGGTGGTAGAGCACCTGCGGGCGGTGCTGCTGGCACAAACCTCAAGCGCCAACCTGATCGAAGCGTCCGACGAAATGCGCGAGCTGTACACGCAGCAGGCGGGCATGGTGAACAAAAAAGCACTCATGACCGCCATCCGTGCATTCAACGAGGCGGTTAACGACCAGAGCAGCGGCTGGCACCCGCAGCTCGCGCTAGAACTCGCGCTAGTCGAGGGGGTACGTGAGCGCCCTCAGGTTGCAGCGGAGGCAGGCGTACAATCGGATGCGGCTCCCGTTGACCTGAGTAACCTGGAATTGCAGATTGAGCAGATGATCGAAGCAAAGCTTGTCGGCATGTCGTTCGATGCAGCAGCGGGAAGCGCCCCACAAGCGGACGCACAGCAACAGCCCACCGTGACTGAAACCGGAATTCCGGCGGCGTCATCCGCGCCCGGCGCAGTTCCCCTGGCACAGGTACACCAAAAGTGGGCGGAAACACGCCATGCCGTCAAGTCCAAGAACAAAATTCTGGATGCGCTGCTCGATCATGTTGAGGTGCGCACCGTCAACGGGAGTGTCGTCACGCTCACCGTGAAAAACGAGGTGTTTCTAGATCGGCTAAACACCGCCAACCACCGCACACTGCTAAATTACGTGCTCACACGGCTGCACGATACAAATTTGGAAGTGCGCGTCGTAATGACGGGCAACGAGGGCGCCGCTGGCAGCGGGGATGCGAACAACCCGTATGCGTCGTTTGCCAAGGAGGTGGGCGGGGAAGTGCGCCCCCACGAGGAAAAACGCCGTCTGTAGCGGTAACCCGTGCCACGGTATAATCAGCAAAAATCCAACTCATACACAAGAAACTCTAGGAGCAATAACATGGCAAAC
>CAYVGI010000177.1:0-8515 GCA_964451095.1 uncultured Anaerolineaceae bacterium
GGGCGACACGCTTGCCGAATGCTGTGGTGGCAGCGTAGGCGGCGCTGGTGTGCATGCGGTTATAGTCCCCGGTGAGCGCGGCAAACTGCACAATATCCGCCTCTGTGATGGTTCGCCCGCGTGTCTTCATGGTGGCACCCACCTCGAACTCCTCGAAGTACATGCCTACCGGACCGAATTCGTTTTCGCGCATGGTCGTGTCGTGCTCCTTGTGGTTAATTTCAGCTAGGGGCGCGATTTTAACACGGGCAAACATTCGTTGGCAGCGCCCTACCGTTCCCTGAACTGCACATAAGAAACACCTATTATTCCCAGAAGTATCGCAAATGGGTCACATCGGCACGGTTGATTCCTCACCGCTGTGGGCATAAGCTGATGCACTGGTTTTTACGCAACACAAAAGGATGTTCATGTCCGCATCTACGGACACGGTGTGGGGTCGCCCACGCTGGCACATGACGCTTGGCGTGGTGTTCACCGCGCAGCTATTTACCTCCGTTGGGTTTTCGGTGGTGTTCCCCTTCCTGCCGCTCTACGTCAAAGACCTGGGTTCGGTTACGGGCATGGGCGTGGAACTGATGGCAGGGCTGGTGATTGGCATACAGGGCTTTACCATGATGCTCGTCTCTCCGCTGTGGGGCGCTGCTGCTGACCGCTACGGGCGCAAGCTTATGGTGCTGCGGGCGATGTTCGGCGGCACGGTTATCCTCGCGCTAATGGGCGTGGTGCAAAACGCGGAACAGTTGATCTTGCTGCGGGCAGTGCAGGGCACGGTTACGGGCACGGTGGCAGCGAACAACGCGCTTGTCGCCGGTGCCGTTCCGAGAGAGCGCATCGGCTTTAGCATGGGTATGCTGCAAGTGTCGCTGTGGGGCGGCGTGGCAATAGGACCGCTGCTGGGCGGCGTGCTGGCAGATGCGTTCGGGTTTGGTGCGCCGTTCTTTGTGACGGCAGGTGCGCTGTTTCTATCCGGTGTGTTGGTGTACTTCGGCGTGGAGGAGAACTTCACACGGCAGGACACACAAGCTGACGAACCGCGCCCCAGCATGATGCAGCAGTGGTCACATGTGCTGAACGCGGAGGGTGTGCGGCTGGTGTACGGGATGCGCTTTTTGAGTGATGTGGGGCGCTGGATGATCGTGCCGATTGCGCCGCTGTTTGTGGTCTCTTTGCTACCACCAGATGCGCCCAACCAGAGTGTGCTCGCCGGGTCGCTGATTGCCATGTCGTCCGCGACGGCGACGTTTAGCGGTGTGTACCTGGGCAGGCTGGGCGACCGCATCGGGCACCGTATCATCCTGATTGGCGCGGCAGGGGCGGCGTTTGCGTTCTACATCCCGCAGGTGTTCGTCATGGAAGTGTGGCAGTTGTTGCTCATGCAGGCGCTCGCCGGGCTTGCCATCGGTGGGCTGATGAGTGCCCCCAGCGCGTTGCTGGCACGCTACACGGACACAGGCGAAGAGGGTGCCACCTACGGCATAGACAACGCGATTACGTCTGGGGCGCGGGCAGCAGCACCCCTGATTGGTGCGGGGGTGGCGGCGGTGTTCGGGCTGCGCGGCACATTTGCTGCCAGCGCGGTGCTGTTCTTGCTCATCTTTGCGTTTAGCTACCTGTACATGCCACAGGATCGTGTTGCGCCGCAGGTGCGGCACGCCCGCGCCGCCGGAGACTAACCCATGCGCGTGCTGATGCTGGCAATTCGCTACGACGTAAACGACTGGGCAACGAACTTCATCCCCGTGTGGGTAAGGCGGCTTGCGGGTCACGTTGCGCATGTGGATGTACTGGCGCTGGAAGTGGGGGACACGGGCGACTTGCCGCCGAATGTGCGCGTGTTCAGCATGGGCAAGGCACCCGGTGTGAGCAAGGCACAGGTGCTGGCAACATTCTACCAGCAGGCGGCGCGGATGGTGCCGACCTGCGATGTCGTGTTCGTGCACATGATCCCGCGCTATGCGTGGTTGGTGGCGCCGCTGGCAATTGCGATGCGCAAACCCATTACATTGTGGTACACACACCGTAACGCCAGCGCCGACCTACGCCGGGCGTTGCCGCTGGTCAAGCAGGTGGTTACCGCCGTGCAGAGCAGCTTTCCGCTGCCGACGGACAAAGTGCAGGTGCTGGGTCACGGCATAGACACCGACTTTTTCGCCCCGTTCGACCATGAAGTTGCCACACAGCGCTATCACATATTGCATGTGGCACGGGTGCAGCCCATCAAGCGGCAAGGCGTGCTGCTGGACGCGATGCCCCACCTACCGGAGCACACTCAGGCGGTGCTCGTCGGTGCGGTGCCCCACAGCGAAGACGAGACCTACCACCAACGGCTGCAAGCGCGTGCCGCCGAACCCGACCTGATCGGGCGAGTGCGCTTTGCGGGCGGGCTGCCCGCCGATGAGGTGCGCGATTGGTACTATCTGGCGGCGGCGGCGGTGAACCTTAGCCCGGTGGGGTTGTTTGACAAGGCTCCGCTGGAGAGCATGGCGACCGGGCTGCCCACACTGGTAACCAACCCGGCATTTGACCCACTGCTGGGCGACTGGCGTGACCTGCTGCGCCTGGACGACCCACCTCCCCCCGAACAACTTGCAAAGCAGTTGCGGGCGGTGCTGGCACTACCCCCCGCAGAACGGGCGACAATGGGCGAAGCGCTGCGGGCAAACACCGTCGCTGCCCACAGCTTGGATGCACTCATCCCACGGCTGGCAAACGCGCTGGAATCCACGCTACGCGCTTAGCCGGGTGCCGTGTGAACTGTAGCTCAATCTGCATCATCGCCGACGTAGACCACATCGTTGTTATCGTCTACGCCGTGGGGCTTTTCGCCTTCTTCCAGGTACTCAAAACCCATGTCGATCATCATGGGCGGCAGCGCGAGTGCGTCCATTAGCTCTTTGTGCCGCTCCGTAGCAGATGTAAACGCCTCTCGGCGTAGGGCGGCGTGCACGCGCTTTTCCTCGCCCTGCACATCGAACGTGGACACCAGCACATCCACACTGCCGTTAACGGGCGGTTTATCGGTGTAGCTGAGGTAGTGGTCGGTCATCTTCCCGTCCAGGAACAGCACATACATGAACATGTTGTCATCGGCAACCACCGCGACCATTGCCGCCGCCAGCAGATCCACGGAAAGCTGTGCCCCGCGTGCCAGCAGCGCCTCCAGCGGCTTTTCCAGGTGGGCGTTTTCTGCCAGCGTGTTCTCGTAGAGCACGGTCACATCGTCCACCGTGGGGGAGACGTAGGCGGTGACGTTGTGCCCCTCGCACCACGCGACCATATCGTCCTGTTCTGTGCCGTAAAGTGTGATGTTGGTGTAGTGGGTGCTCATGCGTCATCCTCGTTGGCGTCTGTGTCGTTGTCCGGCTCGATGAGCACCATGTCGTCCATGCTGTCCACGCCGTTGGGCAGTTCCCCCGCCTGGATTGTGGCGTAGCTCGCCCGCAGTGCCAGCGGCATCAGGTCGAGCACATCCAGCAGCTTGGCGTGGCGTTCGGTGGCGCTGTCCATCTCCCGCTTGAGCAGTGCCCGCACCGTTTTGATGATGCGTTTGGGCGCGTCGTAGGTGTCGGCGAGGCGTTCTGCATTGCCACCGTCAGGGGGTTCACCCGCTTTGGAGCCGTAGCTATCGACCAGTTCGCCATCCTCATACAGGGAATACACCAGCACGTTGTCATCATCCACGATGACCAGCCACGACACACACCCCAGCTCATAGCTGAGCTCCGACGCCAGCTTGAGCAGTTCCTCAACGGGTTCTTCGGCGTCGGCGTAATCTGCCAGCACGTTGTCGTAAACAACTGTGAGGTCGTCTAGGGTCGGGGAGACGGCAGCGGTGTAGCCGTTCTCCGCGAGCCAGTCCGCAGCTTCGTCCTGGGGCACATCTCGTAGGGTGATATTCGTGTACGTGGTCGTCATGGTGGGGTGCCTTTCGCTACGCCACCAGTGTACCCGGGTAGGGGCGGGGTTGTCGAAAAATGTTATGGGTTTATGCCCCGGCGCAAAATGCTGTAGCGGTTCGTCTGTCCGTCGGGTCCGTCGGCGCGGTACGTGTCAACTTCGGTTAGCCCGGTCGCAGCGGTAAGTTCTGCGTGTTCGTCGTCGTTGATGTAGTGGCAGTAGCGTATCGCGTTGGTGCCCCGCCGCCAGTCCAGCAGGTAATCTCCCGGTTCCCGCTCGGCGTTGGGCGTCCAATCCACGATTTTGTTGCGCAGGCGGTCGTTGTCCATAAAGCGCCACGCCGTGAACGCCAGCACCCCGCCCGGCGCGACGCGCTCCGCTGCCTGCCGCAGCACACGCAGGCGGTGGTGCTTGCCGGGCACATGGTGCATCACGCCGAACAGCACCACCAACTCAAACTGCCCGCCAGCAACGGGCACCGCATCCTCGACAATGTCCACGGGCATCCACGCCAAATCCCGATCTGTCAGCGGCGCGGTTGCCGTGACCGCGTGGTCTAGCAGCGGTGCGTTGGAATCCACACCAAGGTAGTTGATGCGCCCGCTGATTTGCCCACGCAGGTATACCATAAAGCGCCCGTTACCGCAGCCAATGTCCATCAGGCGGAGCGGGCGGGTGGCGGGCACATGTGGCACCAGCCGTGCCCAGCCCGCCCACGGATGCTGGCGGGTTTCATCAAAGGCGGTGGCGGTGGTGTTGTAGAACTGCTGGTTGAGCGCGTTCAGGTAGCGAACGGATTCCGGTTTCATCGCTGGGCGCGGCTAAAAGTTCACCACGAACTCGACGGTGTAGGCATTGAAGATGCGCTCTACTGTGTCGAATGTTGCTTTGTTCTTGAGGTAAGTGGGCAGCCCCAGGTTAAACACGAGCTCAAACGTGCCCCGCGCCTCGTAAGATAGGTCTAGCTTGTAGGTCTGGGTGACAATCGGGTTCTTGCGGTGCTCGGCAAGCAGCGTGGTCAGGATGAGGTCACCACGCAGGTTGTACTCGTCCAAAAAACGCTCTGCCGCGTCGAAGTCTGGTGCGCTGCCGTGGAACGTCTTCTGGATGCCGAGCGTTTCGCGGTGATCCTTGATGCGGTTTTGCCGGAAGCTGCCGCTCATCCCAAGCTTGGGCAGCCATTTTGGCGTCTTCACCCAGCCGTCTGCACTGCCCTCGCGTGTGAACTCGTGCAAGCTCTTTTTTGACCGTTTGAACTCAACTGATTTCGCGCCCAGGATGTTACACAACTGGGAGGTGTAGTGCAGTTTCGCCTCGGCGAGCTTTAATGCCGCCTCGTTGAGCGGTCGGTAATCCAGCGGATCGTAAGGGCTGCGCACGAGGTACGCCAGCCGATTATCCGCCCCCCGCGCCCGCAGCGCCCTGGCAATGGGTGTGTTGCCCGTCACCGGGTACCGCTGGATTTGCACGTCGCCGCTTGAGAGCAGGCGTGCCCCGGTGCGGTCGCTGCGCATCTCGCGCTCGTCGTTGTCATCCAGCACCAAGATCAGTTTACTGTTGTCGGTCATGCTATGCTCCTGTAGCTGCTACTTAGATCTGCTTGAGGGTGTCGTACAGCAGGTGGGCGGCGTTGTGGGATGTAGCGGCACTGCCGACCGCTAACCCGTCGAAGAAACACTTCTGGTGGGCGGCGGCAATCGTCGGGTGCTGGATTGTGCGGGTGTACAGTTCGTGCTGGTTGTCGATTTTGTCTGCAAATGTCCCCACCAGCAGCAGCTTGGGGCGTTTGTTCTCGTTTGCCCCGGCGCGTTCATCAATCCAGCGGCGCACCAGTTCCAGGTCATTCAAGATGCGCTGGCGTGCCCCCTGGTCGTTCGTGTGGACTTTGTCCGCCCGGAACACGTAAAAAACCACATCGGCATCCATGACCAGTGCTTTGCGGTCAACGTCAAACGGTGCGCTGCCCATGTCTTTAAGCTCGCTCAGCTTTACCGCGATGTGGTCATCGTGCTTGTGAATTTTCGCGGTGCGTCCCCGGTACACCAGTGGTTTTTCTGGTGACTGCCACGAGGACGGAAGACTGCCGTCTGCCAGGAACTTGAGGATGCTGCTTTTGCCGCTGTTTTGCATCCCGATGACTGCCAGCGATTTGCCAGCGATAGTTTGCCAAACCTTCAGTGGTGGGTTATTATATACCTTTGCAATAAATGCTATAAGTATAACAAGACCGCTGCCGCCGATTGCCAAATCGCGCAGATCGTCTTTTTCCATGATTCACCAACCCTTTGTGTAATGACTCGTTATAATTGTACGTCCTTCGCCCACCAAAATCAATTCTTTGTTAATATTTTTTCAGAAAACGCCAGGACATTTGCACGTTTTTTATACCACACGCACAACGCCGCACAGCCACGGCGCGTAATGCCAATGTATAGAAACCGCACATCAATCTGGAGAGCATACAAAGATGACCGACAAAAATTACACCGTAGAACGCAACGTTCAACTGAGTGCAGACCGTGCCCTGCGCCTGCTGGATGTTTACCGCAGCAAGCAAGCGTGGCTTAATGTCGCGTATCTGCTGCTGATGTTCCCGCTGGGGATTGCCTACTTTGTGTTCCTGGTGACGGGAATTTCGCTGGGGGCGGGCATGGCAGTCACGCTGGTGGGGCTGCCGATTCTGCTGGGGGTGTTCTTGCTGTCGCGCTATCTGGTGCGCTTTGACGCCTGGATTGCCGAGAATATGATCGGCGCGGAGCTGCCCAAGCGCAAGACCGACAACGCAACCCCGACACAAACCCCCATGCTGGAGCGCATCGGCAATGCGCTGCGCGACGGCAACCGCTGGAAGGGGCTGGGCTACCTGCTGCTGCGCTTCCCGCTGGGTGTGGTGACGTTCGGGTTCACGATGGCGCTGGTGGGGCTGTCGTTCGGCATGGTGACGGCACCGTTGACATATGCATCGGGCGAACTTGAAATCGCGTTCTGGACGGTGAACACATTTGGCGAGGCGATGCTGGCGAGCGTGCTGGGCGTGTTTGTGGGTGCAGGAGCGCTGCACATTCTCAGTGGGGTTGCCGGGCTGTGGCGCGTCGTCGTCACCACGCTGGCAGCAGAAACACCACAGGACGGCGTGTACCTGAAGCACAAGAACGACGACTTGAACGATTTGATTCAGGCATAAGCACCGGGCGGGCGCAATCAGATTTGCGCCCGCTTTTGTTTCCCCGGTACCCCTCACATGCCCAGCACCGCCACCACCGGCAGATGATCCGAGCCAAGCGGTTCTCCCGTCCAGGCGTCCAGGGTTGCAAAGTGCCCGCTGTGCCACACATAGTCGATGCGGATCATCGGCGGGATAAACGCGGGTATGTGCGCCCGCCCTGCGACGGGCCACGTCGTGCCGAAGCCCACACCTGCCTGACGGTAGCTATCGTGCATGTGGGCGGCAACAACCGGATACATGCGGTCGTTATCGCTCATGTTGAAGTCCCCGCCGACGATGTACGGGTGTTCTTCGGTGCCTAGCCTGGCAAGCAAGCGCTCGATTTGCCCGTTGCGACCGCGCTCGTCGTAGCTGAGCAGCATGTTCACCCAAGCCGAGTTCACAGGCGGGCGCACACGAGGAGAGCCACCCATCGGCATGAACAGGTGGATGTTATACAGCGCCACAAGCTGCCCGTGCACATCAATCAAGGTGCGCTCGTGGTACGGCAGACCATCGCCCTCCAGGTCGAAACCCGTGTTGCTCACGATGGGGTGGCGCGAGAGCGTGAGGTTGCCCCAGGTGACGGCGCGGGTGCGGTATGGGTACAGTTCCAGCAGTTCGTGCACCTGTTCCTCAGCGAAGGCGGGCGGTGTCTCCTGCAAGAACACGATGTCCGCGTCAGTCTCGCGCAGCCAATCTACAACCGTGCCCAACTGGTCATTGCCGCCCCACACATTGAACGCCACCACCGTTAGGGTTTGCTCTGGTGCGGCACGGGCGGGGACATCCGGCAGGGCACGCGGCAAAAACCACAGCGCCGCCACCCCCGCCAGCGAGATCATGAGCAGGCGCAGGCGCTTGTGCGGCACGGCGAGCGGCACCGCCAGCAGCAGCGGCAGAAAGTAATACGGGGCGAAGTTGTTCAGGAAGGCGACTGCCCACCACTGGCTGAGCGTGAGCCGCAGCAGCAGGTAGCCGCACAGCGCGAGCGCATACGCCCACAGCAGGAGCAGCAGAGGCAATTGGATCAGGCGTCGGGTCAAGGGCGGGGTCTCCGGTTTGGGTTAACGGTGTCCATCATAGCGGGCACGCGCCGCCGCTGTAACCTGCGCTATACCGACGGCGCATCGTCCATCACGGCGCTGAGGATGACCGAGTGACCCCGCAGTGCATAGGCGTAATATCGTTCGTCGTCAACGAAAATGTCGAGCGCTTTGGGTGCGGTGTGCTCCAGCACGGTGTTGCCAAAGCGAACCTTATGCGCGATGTTGTACTTGTCTTTCTGAACCGAGACAGTCACACGCCCCCTGTACGTTTGGACTGCGCCCTCGCGTATTGCACGGGTTGCGCGGCGCTAGTGCAGGTTCGGAGCTAAATTGTTGAGAATAGGCTCGGTGTCAAAATAAG
>CAYVGI010000178.1:0-8492 GCA_964451095.1 uncultured Anaerolineaceae bacterium
GTAGAGCAGTGGTAGCTCGTCGGGCTCATAACCCGGAGGTCGCAGGTTCGAATCCTGCCTCCGCAATTTTTTTTGCCTATACGCCGATGTAGCTCAGCTGGTTAGAGCGCAGAACTCATAATTCTGAGGTCACTGGTTCAAGTCCAGTTATCGGCACAAACGCCGCGCCCCACACCCCGTGGGGTGTTTTTGTTTACGGCAGTCACACATCCCCCCGCATCAAATCTGCTATCGTCTCTCGTGCACGGGCGACGTACCACGCCGCCCCCTGCACCAGTACTTCCGCCGGGCGGGGGCGCTGATTGTAGTTGCTCGCCATCACCATGCCATAGGCACCGGCATCTAATATTGCGAGCAGGTCGCCGTGTTGCATGTCTGGTAGTCTCACATCCTGACCTAATACGTCCGTGCTTTCGCACACAGGTCCGACTACCGTCACCGGAGCGCCTGCCGCCGCGTGGTGCACGGGCACAATCGCATGGTGGGCGCCGTAGAGCGCCGGGCGCAGCAGTTCGGTCATGCTGGCGTCAATGATGTAGAGCGTAGCACCGCCCTGCGCCTTCACATACAGCACTTGCGCCAGCAGCACACCCGCATCTGCGACGATAGAACGCCCCGGTTCGATAATCACGTCGTAGTCTGCCAATATCGGTTGCAGCGCGGCAGCGAAGTCCGCAAAGGTGGGGGCGGTGTCGTCTGTATACCGCGCAGGGAAGCCACCACCGATGTTGACAGTACGGATTTGTGGGTAAGCGTCGGCAATCGCCACCGCAGCACGCACCCCTGCCACCGTTGCGCTCACGTCGGCAAGCTGGCTGCCCACATGCACATGAATCCCGGCGATGCGCAGGTGTGGGTAAGCATCCTGGTGTTGCAGCACATACACCAGGTCGTCCCGGTTCAAGCCGAACTTCGCGCTTTTGTGCCCGGTAGCGATGCCAGGGTGGGTGTTCGCCTGTACATCCGGGTTGTAGCGCAGTGCCACATTGGCGGTCGCATCGCGACCGCCAGCGATTGCGTTCAGCAGGCGGCACTCGTCCACATTTTCCACATTGAACCAGCCCACCCCATTCTCGACTGCGTAGCGTAGTTCGTCCGGGGTTTTACCAACACCCGCAAACACAATATCTGCTGGGGAGCAGCCCGCCGCAAGTGCCCGCGCAATCTCCCCTGCACTAACAGCATCAACCCCAGCACCCACGCCGATAAGTTCGCGCAGCAGCGCGAGATTGGCGTTTGCTTTGGCACTATAGTGGATGTGCGGGCGCAGCGGCGCAAACGCGGTTTGCAATGCGCGGAAGTTCGCTAGCACGCGCTGTGCACTATAGACATAGGTGGGGGTGCCTGTGCGCCCGGCAACCGTGGGTAGTGGCACGCCATCAACGTGCAACACCCCATCCTGGTAGCGAACCGACTCGTTTAGCATGGGCTAGGTGTTCAACGTCAGCAGCTTGTACGCCGTGGACTGCCCGATGCCCTTCAGCGTCACGTCTTCCATGCGCTCTACATGGGCATGGTCTTTGATGGCGCTGTAAGTCTCCTCGCTGATAAAGATCTCACCGCCCTTGGCGGCGCTGCACAGGCGGGCACCCAGGTTCATCATACGCCCCATTGCGGTGTAGTCTGTGCGCTGCGCCGTGCCGAACTCACCACAGATTGCCTCGCCCGTGCTTACACCAACGCCCATTGGCGGGATGTCGTAGCCCTCCGCCGTAAGTTCCTGGCGCAGTTCCGCCATAACCTGCTGCATCTTGTAGGCGGCGGCGGCGCATTTTTCCGCGTGATCCTCGGTAGGCAGCGGTGCACCAAAAAGCCCAATCACCTCATCGCCCACGAACTTGTCCAGCGTACCCCCATACTCAAAAATCACATCCGTCATGCGCCCGAGGTAGCAGTTCAGGGCGTGTGCGAACTTGTCAGGTTCGGTGCGCTCCGCCCATTCCGTACTGCCACGCAAGTCTGCGAAGAGCACACTCACCTCCATACGCTCTCCGGCGAGCACATTGGCGGCGTCGGTGTGCTCTAGCAGGTGTTCCAGAACTTTCGGGTCTACAGAGCGCCCCAACACCTGGCGCACCCGCCGCTGCTCCAGCCGTTCGAACACGGCGGTGTCCACCTGGGTGACAATCGCGTTGAGCATCCGGCGGTCTTCCGCGTTGAAGCCAAGCGGGTGTGTGCTGTTCACACCGCCGAACACGCCGATGATCTTATCGTGCAGCACCAGCGGCACCGCCAACACGGAGTGTACTTCGCCGCGCAGGTTGTTGTCATACACCATTGCCGCTTCCTTCAGCGCCTGCTGAGACACATGCTGGATTGCCTCGTAGTACGCGGGCGAGGTCATGATGCCGCTTAGGTTGGACGACTTGATTTCCAGTTGATCCTCTTCGTTGTCGTTGAATAGCAGAATAAAACCCACGTCGGACTCAATTGACTCGCACAGTTCGCCCAGCACCGCCTGCAACATCGCGTCGAATTCCATGTCCGAGTCACGGATTTGGTCAATATTGTAGATGATCTCTAGCTCTTTGTTGCGCTGGCTAAGCTGCTTAATCACGCGGCTGTAGACCACAGCGGAGTCCATCTGTGTGCCCAGCGCGTAAAGCAGGCGACGGTCGCCGTGCACGAAGGGTCTCTCCCTGCCAACGACCACAGCGCCAAGATGCATCCCACCGACGATAAACGGCAGCCCCATTAGCGATAGGTTGCTGCGTGGCGAGTCCAGTTCGCCAACGTCGTGCAGCTTCTTTACTGCCTCGTTGATCGCATTAAAGTCTTGCGGTTTTAGTCCCACTTTGTCCACAATGCCGCGCACCACCATTTCGCCCGTGTCTATGTGGCTGAGGATGACCATGCACAACTGCGCGTGGAACTGCTCCACGATGATTTGGGTAAACGCAGTGATGAGATCGCCTTCCTCAGCGTTCTTGTCGCGGATTTGATCCATGCGGTAGATGGCATCTAGCTCGCGGTTGCGCTGTGCCAGCCGCCAGATGCGCTGCACCTGCACAATGGCAGAGTCCAGTTGCTTTTCTGCCGTGCGCAGCAGCGTGAGGTCATCGTCGGTGTAGAGAGTGTTATCCTCTTTGCGCAGCAGGATAATACCGCTAAGGGGCTTACCCTCCATTTCCACGCGCAGCCCAATGCCATCGCCCCAGCCTGCCGCCTGCACTTTGTGCACATCAAGCTTGTCTGTCTCGCTGATGACGGCACGGCACAGCTTAAAGCCGACCCGGGCGTCCATGCCTGCCGCCGCCTGGTACTCCGTGCTGTGGTCATCTGCCAGGACGACAATAGCAGCAGCGTCCGCTTGCAGGCGCTCGGTCAGTAGGGTGAGCAGCTTCTCAAACATCACGCCCGGCGAAACATCATCGACAACAGAATCGCGGACGGTATCAATCGCTAACAGAATATCTAGCTCACGCTCGCGCAGCGCAAGTGTTTTTTCAATCATATTGTTCATAAGGCGCGTTCCCAGGTGTTTAGATATGATGATGAGTCTTTATGCTATCTAATTGTAGCCAGAAACGCGCTCAGGGGTAATCGGTTTGCGCCGGGTGAACATTGAACGGTCACAATATGTACAGTATCCTTATCACAATTTGATTCTGGTAAGG
This sequence comes from uncultured Anaerolineaceae bacterium, assembly GCA_964451095.1. GTDB lineage: Bacteria > Chloroflexota > Anaerolineae > Aggregatilineales > Phototrophicaceae > DAOTTY01. The sequence goes on from CAYVGI010000178.1 coordinate 3,618, forward strand.
GCAGGAACCGTGCTTTGGCTGCTGAAGACAACAAAGGAACCAAACTCGCCCTGGATTACGAAGCGATCCGGCGAGAAGAATACGAGACGATCAACGAACTGCTAGAAGTCCTACCACGCGTGGGCAGTGTGGGCGAAGAACGCCTTGCACAGGTGCGCGACGCGCTGTTCCATGCAGACAATCCCTACCTCGTCGTGTTTGTCGGTCCGTTTAGCTGCGGCAAGTCCAGCCTCATCAATGCGCTGCTGGGCGACGAAGACCTGCTGCGCGTGGGACCGACGCCAACAACCGACCGCATCACAATCCTGCGCTGGGGCGAACAAACCGAGCGCATGTCCAGCGGCGGCGACGTGGACACCGTATTTCATCCATCGCCGCTGCTGAAAAAGGTGAGCTTTGTCGATACACCCGGCATGGAGTCCATCTTCCGCGAGCACGAAAACACCACACAAAACTTCTTGCACCGCAGCGACACTGTGTTCATGGTGATGCCTGCCACGCAGGCGATGAGCGCCCGTAACATGGAAACGCTGCAAATCCTGAAGCAGTACGGCAAGACCATCATCATCCTGGTGAACCAGGTAGACCTGCTGGAAGAAGAAGAGGTCGCATCGCTGCGGGAGTACGTGCAGGAGCAAAGCCAGTCCAAGCTCGGGTACCGACCTGAGGTGTGGATGGTGAGCGCCGAAAAGGGGTTAGAAGCGCACCAGGGCGAAGGGCGCGATAACACTCTGTGGCAGGCGAGTGGCTTACACAACCTGGAAAACTACATTGATCGGCAGCTTGGGGATGTTGCTCGGCTGCGACAGAAGCTGCAAACCCCGCTGCAAATCGCACAGAACGCCAGCCAGGCAGCACTAGATGCCGTGCGCCAGAACCAGAATGTGTTCGACCAGTACTCCAGCATCGCGGAAAACCTGCGCACGCAAATGGAAACGCAAAAGCGCGGGCAGCAGCGCACCGTCCGCGACGAAAAAGAAGAAATTGAGCTGCGCTTTAAGGACAGCACGACCCGTGGGCAGCAGGCAATTGACGAGTTGTTCCAGTTCTCGCGGGCGCTGGCGGCGGTGGGGCGCGGTACCCTGGAACTGTTCCGGCTGGGCAATCTCGTCACGCCGGAGGGAACCAGCACCATGCGCATGGCGTTTGAGCAGAAAAAGGCGCTGGAACCGCTTTCTGCGCTGCCCCGCCACGTTGATGAACTGGCGTCACGCATTGAGGGGCGCGATTTGAAGGACATCGACAACCTGGTGAGCTACGCACAGGAACAGGTGGAGCAACTGCCGCCCACACTGCAAAACATGCTGATCGGGGACATCCGCACGCCACAGAAATATGACCGCACCGCGTTTGACAAGGCACGCGAACCGCTGGTGGCAATCGAGGATGATGCACGCCAGGTGGAAACCGAAAACCTGGACGAAACCCTGCGCAATACGGTCATCTACCTCGCCATCTACGAGATTATCCTGCTGCTGTTCGGCGCGGTGATCATCGGTGTGCTGGTGAACGCGCCAGACACAACTATCGCAGTGCTGCTGGTGGTGGTGCTGGTGGCGATGCTGCTGGGGCTGGCGTTTGTGCCGCTGCGTGGGCGCATTTTGAAGAACACCTACGCCGCCCGCATGTTGAGCCTGCAAAACCGCTATCTGGAAACGCTCTCTAACGCAGCGGAAGATCAGATCCGCTACAGCATGAAGCTGCGCGAAGATGCCGTCTCTCCGCTGCTATCGCTCATTGAATCGCAGACGGAAACGCAAAACGAACAACTGCAAAAGCTGCAAAATATCCAGCAGCGCATGGTGAAAATAGAATCATCGCTGGCAGACCTGGGCAAGAACCGTCTGCTAGCGGGTTTGAGGAACTAACATGACGACGAATGCCGTAAGCACTACCCTGGAAGGTCCGTTGGCGCTGCTGCGCGAGCGCGAGATTGAACTGTTAAACGAAGTCGCAGATACACTGGCGGAGTTCAACGCGGACGATACCGTAGACGACCGCCGCCGCCTGCGCGATGTAGCAAAAGACCTGGGCGAGATGTTCTTTCTGGTCGCGGTCATCGGCGAGTTTAACTCCGGCAAGTCCACGTTCATTAACGCAATGCTGGGCGACAAACTGCTGCCGATGGGCATCACGCCGACGACAGAAGCAATTGAACTGATCCGCTACAACGACGAGCCAATCTACAAGCCAGTGACCACGAACGACGGCGACTTGCGCCAGTGGGGGCACCCAAACACAGGCGCACCGGGTGTCGCCATTGTGGACACCCCCGGTACTGGCTCTGTATTTAAGCAGCACGATACGGTCGCCAAGGACTTCTTGCACCGTAGCGACCTCGTGATGTTCGTGATTAGCTCCAAGCGTGCCTTTGCAGACACGGAACGGCTGTACATGGAACTGGCACGCAACTACGGCAAGAAGACCATCATCATCATGAACCAGATTGACCTGCTGGACCCGAACGAGCGTGCCGAGGTGCGCAAGTTCATTGAGCGGCAGGTGAAGGAAACGCTGGGCTTTGAGCCGCTGATCTTTGGGGTATCTGCCAAGAAGGCGATGAACGGCGAGGATGGCGGCATCGACGCGGTGCGGGCACACCTGCGCGGCGTGCTGGCAGAGGCGCCGCCTGCCAAGCAAAAGCTGCTCACCCAGCTTGACCTGACCGAGAAAACCATCAACTACTACATGGGTCAAATTGATGGCGATGTAAACCGCGTCACCCAGGACAGCAACAAAGCACGCACCGTGCAGCAGGAACTTGAGCGGCACTCGCTGGGGCTGGATGTGCAGTTCAAAGAGGCGAACACGGAGATCGAGAAGGTGTTCGAGGCGCTGCGCCAGCGCGGGCACAACTTCATCGACACCAACCTGTCCGTGCGGCAGGTGATCCGCCGCCCGAACCGCGACAAGCTGCAAGCGGACTTTCAAGATCAGGTGATCGGACGGGCGCTGCGGGACATCAACGACGCGACGACGGGCTACATCAACGCGGTGATTGACAGCAGCCGCTTGTACTGGCGCGGCGTGATCGACCGCCTGAACCAACTGAAGGACATGATGGATCAGGAGTTGGGCGGGCTAGACGCCTCTGTATACGCCGAACAGCGCGACAACCTGCAAGAGGCGATCCGCATTGCCAAGACGGAGCTAGAGAGCTATTCCACGGGCAGCGTGGTGCGGGAGATGCAGAGCATCTTCGACAATAACATGAACTACTTCACGGTGTGGTTCACCACGGCGATTGGTGCCCTGATTGCGACCATTGCTGCCGTTGCTGCGCCGGGCGCTGCGCTGGTAGGCGGTTCCGCAGTGATTATCGCCGTTGCGGCACCCGTGGCGATACTGGGTGGCGGCGCGGCGTTCTGGTACTATCGCAACCTGCAATCGGACACACACAAGGAGTTTGACCAGCGCGTAGACCAGCTCATCAAGAGCTACCACGCTGCGCTGGATGACCTGACCGGGCGTGAGCGCCAGCGCCTGAAGAAGTACGGCAACCAGGTGTTGCAGCCCATCTTCAACCGCCTGGAGGTGTTGCAGTCCCGTTACCGGGAGCAGCGCGTGGCACTGGAGAAGCACCTGCGCGAGATCGAGCGGCTGCGCACGGAAATTGGCAACACGAAAGATTAACGACAACACATGACGGAAGCAACAACGCGACAATTTGCGCGGCTGGGCGTACTGCGGGTAAGCCCCGCTGCGGACGAGATACGGGTACAGGTGGACTGGTGGCGGGCGCAAAGCCTGCGCGAGACGGTGAAGACGGTGCTGTTTGCGTTTGCGGGGCTGTTCGTCGCAGCGACGTTTAGCATATGGGCGGTGAGCAGCGCTGCCGCCGGGGATTTCTTCACGGGGTGGCGGCTTTTTGTGTTTGTGGGGCTGCCGATGGCTTTGCTCATCGCCGTGGGTGGATGGGCGTTTTACGTGTTCCTCGCCACGGTCATCAACCAGACGGAAACGGTGTTCACGCCGCAGCGCGTGACGACCCGTGCCACGCCGCTGCCCTTCCCGGCACCGAGCGTGGATATGCCGGTAGCCGATGTTACGCAGATCACGTTCACGGAGCAGTACACGCCGCGCATGACGGTGGGGTGTACGGTACGCGCGGTAGGCACAGACGGCACCGAGGCGCTGTTGTTCGCCTTCTACGACACGCCGGACATCGTGGAACGGCTCGCCCGGCGTGTCGGTGACCTGTACAGTAGTACGGGCGTGGATGTGGTGCACGCGCCACTTGAGCCACGCACAGATGATCCAAACTAAGGGAATGGTGGAGCAAGCCAGAAGTTAGGGTGATCTGGATTCGTAAACCTTTCCAGGTCACTGTGGTTTTCTTGAAAGCGGTTACCGTCGGGTAAAGTAGTGAATTCGTCTATTAGCGCATTGCTCAAGTCTGCTCCGTTTAGGTTTGCACTGATCAGACTTGCCCCTCGCAGGTCTGCACCGCTCAGGTCTGCACCGCCCAGGTTTGCCTCCATCAAGAATGCCCGCTTCAGGTCTGCACCGCTGAGATTTGCACCATTCAGGTCTGCAGAAATCAGGTCTGCTTCACTTAAGTCCGCACCACTTAGATCTGCACCGCCTAGGTCGCTTTCTCTTAGGCTCACCCTACTCAGATCTGCCATTGGCTCAGGTTGCGGTGAAAACTCAATTCCAGGGTCTATCGAAAACCAAAAACTAAACAGTACAAACAGCACGAAGTATGTGCCTAGAAAAACGAGAAATCGAAGACCATAGATCTGGACAATTGCTCGCAGCCCCTGTTCAAGCGGCAACCTAGGTTCATTCTTCAACTGGCTCATTGTCCTGCCTTTGTTCCTAGTTTGCGCTGTGCTTTCTTGATGTCTTGACCTGCTCTAAGGATAAGGATGA
>CAYVGI010000179.1:0-8422 GCA_964451095.1 uncultured Anaerolineaceae bacterium
GTTACGGCCCAAATTAAACTAGCAGAAAGCAATTTGTTAAGTGCGGAATGTGCGCTCTAACACACACGTTTTGGTGATTGTCGAGAAAGCGGACGTAAGCCGCATGGATGCCCAAGCTGTACGGAGGCACGCTATCGCACAGCAAATAGTTACTGGCGATGCACTTGCGCTGTGAGTCAGCTGTGGACAGCCCGACAATGTGACCCACTGTGCGCGGTGCTGGGATCTTTGAGTAGTGAAAGTTACTGCGTGGCGTGAGCATCATGCGTCTCCAGGGAAGACTACGGGCTCCTCGCGGCAGATGGGCAGACTCCTGCTGGAGATAAATCCATCCATGCCTGTGTCGGTGATGAAGGGCTGAACCCGAACGCCGTCCGCACACCGGGCTACGAGAGTGACCACCATCCCGTGCCCGCGTTTACCCATCTCCCGGAAGCAGATCTCGAGGCGTTGGTGTATCTGTATCTGCTCACCCACGTAGCTGAGCGCCGGAATGGGACACGCAGGCTCAGTCGAGAGCATCGGACAGAAATGCCGTTAGCGTCTGGAGATGCGCGTGGGCATCTGGCCCGACAAATAACAAATGTCCGCAACCATCGACCACTTCGAGGTGTACCTCCGGCAGTTGAGCAGCGGCATAAGCTGCATGAGAGAACGGCACACTGGCGTCATTACGGCTGTGCAAGATCAGGGTCGAGGTATGGATATTTGCCAGGGACTTTGCTTTGAGGCGACGCAACTGCTGTACATCATTGTCGTAGCCTCTTTGGCGGTGATGCAGCGGCACACCACCATCAAAGGCTGCACGAAGTAGGCGTCGCTGCGACGGGGATGCCAGAATTGTGTCGATGCACTTCTGTGAGTCAGCGCCGGTATAGCTTGTCCATACTGCCGTGCGAACGGCAATAGACGGCAGGTAATGCAGAAACCGGTGGGACACCCAGAATAGCAGACTTTGAAACTGGCGGGGTAGCCAGGACGTCCCGGTGACGGTCTCTTCAACAACATCAGCGACGGCGCTGGGATGGGTGATTGCCGATAGCAGCACCAGTCTGGTCAGCTTTTCCGGATGCCGTTGGGCGAATTCTAGCGCGACGGGACCGCCCATCGAATGACCGACTACGAAAACCGATGAGATCTTCAATGTATCCAGCAGGGCGGCGAGTAAATCGGCCTGCTGGGCAAACGTACGCCCACTTCGCAGCGGCGTGCCGAGATAGCCGGGACGTGACGGTGACAACACCGAAAAGCCCCTTTCCAGCAGAGGCGCAACCATCCGCCAACTATCGGAACCACCCGGCGCACCGTGAACTAACAGGATGACATGACCTTCGCCCACACGCTGATACTCCACCACGCCGTGCACCGTGCGGGCGCGATGACTCCCCCGCCGTACCCGCCGGAGCTGCGCCAGCGACCATCGGCGGAAACGCCCTCGTCCAACCCACCATACAATAGCCAACGCTGCCACAAGGATAGGCAGCCAATAGCCGCTACGCTTCCGGTTCACTTTCAGTCTTTCTTTCGGGCTCGCTCTCAGGTTCGCGGCGGCGGCGGAGCCTGACCTGTGCCAGCCGATCCTTCGCAATCTGCTGAAGCTCTAACTCACGCAAATAGGTCCAGATGGCATCGTCACCGCTATCCGCGCGGACAAGCGCCACGGACAGCCCCGGCAAGTGCACCAGTCCCGGATGCACAAGATAGCGTGGGGACCATTCCGGCGTGAACTTATTCTTGAAGTCGTACAGTCCCTTGAAGTTGTAGATCTGGTTGAGATGCTCGAACAGATAGTGAATGCCCCGCTCAATTGCCGGGTCGTCCGGGTCCTCGCCCACCCCGCCAGCGCGACCAATCCCAGGTTGAAGCTGTCATAGCCCTGTTCCTGCGCCCAATGGAATAGCGACACGAACAGGAAGTCCATCACGCCGGACCCCATCTGCTCACGGTGGCGCATCAGGTCGATTGTGGTCTCGTTGAGCTGATACTCCGGCAAAATGTTGGCAAACGCGACAATTTCGTCATCCGGGTTGTAAACGGTGATAATCGGCACCGGGCGAATGTACTCTTCATGAAACCAGCCTAACGAAAAGCGCTTTTCTCCCCCGGCTCCTGCCAGCCATTCATCGCTGATGTCGTGCAGCGTATCGTAAAGCGCATCACCGATCGGAGGGTTATGTATGACTGTCCGGTATCCACGCTCTCTGACGCGGTTAATATGCTGGCGCAGGCTCTTGCGCGCCTTGCCAGACAGGGTGAAGGTATTCAGATCAACCACCGCCTCCTGCCCAATCGGGAGCGACCTCATACCGCTGGCGTGGTACCGCTCCAGATGATCGGGCTTGACCTGATAGAACGCCGCCTGCCAGCCATTGCGCCGGGCATAGTCCCGAAAACCGCCAATCGCCGCGTCAATATCATCCGGCGGTCCGATGGGGTCGCCGAGCGCCACCGCAAAACCGTTCTTCGCCACGTACGCCACAACCGAGCCGCCCTTGCTGAAGTAGTAGGATTTGTCGTCGAGCAGGGTCATGCGTGCGACCGAGCTACGTCCGTGTGCCTCAACGATTGCCGTCGCCCGGCTGCGTTCGTCAGCCGTTGCGGGTTCACGCACGACGACCGACCGAGACAGCAGCACCAGCGCCGATGTGACAGTAATCAGCATGATGGTGTAGGCAGAGGCAACAAACGCAACGCCAAACGATGTGACCGGCGTGATAGACAGGGTGCCGGGTGCGGTGAATACGCGGGCGGCTTGCCCCATTGCCGCAACAAACGCGGGCGTCTGCTCGTAGTGCCCGTCCAGCAGGGTAAAACCGAGCGCGGTATAGACCAGCGTAAACACCACTGCACCAGCCATAAGCAGCAGTCCACGTTGGACTGACGGGGGATCTGAACGGGCATGAAACTCCCGCCGCAGCGAAAATAGCCATCCGCTAAGCAGCAGGGCAATCAGCGTTTCCTGGTAATCCGGCCCCCGTAACAGATGCAGGATCGCCGCAATAACGAGCAGTACAATCGTCAGCAGCCACCCGGACCGTTTACGCCGCCACAGACTGGATGCCAGAATCAACAGTGCGCCACCCAGGACAGCGGCAGCAACCGATGCTTCCTGTTGGATCAGGACCAGAATCGCATCGTCCAGTATGACGAGCCGCCCGGCAAGTGTAGGAGACCCGGCAGACAACAGCGTCAGCAGCCCGATCAGCGCGGTCACAGTCGAAACGAGATGTACGTTAAGGTTATTAAATCGGAAGCTCGGTCGTCGCATCGGTTTGGTGGTCAGGTTACGAATCATGATTCGATTATAGCCGTGCGGTGCTACACCATAAATGGTATCGGTCGATTGACCCATATCACAATCCCGCTGCTGTATGATGCGCTGCGCTTGCTTCACTGGTGCGCTCTCCGAAGCGTTGTAGCAGGCCCGAAGATGACATCAGTCACCCGCTCAGGTGCAGCACACAGCTTACATGGGGCTAACAACTCTAGAAACAACAATGGGTTCCGTAGCTATGCCCCGCACTGCACGCCGACTACCAAATAGGCATCATCATTCGCGCAGGGAAACGAGCCATGTACACGACACCCACCTACGTACAGCTTCGAAGATAATAGTCAGATCATCATTCTCCGGTGGAGTTTTGGTAACGGGTTAATCGTCAAAAAATTCTCTCTCCTATTGGTACATAAACCTGGGGCTGGACAATACTCCGAGTAAAGTACCACATGATATTCGCACTCAATCTATGAGTGCGATAGCTTTTGAATTATCGGGGGCACTTTATTCTTCCATGAAGTTCCAGTTTCCAAGGAGAGCTATGCGTACCCCGTTTTCCGGTTTAACCGTTTCTTACACCACTACCGGCGTTGTTCTACTAAATTGGGTCTGGACCACGATCCGCATGTAGCAATGTTCGCATGCGTGCATCTCAACTTCAAATTCGGTAATGTTGTGAACATGACCGTGTACAGAGAGCAACTATGAAGCGAGAAGAGCGGCAGAGTGCCATTTTGAACCTGCTGTATCAACAAGACCGTGTTGACGTTGATGAGCTTGCCACACATTTTGATGTCTCTGCGGAAACGATTCGCCGTGACCTGAACGCACTCTCCGAGCAAGGATTGTTGCGCAAGGTGCACGGCGGCGCGGTGCGGTTCCAAACCGCACAGGAAAATACGTTCGCGCTGCGCACACAGGTGAACCGGGCGGCAAAACATGCGATTGGCGAATATACGACGCGCTTCCTAGACCCTGGCGATAGCCTGTTCATCAATGCGGGCACCACCACGCTGATCTTTGCCGAGCACCTTACCGCTTGCGAAAACCTGACCATCATCACCAACTGTGCCAGTGTCGCCAACACGATTTGGACCAGCGATAACCCAACCCACAAGGTCTATCTGCTGGGTGGTGAGTACAACGGCGACGACGCCGAAACGTATGGTCCCCTGCTGCTCAATCAACTAAAGCAGTTCCAAGCAGACCACGCAATTTTCACGATTGGGGCGCTAGACGCCGGTTTGGGACTGATGGAGTATCGGGTTGAGGCTGCTGAGATCATACGCGTGATGATAGAACAAGCGCGCAAAGCAACGGCACTTGTGGATAGCAGCAAGATTGGCAAAAGTGCATTGGCGAAGATTTGCGACTTCACCGATGTGCACCGTGTGATTACAGAGAACCTGCCCTCACAGGCAATTATGGACGCACTGCAACATGCGGGCACACAACTGCACGTCGCCAACTTGGTTGAGTAATCGCTAGCCGAGAGCTTCTCCCACAACCCGACCTTCCCACTGCCGCGCGGTGGGCACATCGAGCAGGTGAGCAATTGTTGGCGCCGTATCGAGTAGGGTCACCTTTGACTGGATAGCGTAACCCGCCCGGACTCCGTCTCCGTACAACATCCATGGGATAGTCATATCTTCCGGCAAGTCGGTGCCATGGTTGCGGTCATGCCCACCATGATCTGCGGCTATCAGGATTGCACCATCGGTTGGCAGTACGTTTATCAGCCGCCCCACCAGCATATCCAAAACCTCGATTTGTCGCAGATAGCGCTCGCTCATCCACCCGTCAATGTGCCCGATCTCATCTGCGGTGACAAGGTGCACAAAGTAGAAATCATAGGCGGAAGCTGCTATATGGGGTACTACCGCGTCTACCAGTGGATGGTCAGCATGTTCCAGGTCATCAAAGTCTGTTGCAACATGAAATGTGCGCGTGACCATTAGCGGGCGTGCCAGGTCGCGCAGCGGATCCCAGCCGAAGTAACTCGCACTGCGCTTGCTCGCCGCGTGGATTTGCTCAAAGAGACCCGGCAGTGGGCGTGCCAGTGGGTAGTAGCTGTTGGTTAGGATGCCATGGCGCTGCGGCGGCACGCTGTGGAAGACGGACATGTGGCACGGCAGCGTCATGGTCGGCATCACAGACTGCGCGTTCAATGTATGTGCCCCACCAGACATCACCCGTGACAGATGCGGTGTGTGTGCCGCCTGGATGGCGTCCGGGCGGACGCCATCCAGGGTAACGAGGACGACACTCATACTAGGAGACCTTTTGCACAGGCACTTCTTGCGGAGTGCCGGGAATGTTGGCACCCTTCAGGTCAAGTTCTTCTACAAAGTGGCATGATGCATAGTGCCCCGGCGCATATTCCACCAATTCGGGTACAACTGTCTTGCACCGCTCCTGTGCGTACGGGCAGCGGGTATGGAAGCGGCAGCCGCTGGGCGGGTTCGTCGGGCTGGGGATTTCCCCCTCAAGGGGGATGGGTTGCAAGCGCTGCTCCGGGTCGATTTCCGGAATGGCGGACATGAGCGCTTCTGTGTAGGGATGCTTTGGTGCGGCGAAAAGTTGTCGCGTCGGTGCTAGCTCCACGATTTGCCCCAGGTACATCACGGCAACCCGGTCACTGATGTGCGCAACCACACTCAGGTCATGTGCAATGAACAGGTACGCCGTATTGAAGTCTTTTTGTAGGTCTGCCAGCAGGTTCAAAATCTCCGCCTGGATAGATACGTCCAAAGCCGATACCGACTCATCGCACACGATGAACTTCGGCTGCGTGACCAGTGCTCGCGCAATGCCAATGCGCTGACGCTGCCCCCCGCTAAACGCATGCGGGAAGCGCCGCAAGTGTTCCACGTTCAGTTTGCACCGTATTGCTATGTCGTGCACACGCTCGCGTAGGTCGTCACCAGTTGCCAGATTGTTCGCCATCAGCGGCTCCGCAATGATGTCGTACACCGTCATGCGTGGGTTCAGCGAGGCATATGGATCCTGGAAGATCATTTGCATGTGCGTGCGTGCCCGCTGGATTTCGCTGCGCAGCAGGTCGCGGCGGGTGTTGTCGAGCGCGTTTTCATGGAACTGTTGTGGCAGGTTTTGCTCCAACGTCTCGCGGAACCGCTCTGGCAGACGAGATTCCACCGCAAGTGTGTAGTCTACGCCGTCTACATGCAGCGACACGTCACCGCCTGTGGGGGTGACCGCGTTCAGGATGGAGCGCCCGATTGTCGTCTTACCGGAGCCACTCTCGCCCACAAGGCTAAGGGTTTCGCCGCGCTTCATCTCAAACGAAACGCCATCCACGGCACGCACATCGGCAGCACGGGTACGGAACAGGTCACGGTTGAAAGTGGGGAAGTAGACGCGCAGGTTTTGCACACGCAGCAGCGTGTCGTCGTCCGGGCTGTACTTAATCTTGTCTAGGTCGAACGTATAGATGTACTGCGAGTTATCAAATGCCAGGATGAGGTGAAAGATAACTGGCAGGAAGATCAAACCAGCAGCGAACAGCAAACCCTTACCAAATGCCCGCGCCAGGAACACGTTGAACGCCAAATACAGCAGCAGCGCCAACCCGTTTAGCACGATGAGCACGCCGATAAACACCGGAGAAAGTACGTCCAACCCGTTGGTGAGCAGTAGCGCATTCGCCACCGCTGCCACTACAGGTGCCAGGAAGAACCAGCGGGGGAACTGCACCAGGTCTAGCCAGGCAAGGTTACCGTAGATGGGCACCAGCGCGTGCCAGGGTGGTTTGTTCGCCTTGATGAAGATGTGCCAGCTTGCGTACAAATACACGCCAAATGTGATGACGCTTAACAGGTTTTGCACAAATGCGTTACTCATACAACATCCTCCGCAAGCTGTGAGGTTTCTTCGTATAGGAAGCAGGCAACGTTGTGGGCGTCGCTAACGGCGTAGGCAGGCGGTTCATCTGCCTCGCAGCGCCCGGCGATGAACTCCTTGCAGCGTGGATGGAACGGGCACCCGGTGGGGCGCTCCATCGGGCTAGGAATGTCCCCGCCAACCGGTTGCAGCCGCTTGTCGATGTCCTCAATTTTTGGAATCGCCTTTAGCAAGCTCTGTGTGTAGGGATGCTTGGGGTTGCTAACGACCTCGCGCGTGGAGCCGTATTCCAGGATGCGACCGAGGTACATCACTGCAACTTCGTCTGCCACCTGGGAGATCACACCCAGGTCGTGTGAGATGAAGATCGTCGCCATGTTGAACTCGTCGCGAAGTTCCTTCATCAGCGAGAGGATTTGCGCCTGAATTGTCACATCCAGGGCGGTGGTCGGCTCATCCGCAATGAGCAACGCTGGGTCAGTGGAAAGTGCCGCCGCAATCATTGCACGTTGGCGCATCCCGCCAGAAAGCTCGAATGGGTATTGATCGAAGCGCTTCGCAGGGTTGGAAATACCGACGCGGTCAAGCATGTTGATGCCAATTTCACGCGCTTGTTTCCTGGTGACGGATTTGTGGGCGCGGATTGCCTCCGTGATCTGATTGCCGATGGTATACACGGGTGAAAACGAACTCATCGGCTCCTGGAAGATCATTGCCACGTCATCGCCTCGGATGCTGCGCATTTCTTTTCCAGTGGGCTTAAGCTGGGTGATTTCCGCCTTGGTGCCGTCGGCACGGTGCAGCAAGATTGATGACTGCTCGTCAATAACGGCGTTCTTCGGCAAAAGCTGCATGATTGCTTTTGTGCTTACGCTCTTGCCGGAGCCACTTTCGCCGACGATGCCCAGCGTTTGCCCGCGCTTTACAGTGAAGTCGACACCGTCTACCGCACGCACCAGCCCCTCGTCGGTCTTGAAGCTAATACGCAGGTCTCTCACTTCTAGAATGGTCTCGTTGCTTACGTTGTTGTGATTGTTGGTCATGGTTGTTTGTTCTCCGGTTCCCTAGCGAGCGCCTTCTGCGTAGGGGTCTGCCGCGTCGCGCACGCCGTCGCCCAACACGGTGAACGCCAACACCGCGAGCACAACAAATATCGCTGGGATGAACAGCCACGGTGCTTGCTCAATGGCGCGGATGTTTTGCGCGTCTTGCAGCAAGATGGCCCAGCTAATTGCAGGCGGGCGTACCCCCAACCCGATAATGCTGAGCGGGCTTTCTGATAGG
>CAYVGI010000180.1:0-8418 GCA_964451095.1 uncultured Anaerolineaceae bacterium
AGACAGGCACATCGGGGGACAGCCTGCGGCTGGTGCAGTTTCGGGGGGGTGGGGGGTAGCGCCTAGAGGTTAGGGTGAGGACAATAACCCCTAAAACGCCAGCAAGTGCTGCCCACACAGATACCTCGAACCTGCCTTGCCCGATGCGTGTGAGCGTAACTGCAAAGAAGCCGCCAATTAACGCCCCGGCGAACACATTGGCAATTGTCTTTAACTGATCGGGTTGGTGGTACTTCTGCAATATCAGCCGATAGGCACGTTTGACATATTTTTCGGTGACGAGGCTATTGTCTTCTAGCACAGGAAACAGATCAATCAGTTTGCACTTGCCGCTCGGTAGACTGCCTTGTTGGGTAGGGGGGCAGCGTGATGAACCCTGCGCGTTGCAACCCAACGCCCCCCGTCGCTACAATTTCAGTAGGTCACGAAAGCGCTTAACCCCCATCCCTAACCCTTCCCCCGTAAACGGAGGAAGGGAAAAACTTCGGTCAGAAAGGGGCTTTGAAGCCCCCTCGCTGCGTGCGGAGAGGGGGTTGGGGGTGAGGTTTCGCAAAATCGTGAACTACTGAATTTAATTGCGCTGCCCAATCGGGTTGACCGAATCCGGTTGGGCGGTGGGCTGCGCGACTGCCGTTGCTGCTGCCTGTGTCGCCACCACCGGGGATGTCACCTGCTCCAGCAGTGTGCTGCACGGGTCGCTCTGCGTGACCACACCCGCGCTTACCCAGCCGCCGCCCAACAGTTCAATCCACGCGCCGTCGGTCGCCTGCGCAAACCGGAACTCACCCGGCGGGATGGCTGCAATCACCGCTGCGGTGGTATCTGGCAGGGCACGCACGTTGATGCCTGCCGTGCCGTTGGGTACGACTGTGCAGCGGTTGCTGGGCGCATTTGCCGCCGCCGCCCTTGCAGACCCAGTCACGACCTGTTGGTCATCGTCTTCTTCAGCAGTATCCGCGTCTGCCGTTTCGTCACCGTCCGGGGTGGGGGTTAGCCCGGTGATGACGCCCGTATCGGTATCGGCGGTGTCTGCGTCGTCCACAGCGGCGACTTGCTCATCCGGTGTGGGGGCGTCCGCTGCATCCCCAAACACAATGTTCAGTGTCGCGGACTGGTTCGCCTGCGCTGTGCTGATGGTCACGGTGTATACGCCGCTGCTGGGCGCAACGGTCGTTTGCGCGTCTGTAACCAGCGGACCGCGCTGTACGGCAACGGTTTGCCCGTCTGCGGAGTGCACCTCTACCACGAAGCCGACGCCCGGCGCTGGGCTGGTGACGGTGATGGTGGTGCCCTCGGCGGAATCAAAGCTGAATACGCGCTCTGGCAGGTCGGGCGTCACGCTGGCACTGGTGACGATGCCCGCCGTGAGCGGTTCTGCTTCGGGCTGGTCGAGCAAGTCCAGGCGCAGTACAAACTGCCCGGTGGTGCGGTCTTCCGATTGAACGAGCAGCGTGTAGGTGCCCGCGTCCGGCATGACGTACATCAGGCGGGCGTCCTGACTGCCGGGCTGGAACGGGTCGTCGCTGCTGACAGCAAGCGCTGCCTGCCCGCCGGAAAGCAAGCTCACCTGCGGGTCTAGCGTGCTGTTGAGCGCAATCACCTCCACGGCAATGTAGTCGCCTTCCTCTGCCGCGAACTCGTAGAAGCGTGCCGGGGTGGTTTCGTCAATGGTGTTGCTGGTAAACGCCCCGTAAGCAATCTGCTCGGTTTGGGCGGCGGCGGGCAATGCTGCCAGCCACAACAGCGCCCCTACGATCACCACGATTAAAGCGCGGGTTTTCTGTGCCCGGTTGCGCAGGGAGCGGTCAATTTTTGTTTTGTCGCCTGTGTGTGTGTGCATGTTTCGTCCTCTATGACGGTCGTTGTCGCCTTGCGTGCCGATTGTGACCCCTGCGCCCCGTTCTGGCAACCGCCATGTGCCCCATGCCAAACCGCAACAAATGTACTCGCAAATGTTCGCACAAATGTCCACCCTATTTGCGAACAGATATGCTACCTTGATTGTGCCCACGACGGGCACCCGTGTTGTTGACGACGAATGGAGGCGAGGAACAGTTGACAAACACACAACCGAACAACACGACAACCGCAGTTAAGGCGCTGGACGCTGCCACGGGGCACGTGGGGGGCTATCTCATCGTGTGGGGAGATGGCACCACCCGCGATTTGGAGGGCGATTACTTCACGCCGCAGACGGACTTCGCGCTGGACTGGTACACGCGCCGCCCGGTGCTGTATCACCACGGGCTGGACGGCACGCTGAAGGCGGCACTGGTGGGCGCGATTGACGTGCTGCGTGCTGATGAAGTCGGCATTTGGGCGGAGGCACAACTGGACATGCGCGAGCGCTATGTACAGGCAGTGCACGACCTGATCCAGCGCGGCGTGCTGGCGTGGTCTAGTGGGAGCCTGCCGCACCTGGTGCAGCGCGACGGCGACGGACGCATCACACGCTGGCCCCTCATCGAAGGCAGCCTGACGCCCACCCCGGCAGAGCCACGTTACACAGACGTGGTGGCAGTGCAGGGCGCGTACAAGGCGCTGGGGCTGAGCACATCGCGGCTGCACATTACGACGCACGACAAAACCATCAACCCAAGAACACCAACGTATAACACGGAAAACACCATCAACCCGTAACACAACGACAAAACCGACACGCCGCTGAACGCGGCGCTCAAGCGGCTGCCCCACAACCCGGCAGACGCGACCAAAGTGGGGTTGCCCCGCATTGAAGTGGGCAGTCGCTACGACCGCCTGACCGCCGATGACCTGCTGCACGGTTACGTGCTGATGCGCAGCGCCAGGGGCTTCCGTGGCGTGAGCGAACAGTACGCCAATGCCATGGCGCACAAGGTCACGCGGGCAAAGCTGACCGATGGCACCGCCACCAAAGCGATGAAGATGAACGAGCTAAGCCACAGCACGCAAATCGGCTTTGGCGACGAGTGGGTACCTGAACTGTGGAGTGCGCAGATTTGGAACCGCGCCCGGCTGGATAACGTGGTGCTGCCGCTGTTCCCCAGCATCGAAATGCCATCGAACCCGTTCGAGCTGCCCGCAGAGGGCACCGACCCGACCGTGCACTATGTGCTGGAAACCACCGATGAGGCGAACCTCACGCTGGGCACCGGCAACACCATCCCGGCGGGCAAGTTCCCGTCTGGCAAGGTGACGCTGGAGGCGAAAAAGCTGGCGCTGCGCGTGGGCTTTAGCGCGGAGCTAGTCGAAGACGCGCTGGTGCCCGTGCTGAACATCTACCGCGAGCAGGCGATGCGGGCGATTGCCAACAGCATTGACCATGTGCTGCTCAATGGGGACACCGCCGCCAGCGACAACATCAACCTGGACGGCGGCACACCCGCCGCGAACCTGCGCTACCGTGCGTTCGACGGGCTGCGCAAGACCGCCCTGGGCAACAACTTCGATGCAGCAGGTGCGCCCACGCTGGCAACACTGCGCTCTGCCCGCTTCGAGATGCCCATCCGTTACGCCGCCCGCCCGGCAGACCTGGCGTGGATTGTGGACGGCAGCACGTATGGCGCACTGCTGAACATCAGCGAGTTCCTGACCATGGACAAGGCAGGTCCGCTGGCAACGGCAATGACCGGGCAAATCGGCATGGCGGACGGCGCACCTGTGTTCGTCAGCGCGGAAATGCCAGACGGCGTGGACGCCAGCGGTTTGATTAGCAACTCGCCTGCGTCCAACACCAAGGGCAGCGCGGTGTGTGTCTATCGCCCCGGCTGGTATGTGGGCTACCGCCGCCGCATCAACGTGAGCATGGACTACATCCCGTACTACGACAGCTACCAGCTTACCGCCACGGTACGCATCGGCTTTAACCGCTTCGACGCGACCGTTGCCAGTGCGCTGGTGAACATCACCGTGTAGACAATACACGCGGGGCACAGTTCGCTGTGCCCCCAACTAACCCGTATACCTGGCTGGGATAATCGCATTTGTTTTCAAACCACAGCGGTTTGCTGCCCTGCCCAGGTCGCGTGAATGTGATGTGCTTGTTAAAATTTTGTATATAATACGCCTGAACATGTTGCTGGTTTATACGAGGACTTAATGTGATGACGCCTGTCCGTTTGAAACCGCTCCCCATCGAAATCCGTGTGATGACGCCAGACTACGCGGAACAACTCGCCGAGCTTCAGGAAGTTATCTTCCCCACACTCACCGACGATGAGCGCTTTAGCGCGGCGAACTACCGAAAGCACATGGAAATCTTCCCGGATGGGCAGTACATGGCGGTGCTGCGCCACCCGCAGGGAAGCCGTGTGGTGGGCGCGTGCAGTGCCATCCGCACCAACTTCGACTTTGACCACATTCAGCACACGTTTGCGGAACTGACCGACAACGGCTGGCTGACGACGCACGAACCCGACGGCGAGTGGTTATATGGCATTGACATGTCCGTGCATCCTCGGTTCCGGCGGCGGCGCATTGCCACGCGCCTATACCGTGTGCGCAACAACGTGACGCGGCGGCTGAACCTGCGCGGCGAGATCATCGGCGGCATGATGCCCGGCTACGAGCGCCACCGGGGTAAAATGAGCATTGAGCAGTATGTGGAGCGGGTGGCACGCGGCAGGCTAACCGACCCGACGCTCACCGCCCAGCTTAAACAGGGCTTCCAGATGCGCGGCATCCTATACGAACACATCACCGATCCCCGGTCGGACAACTGCGCGGTGCTGATGGTGCGGGAAAACCCGGACTACATCGAAACATCGCTAGAGGACATGCCAGAAGCGCTCGCCTAGCTAACGCGGACGCCAGCTTGGGGCGAGGTCCAGGTAGCTGCCGACCTCGTTGCCAAACGTGATGCGGCGCAGCCCCGTGCCGTCCGTGCGCATGATGTACAGCGCCCGCCACAGCGTGGTTTGCCCGCCGGGTGTGGCGGGTACCGCTTGCGGCGCAGACGAGAACACCAGCCACTCACCGTCCGGGGAGAGGGCGATGTCTTCCATGGTGTAGCCTGTGTCCAGCAGCGGTTCGTCGCGGTTTTCGTCATCCAGCCCGGTGGTGAACAGGCGGCGTTCGGTGGCATCGTAGTAAACAATGCGCCCGTCGGGTGTCCAGATCGGGTAGTTCGCGTTTTCCTGGTCGCTCACCCGCAGCGCGTTCTGCTGCTCTGCCGGGTTGAACTGCACCAGCCCCAAGCCCCGCTCGCGGTAGGGCGTGACGAAAATGTCGTCCGGCACACCCCGGTCAGGGTCTATGCTGCCGAAAACAATGTAGCGCCCATCGGGTGACCAGCTTGCGCTGTGCTCGGACAGGCGAGGGGTGTCGGTAATCTGCTGGAACGCCTGGTTGTAGATGCGGATGGTGAAGATATCTTGTATCTGCCCCATGCGCGATGTCCACGCGCTGACGAGCAGCTTGGTACCATCTGGCGACCAGGACGGGTCGATTGCCTGGAGGTTGCGCGGAGTCGCCCGCCACGCCCGCGACCCAACCACATTCCGCCGGGTGATGGGGTCGAACTGCACCTGCGCCCGGTTGTCCATGTCCAGCACGTAAATCGTCTTGCCGCCGCCCCCCAAGGCAGACACGTTAAAGTCCCGCTGGGAGCCAAACGTCTCGAAGGCGATGCGGTTACCGTCCGGCGACCACGCCGGGTTGTTGTCTATGGCAGGGTGCTGAGACACATTGAGCAGCAGGCGACGCGATGTGTCTGCCAGGAAGATTTCGGAGTTGCCAGCGCGGTTCGTCTCGAACGCAATGGTGCCACCCGGCATGGTGAAGCCCACGCCCAGTGCCACGCTCGTATAGACCAGAACCACCAGCCAAATTGCGCCGGTTACACGCCAGTAGGATTGTCGCATTCCATTTGTCTCCGCAGTTTCACAATCGCAAAACAAGTTTTCCATAGTCCCGCAGGTTAATACAGGGCGGGCATGGGGGTTGCATGCGCGTTAGGAGAACTCTTAGAAAGCGTGTGTGGCACGTGTTTGTCCACTCTAACCGGATGCCACGGTGGAACGGGGGCGGTTGGGCTACACTGGATGGTCACACGATGGAAGGTCAGGCAAGGCAGGAGCAAAACCGTATGGTGCAGGTTCGGTCATTCGGGCGTTTAGGCTGGCAGGTTAGCGAAGTGGGCGTGGGTATGTTCGGTATGGGGGGTGCCTGGAAGGGCGCAACCGACCGGGACATCAACGCTGCGCTGCACGCCGTGGTTGACCTCGGCGGCAACTACTTCGATACATCGCTGGCGTATGGCAACGGGCACAGCGAGCAGTTATATAAGCGGATTAGCTGGGAACGCCCGGATAAAAAACTGTACGTCGCCACAAAAATCCCGCCAAAGGCACCGCCCCTGCCCGGCACCCCGCTGGCACACTGCTACCCCCCGGACTACATCCGCGAGTGCACGGAGAAAAGCCTGCTGAACCTGGGCGCACTCAAAATCGACCTGCAACAGTTCGACGGCTGGCAGGACGAATGGGCACACGACGAAAGCTGGCAGCGCACGGTAGACGACATGAAGCGCGAGGAGATGATTGAGGGTGTGGGGGTGTGCGTGAACCAGCGCCAACCCGGTAACGTGCTGGCAACGCTGGCAACCGGGCACATCGACGCGGTGCAGGTGACGTACAACATCTGGCAGCAGGCACCCGCAGACGCGCTGCTGCCCACCTGCCGCGAGCACAACATCGCTGTGGTGGCACGGGCACCGCTCGATTCCGGTGGGCTGGCAGGCACACTCACGGCGGAGAGCACATTTGCCCCCGACGACTGGCGCAGCACGTACTTCACGCCGGATACCGTGCGGGAAACGGTGGCGCGGGTCGGGGCGCTGCGTGCAGACCTGCCGCCGGGCACGTCGCTGGCAGAGTTGGCGCTGCGCTTTGTGCTGGCAAACGATGCGGTGAGCACGGCTGTGGCGGGGATGCGCCGTCCGCAGCACGTCGAGGCGAACCTGCGTGCCAGCAATGCCGATTCGCTGCCGCCCGCCCTGCTGGCGCTGCTGCATCGCCACCGCTGGGATCGGTAGCGGGTGCCACGCTGGGGGTGATGGCATCAAAACCCTTGCTCGGTTCTATAGCAGCACATTAGGCGCGAAACGATCACGCCCCATGTCCCCATCCCCTGACAACTGCGAACTGAAAACTGTCCCGCATTTGTGATATGCTGAAAGCGTGCGCCCGCGCACGTTTCACTTGCAAATCAATTTGAGGGTAGCCACTGTGACCACCCAACCCCTGTATACCGAAAAACAAAGCACGCTCAATGTGCTCGTTCGCGCCTGGGATCGGCGCTTGCGCCTGCAACAGATGGTGCGCTGGTTCGCGTTGAGCATCGTGCCGGGCATTGTGCTGGGCATCGTGCTGGCGATTATCTCCCGCGTGCAGCCGTTCCTGCTGCGCGACCAGATTTTGAACTACACGCTCATCGGGGTGGGCACGGGTGTTGTCGCGCTCGTTGTAGTGGTGCTGTTTTATCCGCGCAGCGTGTACCAGGCGGCACAAAAGTTCGACCTGCTCTTCCGCATGAACGAGCGTGTGTCTACCGCGCTGGAACTCATCGGCGGCAAAATCCGCTCCAACGAGGAGTTCACATCACGCCAGCTTGACGACGCGGTGAACATCGCGCAAACGGTACGCCCCAAGGATCACATTCCGCTGTTTGTCCGCTGGCAGGACTGGGCGATGGTGGCGGTGACGGCAATTGTGCTGGCGGCACTGCTGCTGTTCCCCAACCCCATGGAAGACGAGGTGGTCGCGGCAGCGGATGTGAACGAGGCAATCGAAGACGCGGCAGACGACCTGCGCGAGATCACTGAGGACGTGGCGACTGACCCATCACTGAGTGATGAGGCACGCGAAGACCTGCTGGAGCAACTGGACAGCAGCATCGACACGCTAGAGCGCCCAGACATCACGCAGGAAGAGGCGTTTGCGACCCTGAGCGACATCGAGAGCGAACTGCAAGAGCAGGCAAACGCCCTGCAAGAGCAGCTCGAGCAGCAGCGCCAGGCAATGGCAAATGCGCAGTCTGCATTGGCAGAAGGACTGCCCGAAACAGACGCGGCAGAGAGCGCCGAGGCAAACGACGAGGGCGCAGACCTCAACGACACGCTGCGTGAGTTTGAAGAGGCAGCAGCAGACGCCGACCTGAGCGAGGGGCAGAGCATGGCAGATGCGCTAGACAGCGCCGCCGAAGCACTCGAAGGCACCAATCCGCAGGCAGCACAGGACTTCCGCGACACGGCAGAGTCTTTGCGGCAGGGCGACAACAACCAGGCACAGCAGGACATACAGGACGCCCAGGGGTCAGTTGAGCAGGGACAGCAGCAGCAGCAGCAGCAACAGCAGTCCCAGCAGAACTTGCAGCAGGGCGCACAGCAGTCTCAGCAGTCCCAGCAGAACTTGCAGCAGCAACAGCAGCAGGGGCATCAGG
>CAYVGI010000181.1:0-8411 GCA_964451095.1 uncultured Anaerolineaceae bacterium
CGCTAAAGGCGGAAAAATGAAGACGCGGCGTTAGCAGATGTTTCAATTCATTGCCAACAGGCACAAAAGGTGATATTCTGTAATGCGAACGGTTAGTAAGATTTCGTATTGTTAGCAGTCGCCCCCTTAGCGGCGACGATAGGGCATTTAATGGTAGCCAATGCAATTATCCGACCAGATGATCTGGTCAGCGGGCTGCCGCCGGAGTGGGATGGGGATGTGCTAGACGACATCCGCGATTACCTGGCGCAGACGACCGACAAGCTTATCGTACTTGATGACGATCCCAGCGGCACACAGGCAATCCCCGGTACCCACATCGCCCTGCTGCGAGACACCGACACTTTCCTGCGCCAGTTCACCAGCGCTGCGCAGAGCTTCCATGTGTTGATGAACTCCCGCAACCTCACCCCACAGGACACCCGCGCCCTGCACCGCCACATTGCGCAGTGCTTGCAGCTTGCCAGCGAGGAAACCGGGCACCGCATTTCGGTGGTCAGCCGGGGTGATGTCTCGCTGCGCAGTCACTTCCCGCTGGAAACCGACACGCTGATGGACAACCTGGACACCGACTTTGACGCGGTGCTGTTCGCGCCAGCGGGCAACGGTGCCGTCACCCTGGATGATGTGCACTACATCCTGCAAGATGGTGGTTACGTCCCCGCAGCAGAAACCGAATACGCCCAGGACTCAATCTTCGGTTACAGCACATCTAACCTGCGTGAGTGGGTTGCCGAGAAGACGGGCGGGCGCGTCTCGGCAGGGCAGGTGCAGTCCATCTCACTGCAAACCATCCGGCAGGGTGGGGCACAGGCAGTCTTCCGCCAGTTGCGCAAGCTGAGCAATCGCGCTGTGTGCGTGGTGAACATCGCCACCCAGCGCGACGCCGAAGTGGTCGCACTGGGCACACTGATGGCACAGGCACACGGCAAGCGCTTCCTACATCGCAGTGGCATGGCGTTTGCGTCGGCGCTGGCGGGGGTTCGTCCGCAGCAGTCGCTTTCGCGTAAGCAGCTTGCGTTCGGTAAGGGTGTGGGCGGTTTGGTCGTTGTGGGGGCACGCACGCCATCCGCGACGCAGCAGTTGCTCACGCTGCTGGCAAGCGACCGGGTTACGGGCATTGAGGTGCGGGTGGAATCGCTGCTGCACGACCAGTCGCAGAACGCGGAGGTTGCCCGCTGCTCAGAAGTGCTGGAAAATACGCTGCAACAGGACGATGTGGTACTGTACACCAGTCGGCGCATCATCGGCGCAGAGGACCCCGCCCACGCTCGCATTGTCACGCAGCGCGTGAACGCCGGGCTGGTCGCCATCCTCAACGGCATCACCGCTCACCCGCGTTACCTCGCCGTGAAGGGCAGTGTCACCGCCAGCGAAGTTGCCGTGCGGGCGCTAAACATGCGTGCCGCGAGGGTGGAAGGGCAGTTGCTGCCGGGGGTGCCCGTGTGGACGGTGGGCAACGGCGGCACAACTATCCCCAAGATGAGTTATGTGATCGTACCCGGCTCCCTGGGTGACCCGGACACGCTCGTCCGGCTGGTGGACAAACTGCGACGATAGCTTGTCGTTGCATCACCAGGATTTAGGTTCGGTTTGTGTAGGGGCGAGATTCTTTCTCGCCCTTACGCATTTATGCGGATAACGCACGCATCATCTGCACATTTAGGGTATCATTCGGGTCAAAACCAGTCTGTTGTGCGTGGCATAGGAGGGGCGTTAATGCTGGTTGGTATGAAAACCATGCTCCGGGCGGCGATGTACGAGCAGTACGCCGTAGGCGGATTTAACATTTACAACCTGGAGGGGATTCACGCGGTGGTGCGGGCAGCAGAAGCGGAAAACAGCCCTGTGATGTTGCAAGTGCACCCTGGCGCGTATGCTTATGGCGGCATTCCGCTGGTGGATGCGTGCCTCGCGGCGGCGGAGATGGCGCGGGTGCCCGTGGGCGTACACCTGGATCATGCCGATGACCGGGCTGCAATCCGTGCTGCGCTGGACGAGGGGGTTTCGTCCGTGATGGTGGACGGCTCTCACCTGGATTTTGTGGACAACATGAACTTCGTCAAGGAGATGTCCGTGTTTGCGCGGGCAGCAGGCGCTGATGTCGAGGCAGAGCTTGGGCGCATCGCTGGTACAGAAGACGGACTAACGGTAGAGCAATTTGAAGCACGCTACACCGACCCACTCCAGGCAATTGAATTCGTGAGCACCACCCAAGTGGATGCCCTGGCAGTGTGCATCGGCAACGTGCACGGCAAGTACCCGCGTCCGCCACAACTTGACTTTGACCGACTGGCGCAGATCAAGTCGGTGGTGGATGTACCGCTGGTTTTGCACGGTGCCAGCGGCGTGCCCGACGACCAAATCCGCCGCTCGATTGAGCTAGGGGTGTGCAAGTTCAATGTGAACACAGAAGTGCGCGGCGCGTTTGTGGCGGCGCTGCGAGAGAACAGCACGGACGAAACGCTCGACTTGCTGCCATTGCTCGAAACGGCAGTCGCAGCGATGGAAGGCGTCATCCGGGCGAAGATGCAGTTGTTTGGCAGCAGCGGAAAGGCATAAAACAATGACTTTGGATCGGGATATGTTCAACGGAGTAGTCAGGCTGATTACGCCCTATGCGGAGACCACGCAAGATCAGCAGTGGTTGGTCAACATGGCGTTCGCCACGGTGCCCAATGTGCGTAATGGCGTGCAGTATGGTGGGGCGGGCAGCACATTTGCGGTGTTGTTGGTGCGCCGCTGCCTGGACTATGGCATGGTGGATGACAAAAACCACGCGGTGTCGCTGCTGCTAGATCCAATTACCGACAAGGTAAACCCCACGCAGCGCCAGCGCATTGCGGAAATCCAAAGTCACCTGAACGGCACCCCACTTCCATCCGACCCAATTGTCCCTGCCGTAGTGTTGCCGCCTGCCAACAACCCCCGCGAGGAGAAATACATCTTTATCTCCTATGCCAGCATAGACCGCCGTGGGTTCGTTGAGGGCTACGCAAGAGACCTGTCTAATGAAGGGTACGCGGTTTGGGTAGACAACGTTGACCCGGAATACGAGGGCATCACACCCGGCGCGGACTTCCGGCAGGAGCTTGCCAACGCCATCAACCGGGCAGCGTTTTTCAATGTGATTCTCACGCCGGAAAGTGTGAAGTCCAAGTGGGTGCACGCAGAGGTTCGCCGCGCAAAAGAACTCGGTATTACCGTGCTGCCACTCCTGCTGCGCGAACTGCGCGACGCCGATGCCAAAGCTGCCTACGACGCCATGGAGATTGGCACCATCCACTACGTGAATCTTGCCAAGGACGGTCAGGCAGCGGCATTCCAGCAGGTCTTGACGAGCCTGGAACGCTGGGGCGTGCCCAAGCGCAACAACGGCAGCTAGGAACACCTAGCCTGTGTCGTCAGCGCCATCGTTCGGTTGCCACACCGCCCGCAGCATTGCAAACGCCTGCACTAGCTTGCGCTGCGTGCGCAGGTCATGCTCACGCATTATCTCTACCATCTCCCGTTCGGGTTCAGTGAGCGCGGGCATGGTGTCTGGCTCAGCGCCGGGGTGGGGGATGTCTGATAGACCGAGCAGGTAATCGGTCGTCGTGTTGAACAGCGCTGCCATGTCTGAAAGCGAGTCCAGCGTGGGGTTGGTAACGTGATTTTCGTAGCGGGAGATCTGGTTTTGGGTGAGTTGGAGGCGGTCGGCAAGGTCATACTGTGATAAACCCATTGCCTTCCTCAGTTGGATCATCCGGTCGGTGCGAAGCCCCATACTTAGCGCAGATTCTGGTTTATATTGACAAGATGCATTTTTCGATTTAAGATGTGTTGGTAGCCTGAAGTCGTGTTCATGGACTGATGTGCGCAGTAGAGCCGTTGGAGTTGCCACAAGATTCGACTGCCACTGCTGCATAGTATACGTCTGCGCGATGTTACACGGTAGAGGGCAGCAAGCGCTTGCAATATCAATCACGGGGGTGGGTTGGCAGACCATTCCCTGTGATCCCTTTCGATAACCATGCCACGTTTCATCTCCTGACTGGGCATACCGATATCATCAATAGAAGAAGCCCGTTGCACTCTGTAACCACACAATCAGCCACACCCACATCACCAACGGTATGATGATGACAGCGTAGGCAAGCACGGGGAGCTGCCAGCGCCACAACAATATCGACGCAGCCACACCACCCACACCCACAATCGGGGACAGTGTGAGCAGAAGCTGCCCAATACGCTGGAACGCAGGGGTGAGTCCGCCGCCGCTTAGCCCGGACATCACTCCCAGGCACATCATCGGGATGATGCTCAGTGCAACGGCGACCTGTAAAACACGTAGCGTGATAACCATTGAACCTCCCGAGTGCAGTTGACGAATCACGAAGCACAAGGGCGCAGACCGCCGCGCCCTGAGTGCGTACCTGGGTTAGTTCAGCGCTGGGTCAACTGCCAGCTTGATGACCTCGCTGCGCTTCATCTGCAGCAGTCCCTCCTCCACATCCTTCAGCGGGATTGTGCCGCTGAGCATCGGGCGCACATCCACCTGACCGCTCGCCAGCAAGTTCACCGATTGTTCCACGGTGCGCGGTGTGTGATGGAACGACCCTAGCATGGTAATCTCGCCGTAGTGCAGGTGCGTTGCGTCGAACGAGACCTGCGTGCCCCCCGGCAGTCCGCTGAACTGCAACACGCGCCCGCCTTTGCGTGCCATCAGCAGCGCTTGCTCCCAGGTTTTGGGGTTCCCAGCAGATTCAATCACTACGTCCGCGCCGTAGCCCTCGGTCAGTTCCTTCACACGCTCAATCGGGTCATGGTCAAGCGAACTGAACACGACATCTGCGCCGAGTTCTTTTGCTGTCTCCAGGCGACCATGCGAGCGACCCACCACAATAATGCGCGATGCACCGCTGGCACGCACAAGCTGAATCTGCATGAGTGCCTGTGCCCCCGCGCCGATAATTACCACCGTGTCGCCCAGTTCGATGCCCACCTGGTTCACGCCAAGCACGGAGCAGGCGAGCGGCTCGGTAAACGAAGCGATCTCGAACGGCAGGTTTTCCGGCACGCGATACACATTTTGTGCGGTGATGTGCGCTGGCACGCGGATGTACTCTGCATATGCGCCAAAGTTCATGCGCTGCTCGATTTCCACGCACAGTTGCGGGCGTCCCCGGCGGCAGAAGTAACACACATTGCACGGGGCGCTGTTCGCCGCGACGACCGCATCGCCCTCTTTCCATGTGTTCACGTTGCTGCCCACCGCGTGCACATAACCCGCGAACTCGTGCCCGAAGATCATACCGTCGTGGAACAGGCGATGCCCACGCACATAGCCTTTCAGGTCTGTGCCGCAGGTGGTGGCACGCTCTACCTTTACAATAATCTCGTCCGGTCCGGGTTCCGGGATGTTAAGTTCACGCAGTTCGATATTTTCTGCACCTAAAAAGACGATGCCTTGCATAGTGTTTGCCATCAAGTTTTCTCCATGAAGTGATTTTTGCGCACGCTATGGTACTACCCCCGTGGTTATGTTTGCAACAGATGGCAACGTGCGGCGCTGTTCGTGCGGGGTGCCAGAGAGATTCTATGCGCTTTTGTGTTACGTAACCAACAAATGATTGCGAACATGAAGATTGAATTAGATTTCAACTCTCATTACAGTTTCTAATCAATTTTAAAGTTGTTATACACTATACTCCCTTCCCATAGGGAGCAACCTTTTTGTTAATTTTGTAAACCCGTGGAGGGGACAATGACTACGACCGAGCAGAATCTTGCTATACCCATGATGCAGATGATTACCGGCTATTGGGTGTCGCGCTGTTTGTACGTCGCGGCAAAGCTGGAAATTCCAGATCTCGTCAGCGAAAAACCAATGACCATCGAGCAGATTGCAGAGGCAACGGGCAGCCACGCGCCGTCGCTGTACCGGGTGCTGCGGGCGCTGGCGAGCATTGGCGTTTTCCGGGAAGATGAAAACGGTTACTTTCACCTCACACCCATGGCGGAAATTCTCACCAGCAGTCATCCCCAATCGCTGCGCCAGCTTACGGTGATGTTCGGCGAGGAGACGTACTACTCCTGGTCGGAACTGCTGCACAACGTTACGACGGGTGAAAATGCCTTCCAGCACGTTTACGGTGAGGAGTTCTTCCCGTACCTGGCGAAGAACCCGGAGTCCAGCCACATCTTTAACGAGGCAATGACGGACTACATCGCGCAGACGCACTTCGCCGTGGTGGAGACGTACGATTTCTCCGGCATTACCAAGCTGGCAGATATTGGCGGCGGCAACGGCACGCTGCTCACACTCATCCTGAACAAGTACCCGAACATGCAAGCGATTTTGTTTGACCAGCCGCATGTGATTGAGGAGGCGAAAACGCACATGCCCGCCCACCTGCACGAGCGCTGCGAGATGGTCGGCGGTGACTTCTTCCAGTCTGTGCCCACCGGGGCAGACGCCTACCTGCTGTCATCCATTGTGCACGACTGGGACGTGGAGCGCGGGATTCAGATTTTGCGCAACGTTCGTGCGGCAATGCAATCGGGGGACAAGCTGCTGCTGGTAGAGACGGTGCTTGCCGAGCGCAACCAGCCCGACTTCGGCAAGCTGCTTGACCTGACGATGCTCACGGTAACGGGTGGGCTGGAGCGCACCGCCGCAGAGTACGGTGAGGTGCTCACGCAAACGGGCTTTGATATGCAGCGTGTGGTGAGCACGGCATCACCGGGCAGCATTGTGGAAGCAGTCGCGGTGTAGCCGCCCGGCGGGGGAGTTGAAACACTGCCCGCATTCCGCAGCGCCCCGACCCGAAAACGAAGCCAACGCAGTCCTCGCCGGGAAATGCCCTGGCGGGGATGTTGGCGTGGTGGGGATAAATACCTGGGTGTCGTCCGCAGGGGCACCCGGGGCGCGACTGAGCCGGACAGCAGAAGGGGAATTGCGGGGGAGCCGGCTACAGAATATCGAGCACGGCGATGAGCTTTTGCAAGAAAGCCTCGTCCCGCCCGTGGATGCGCCGCAGCACCTCATATTCCAGTTCGGGCAATTCATCAAAGGGGTGTTTCTGCGGCACGTTTGCATCACCAAGTAAATAATCCGCCGTCGTGTTGAGCTTTCGCTTCAGCTTCATCAGCACCTCTATCGACGGCTCTCCCTTGCCCAACTCATACTTTGAGACTTGATTCGCGCTTATCTCTAGTTGGTCTGCAAGCTGCTTCTGGTTTAGCCCCTGCGCTTCTCGCAATTCAATAATCCGGTCACCGCGAATAAATCCCATGGTTTTTAAATCCAGACGAAATCATCTAAGAGATTACTTGTTGACTTGTATCATCTTTTGGGGTATAGTGTGGGTGTGTGAGATTGACCAAGTGCACCACCCAAAAGCGGGAATAGTGCTGCAAACACTACCCCCGCCACGGCATTCCGTGTGAAAAAGCGCACACAAAATGAAGAACTATACTCATTCTTCATTATAGCCGGGGTAGACAGATGGGGCAATTGGCATCTCACCGCTGCGATGGTTCTCAAACATCGTATGAAGGTCGTGGGTTGGCAGCCGGGCACGACCTTTTTGCTTTCCCCACCCAGCACACCCACGCACAGGCGACCCATCGGTCGCCGCTACACATCGTCGTCCGGGGGGTTGGCGTCGCGGCGTCGCTGTTCGTCTGCCCATGCTTCGTACCAGGGCGGTGGAAATTTGTCATACCATTGGTATGGTGGACGTGCCCACTCCGGTTGCCAGAAGTCCGGGTGATTAGGGTCAGTGTAGCGAGAAATAAAGATCTCATCCATGTCAGGTGCCCAATGTCTTCCGTCAGGCAATACGGTTTCATTGTCAAATATGGCATTTTTTAGATTTGCTCCGAGTAGCATTGCTCCTCTCAATGATGCCTGAGACAGATCTGTTTCCATAAGCTGCGCCTCGGATAAATTTGTGTCCATCAGATTTGACGCAGATAAGTCTGCATTCCACAGTGCAGCGCCGAGCAGATTTGCTCTTTGTAGGTCTGCCCTCGTCAAATTTGCCCAAGACAAATTTGAGGTTGATGAAAGGTATGCGTTGCGCAATTTTGCTCGAGATAGATTAGCACCTTGCAAATCTACCCCAGATAAATTGCTTCGTGTTAGGTCTGCGCCAGATAGATTAGCACCGCTCAAACTTACATCAGGAAGGTTCGCCGACCACAGTTTCACATTAGGTAGATTTGCTCCTCGTAGGTTCACATGAAAACCTGATAGTGTCCCATCCTGTAATATGCCTATCTCGCGTGCCTCGTCTACCGCCCGTGCCCCTTCCTCCGCGCTAGGGCTGCGCATCTCCCGGAGGATGCGGGCAATCCGTTCCTGGCGGCGGCGCTCGTCCTCGCGGCGCTGGGCACGTCGGTCTAGTGCAGGTTCGGGTCTTAAG
>CAYVGI010000182.1:0-8217 GCA_964451095.1 uncultured Anaerolineaceae bacterium
CGTTCAATTTGACACCGAGCCTATTCTCAACAATTTAGCTCCGAACCTGCACTAGGACATGTAAAGCCCGCCGTTAACGTGGAACGTCGCCCCGGTGATGTAGGCAGCACCCTCCGTTGCCAGGAACACAACCGGGGCAGCGACCTCCTGTGTCGTACCCAGGCGGCGCAGCGGGGTTTGACGCATCCAGTCGTCCATGCGCCCAGCAGAGCGGCTGAGCACCAGTTCGGTCGCAATCCGTCCCGGTGCAACCAAGTTCACTGTGATGTTGTGTTTTGCTACTTCCAGCGCTAGCGAGTAGGTGAAGCCGCTCATGCCTGCCTTGGCGGCAGCATACCCGGCGTGGTTCTTAGAGCCACGATATGCCGCCTGTGACGTGACGTTAATGATGCGCCCCCAGCTCTGCGCTTGCATGTGCGGGATGGCAGCACGCGCACACCGGAACGCCGCGCTCAAGTTCAGGTTGATCATGTGCTCCCAGGCAGCATCTTCGGTGTATACCACGGCTCCGTCGCCCATGCCGCCCGCATTGTTCACGAGCACATCCAGCTTGCCGTACTGCGAAACGGTTGCCTCCACGATGTGCTTGGCAGCGTCCGGTTCCGTCACATCCCCTTGAACAATAGAAACCTGCCCACCATCGGCACGGATTTGTTCGGCGACTGTGTTCGCCTCTGCTTGGCTGCGGTTGTAGTGCAGCATGACATGTGCGCCTTGCGCTGCAAACGCCTGGCAGATGGCGGCACCAATGCCCTTGGATCCCCCGGTGACGAGCACAACCCGATTGCTGAGTTCGTCGGTCATGATCGGTCGTTCCGCTGAAAGATTTGCGCAGCGAGATCAAAGTCCGGGCGCAGGTGCTCATATAAGCTGCGGAAAAGCGCGTAGATTTCGGTGTAGCGCTGGTGATTTTCAGGGTTGGGGTGGTACTCTGCACGGATTTTCACCGCCTTGTCGATAATGCTTTGTGCGTCGTCGTACAGCCCAACACCCAGCCCTGCCAACACTGCATCACCGAACGGTGCGCCCACCGATGTTTGCGGCAGCGTTACGCGCTTGCCCAGCACATCCGCCTTGATCTGGTTCCATAGGTGGCTGCGGCTGCCCCCGCCGACTGATCGTAACTCTGAAAAGCTGACGCCCGCTGCTTCCGCAACATCCATGTTGTGGCGCATGGCAAACGCACAGCCCTCCAATATCGCCCGTATCATCGCTGCCTTGGGTGTTGCTAGCGTCAAGCCGAAGAAGACGCCGCGTGCGTTCGTGTTCCAGATGGGGGAGCGCTCGCCCATCATGTACGGCAGAAAGATGACACCGTCGCTGCCCACACCGACTTGCGCCGCCTGCTGTGTGAGCAAGTCGTAGGCATCTAGCTTGAGCCGCTCGCCAAGCTGCATCTCATCCGCGCCGAACTGGTCACGGTACCAGCGCAGGCTTGCCCCAGAGGACACCATTGCGCCCAGCAGCAGGTGTAGTCCATCTACCGCGTGTGGCACTGCGATAAGCGCGTCGTGGGTGTTGTTGGCGGCGGTGGGCAGCATCATCACAGTGGATGTCCCCGTCATCTCCGCTGCGATGCCCGGTGCGACAACGCCCGCCTCTAGTGCCGCTGCTGTGCCGTCCACACTGCCGACGACAACGGGCGTGCCCGCACGTAACCCGGTCTGTTCTGCTGCCTGTGCCGTCACTGCACCGCACACAATATGCCCTAGCTGCGGGGTAGGGAACTGCTGCGGGGTGGCTCCACAGGCGTCCATTAGCTCACTCGACCATGCGCCGGTGCGGTGGTCACACAGTTGTAGCAGCCCCGCGTGGGCGTTATCTAGCGTGTATTCGCCCGTAAGCCGATAGTTGATATAGCCGTTGATCTGCAAAAACTGTGCGGTTTTCTGCATGAGATTGGGGTGGTGCTTGCTGTACCAGCGGACTTTTGCAGCAACGTAGTAGGGGTCTGGGCGGTTGCCGCTGATGCGAAACACCGCGTCATCACCCAACTGCGCCCCGATTTCCTGCGCTTCGTGCTCTGCCCGCCTGTCCATCCAGATGAGCGCCGGGTGCAGTGGGGTACCCGTGGCATCAACGGGCAGCAGGGTAGGTGCCTGGGCGCTCACACCGATGCCAGCAATCCGCTTTGCTGCCCCATCGACCTTGTTGAGCGCAATCTGCGTTGCGGTGCAGGTTGCCTGCCACCAATCTTGGGCATTTTGCTCTACCCAGCCTGGTCTGATGTACTGTGTGGGGTACTCTGCTTCGCCAACGGCGGTTGTGGTTCCATCAGCGGTGAAAAGCGCTGCTTTGACCGCAGTCGTGCCAACGTCTATGCCTAATAAAAGAGGGGAGTTGTTGTTCATGTTTAGTTGGAGTTATTAGCAAAAAAAGAATCCCGCCCAGTGTTGTCCACAGGACGGGATTAGTATATAGCAGATTGTCTATTCGTAGTGCAGCGCGTCAATCGGGTCTAGTTGGGCGGCACGGTTTGCCGGATATGCACCAAAAAATGTGCCGATCATCATGCTGATTGCCGTCGCCAGTAGGATGCTCGTTGGCTGAACCTCAACGTCCAGGTTGGGCACCAGCGCGGTTGCGACCACGGATAGCGTAATTGCGATCACCGTGCCTGCCGCACCACCCACCAGTGCCAGCGTTGTTGATTCAAATAGGAACTGCGTGAGAATATCAATGCGCTGTGCGCCTACTGCCTTGCGCAACCCGATCTCTCGCGTGCGCTCTGTCACGGTTACGAGCATGATGTTCATAATGCCAATGCCACCCACCAGCAGAGAAATGCCCGCAATAACTGCCAGGAAGATCGTCAGCAGCGACGTTACCGTATCGAGTGTGTCCAGTAACTGGTTTTGAGAGAACAGCACAAAGTCGTCTGCCTCGTCGATGTCGAGATTGCGCTCCGTGCGGATCGCCGTCCGCACCTGTTCGACAACCGCGTCCACGACAGTAGCATCCCGCGCCTTGATGGAAATGGACGTGACCGGGTAGGTGCCCGTTACCGTGCGTTCGGAGATCAACCTGCGCTGTACCGTGGTCATGGGCAGGATGACGACATCATTCGCGTTGGGGTCAATCGCGCTTTCGATCTCTTCCCACACGCCGATGACCTGAAAGTTCACGCGGCTGATGCGTATGGTTTCGCCAATAGGCATACGGTTGTCAAAAGCTTCCTCAACAACATCTACGCCGATGACCGCAACCCGCGCAGCGTTGTCCACATGATCCTGGTTGATGGGTTGCCCGGTACCAATGCCAAAATCGTACGCCTCCAAATACTCTGGCGTGATGCCCGCAATTTGAGGGGAGTATTCCTCTCCTTCGTACTCCATCGGTGCATCCACGCCGACGGCAGGCGCAACAACGCTGGCGTCTGGCACGTTAAACGGGTCTTGTACCGCCTGGAGGTCGTCTTCTGTCAGCGGCGTGAAGATTTCCACGTCGCTCGCACTAAACTGGTTTTCGACCTCATTGTTTGCCTTGCCGAATACAATAATCAGGTTGGAGCCGAAACTGCTGAACTCACCGAGTACAAAGCGTTCCACCGCCTGCCCGATGGACATCAGCAAAATCACTGATGCGACGCCAATGGTAATGCCTAGCATCGTCAGCATGGAGCGGGTTTTGTTGTCCAGCAGTGCCTCGAAGGCAATACGTACGTTTTCCGCGAGTTTTGTAAGCATGGTGTAACGTTAAAGTCCTCCTACTCGAAACGCAGCGCGTCAATGGGGTTCATGCGGGCGGCACGGTTTGCCGGGAAAAGCCCGAAGATAATGCCAATACCCGTGCTCACAAGGGTGGCTAGCAGCACCGCATCAAGGTCCACCGTCAGTGTCAGTGCCGCGACCTGCTGTGTGCCGACAATCGCTACCACCCAGCCCACCAGGATACCGATGGCACCACCCACCAACGATAGAATCACGCTCTCGAACAAAAACTGCACCAGAATATCCCGTGGTTGTGCGCCCAGCGCCTTGCGCAGCCCGATTTCCTGCGTGCGTTCCGTCACCGTGACGAGCATAATGTTCATGATGCCGATGCCACCGACCAATAGCGACACGCTGGCGATAATGCCCAGGAAAACCGTCAGCAGGGCAGTGATGGTGTTGGCAATCTCAAGCTGTTCCGCCTGGTTGCTGATGTCGTAGTCCTTCTTGTCGTCCTCATCCGGCAAAATCTCGCGCTCTGCTGCGAAGTAGGCGTTGATTTCTTCCTCGGCGGTGTAGGTTGCTTCCTCATCAAGTGCCTGCACATACAGGATCGAAACCTCAAAACCGCCGCGTGTGTTTGCCGTGGCAAGGCGCGTTTGCGCAACCGAAATCGGCACGATGATGGCACCATCGTCGTTGTTGAACGGGTCATCACGGCTTGCCATCACACCAATGATGGTGAATGTAATGTCGTTGATGCGAACGACGTTCCCGGTCGGGTCCAGGGTTGGGTCGTCGTACAGCTCTTCCACCACATCCGGTCCTATGAGCGCCACGCGGTTGAAGCTGTCGACATCAGTCTGGGTGATAAACCGTCCTATGTCTGGCTCCCAGTTGCGTACCACGGTGTAGTTGGGGGTCACGCCGCGCACATTCGTCCGCATACTCTCGCCAGCATCGGTAATCGTTGCGTTTACGTTGTACTGTGGGGCAATCTGGTCAATACTAGGCGCAATCGAGTCATCTAGCAGGTTGGTTACGTCCCCGGTTGTTAGTGGTTCGATGCGTGTTACGCTGTCGTCTTCTGGCTCCTGGGGAGAGACGATCAGCATGTTTGCCCCCAGTTCATTGAACTCGCTTACGACAAAATCCTCCACGCCGCGCCCCAGGCTCACCAGGCTAATCACGGCAGCAACGCCAATCATGATGCCCAGGGTCGTCAGGGCAGCGCGTGTTCGGTTACGGAATATCGAGGTAACGGCAATGCGGAACCCCTCAACATAGGTATGCATATCGCTTTGCTTTCGCTTACATTAATACCCTTTACGCTCAGCCGCGTCGGTTTGTAGCAAGACGCTAGCTTTTCTCATTATACGCTTATTTGGGGGGATTTATAGTGCGTTAGGGATACCGAACATGGAGTGTCTTGGGCAGCCGTGTGGCTGAACTTGTCCGCCCGCCCGCTGCGGGTTTGTGTTGGGGCGGGTACTAGAGTGCATCTCGTGAACGGTGCTATGCTCACACGACTGATATAGAAATGTAAGCTTGTTTAGCGGGATAGTATCCGCAACCGAAGCAAGAACCGCACAGCACCCAGTTGCCCAAGCACAAACGCGGCGCTCGATCAAACCCCGCTGGCACGACCGAGCGCCGAGACTTGCTAGCCGATGAAGTGATAGTCAAATGTGAGGATGCTTCGCACCCCAAAATCACCGAATGCGGGACGCACAGGCGTCACGCCATGCCAGAGAGCACTGTCCCGGAACAAGTACGCATCCAGAACGTTGCACAGTGTAAAGCTCTCCAGGTGATTTTTCGCATCATCGTAGATAGACACTTCACCGCCCACCACATTATCAAGTTCCGCAAGGTGCACGGTCACAAACTCCGCGCCATCACGATGCACGCCCTCCGGTGTAGGGTGCCCTGCCTCGCCTGCCCTGGCGATCACACGAATGAGGTGCACATCGACCTGCCACTCACCCAATCGCATTTCGGGCGTTGTGGGGAACTGGTTAAAGTCGAAGCGGATAAGCTCTTGCAGGAACGGATTGTCAGAAATTTGCGTGGTCAGCGGGGCGAATTCACGCATGATGCCGCCCGTTACCGCGTTGATGTCCGTGTCCTGAAAGTAGGTTTCGTGGGGCAGCAATTCCAGGGTGTCCGCTTGCGGATCAAACCGAAAGCTATCGTAGCGGCGGTAGCGATACACCCCACCATCCGGCAGAAAGCGATCTGCTGGCAGGTATTCATACTCTGCTTGTAGCTGCGCCCATGCCGACTTTAGCTCATCTGGCATCACCCAGGCAGCAGCGGGAACCAGCCCGTAATCTTTGTGTGCCAACTCCCCTTGTATGTTGTGGTTTACTGCAATTTGGAGTGTATTCAACAATGCCATGATGTTCCTCAGTGTTTTAAGTTTGCGTCTCGGTTTACCCTAATTATAGAGCAAAATTCACAACAAAATCGCTGAATTTTTGTTAAATATGACCACAAATGCCACTCGTTATCCAAGTGTCTTCCTGCGAGGGGGCGTTACTTTGCCCTCTGAGCGGACGATGCCCGCTGTGTCATCCCATTACGGAACACCGCGTTCTGTGATATATTCCGTACCCTAAACGCTAATTGTTTACTTAGAATATTTGGAGGATACCCCTGTGGCAGACCAGGAGTTTATTCAAGCTGCGTCTGAGGTTTACCAACCCAGCGAAGACATTATCAAAAACGCGCATGTGCCGGACTATGAAGCGGTCTACAACGAGGCAATGCAGGATATAGAAGCGTTTTGGGCACAAAGAGCAGAAACCCTAGAGTGGTACGAAAAGTGGGATACGGTGCTGGACGACAGCGACGCACCCTTTTACAAGTGGTTTGTGGGCGGCAAGACGAACATGGCGCTCAATGCGCTAGACCGCCACACGCAAAACTGGCGGCGTAACAAACTCGCACTCATCTGGGAGGGTGAACCCGGCGACCAGCGCACCTATTCCTACTCCGCACTGACGCGGGAGGTGAACAGGTTCGCCAATGTGCTCAAGAGCATGGGCGTAAAAAAGGGCGATACCGTCACCATCTACATGGGGCGTGTGCCAGAAATCATGATTGCCATGCTTGCCTGCGCCAAGATCGGTGCGCCGCACAGCGTGGTATATGGTGGCTTTAGCGACCAGGCGCTTGCCGACCGCATTGCGGACGCCCAGAGCAAGGTCGTGGTGACGTGCGATGGTGCGTGGCTGCGCGGCAAAGTTATTAAACTGAAGGACGTGGTTGACGAAGCGGTAAAGCGCTCCCCCATCGTGCAAACGGTGATCGTGTACCAGCGCACAGGGCACGAGATCAACATGGAACAGGGGCGCGACTACTGGTGGCACGATTTGATGTCCCTGCCGATTGCATCCCCCTACTGCCAGACCGAAGTCATGGACGCGGAAGACCCGCTGTTCATCCTTTATACATCCGGGACGACTGGTAAGCCAAAAGGCATCTTGCACACCCACGGCGGCTATCAGGTGTACACCTCCACGACGTTGCAATGGGTGTTCGACATCAAAGATGAGGATCGGTGGTGGTGCGCAGCAGATCCCGGCTGGATCACCGGGCACAGCTACATTGTGTATGCGCCCCTGATTCTGGGCGCGACCAGTTTCATGTACGAAGGTGCGCCGAACTTCCCCTACCCAGACCGCTGGTGGCGCATGGTGGAAAAGTATCAGCTTAGCATCCTGTACACCGCGCCGACGGCAATTCGTGGTTTGATGCGCTTTGGTGATGCGTGGGTCGAGCGCCATGACCTGAGCAGCTTGCGGTTGCTCGGCTCTGTGGGTGAACCCATTAATCCGGAGGCATGGAAGTGGTTCCACACCGTTGTGGGCAAGGAAAAATGCCCGATTATGGATACATGGTGGCAGACGGAAACCGGTGGCTTTGTGATTACGCCCATGCCGTCTGTGCCGCTGAAGCCGGGCAGCGCTACACGCGCCTTCCCAGGTCACGAAGTGGATGTGGTTGACGATGACGGCAACCCGTGCGAACCCGGCGTTGAGGGTAAGCTGGTGCTCAAGAAGCCCTGGCCCTCCATGCTGCGCACGGTATGGGGAGACCCCGACCGCTACGTGCAGCAATATTGGAGCGAATACGGCGACAAGGGCTGGTACCTCGCCGGGGACAGCGCTCGCAAGGACGAAGACGGTTACATCTGGGTGATTGGGCGCATTGATGATGTGATCAAGGTCAGCGGCTATCGACTGGGCACCGCAGAGATCGAAAGCGGGCTGGTGAGCCATAGCGATGTAGCGGAAGCGGCGGTTATCGCTGTGCCGGATGAGCTGCGCGGCAACGTGATCTACGCCTACTGCATCCTGAACGCGGGGCTTGAGGGCAGCAAGGAACTCGAAGACGCGCTCAAGAAGCACGTCCGCGAGGAAGTCGGTCCGATTGCCGTGCCTGCTAACATTGAGTTTGTGGACAAGCTCCCCAAGACGCGCTCCGGCAAGATCATGCGGCGCGTGCTCAAGGCACGCGCACAGGGACTGCCAGAGGGCGACCTCTCCACGCTAGAAGACTA
>CAYVGI010000183.1:0-8116 GCA_964451095.1 uncultured Anaerolineaceae bacterium
ACAGATTCGCATCCCCCAAGTCCGCGCCGGACAGATTCGCATCCCCCAAGTCCGCACGGGACAGATTCGCACTCTCTAATCTCGCGCCGTCCAGATTCGCCCTCCGCAAGTTCAACTTTGACAGTGTGCCATCGGTCAGAATACCCATGTCGCGTGCCTCTTCTGCCGCACGTCGCCCTTCATTGTCATCTGTGCTGCGCAGCTCCCGGATGATGCGCTTAATGTCCCGCTGGCGCTCGCGTTCTTGCTCAAGTTGCTTTTCCTCCGCACGACGTCGTTCTTCGCGGCGGCGGTTAAAGCGCTCAATAATCACCACGGTGATGCCAATGCCGAACACCTCCGTGACGATGTTCACCCAAAAGCCTAGCCGGTCTGGTAAAACGGCGAGGCGCTCAATCAGCAGCAGCATCACCTGGGACGCAATCACCAGCACCAGGTACGCGGTCACAGTCGCAAAGGCGATGTTGTACCAAAACGGGTGGGCGTCGTAGTGCTGGTTAAACCGCTGGAGTTGTTTGCGCATGATTACTCCCCTCCGCAGGCAAACACATGATGTGCATTCATTATGCCATGATAGAGCAACCGCGCTGTAGGGGCGACCTATGCGCTCCGCATGTGGGGTTATAACAACAGGGGCAGCAGCACATCCACGGTGGGGTTCTCGTACACCTCCCCGGACTGCACACACAGGTAGGCGTCTTTCTCCGGCAGGTACCGGAACCGCTCCAGCATCACCAACAGCAGCGCGAGCTGCCCCGCCACCCACACCGGGTCGTGCATGGGGGCAAAGAACGCAGATTTGCGCCGCCTGCGGGGTGCCGCCGCACGGGGTGGGATGTCTGTTTTGGGCTTCGGCGGCGGGATCACGTTCAGTTCCACGTAGTGGTTTGCCACCTGGAAGCGCACGCTCACCTGGGCACCCGCTGCAATCTGCTCAGACATCAACTCGTGCGTTTGCTCGCCGCGATAGATGAGCGTTTCCTGCTCGCCCTTGGGGTGGTCGATCACAACCGCACGCGGGTAGCCCGCCACCTCGTAGCCCGCCCGCTCCACCTGACGATCCACATTTTGCGGGTGCTGTAGCGCCACCGTCTCGAACTCGCCGTGTGCTTCTTTGCGCTGCAACCCCGCCCGGCGCACCATTTCCCCCACGCTGCCGTTGCTCACACCAATTAACTCACGGATTTCGCGGCGGGAGCGGCGCTGTTTCTCGTCATTGGTCGCCCGCAGGAACGCAGCACGATAGTCGCTGCCGTTGGCAAGTGACCATCCCTGCGGCAGTGGGGTGCTCATTTTGCTCTGCAACCCGTGGTGCACCTTGCCCACCTCATCGGAGACGTGCTTTTGTAGGCGTTCATCAGGGTAGGCGTCCGGGTATGCTGCCCGCAACTGCGCCGCGATGCGCTCTGCCTCGACCTCGGCAAAGCCCGCCACTACGAACATATCCGCAGTTGGCACCGCGAGCACGGGCACATCGTCGGGTAGGGTGGGGTGCAGCCTTTCAATCACCCGTGGCACGATCCACAGCATAATCTGGTGCTTAACCTCAGAAAGCGGCAGCAAACGGTAGACGTGCGCCGTCCGCCCACGAGATTTATTCTCAGTTTTGTACCCAAAAGGTGTATTTAGTTGTATAGGGTCTAATTTTGCGAAAAAATAGTCTTCCAGTTCTGCCATCACCCGCCGCACAGACCCGGCACTGATATTAAAGCCCAACTCATCGTTGGCGCTCAGCACATCATTCACAGTAAATGAAGACGGGTTCAGCAGTTTGCGGTTCGCCGCCACGTTCATGAGTTCAACCACGGGTGCCGTCACCGGACGGAAGTACGTCAGCAGGGCGCTGCGCCAGTCATCCGGCACGCCATCCCGCCACCACGCTTCCGCCGCGATGGGTGTGTTGGCGGTTTCGGTTAGCAGTGCGGTCAGGTCACCGCCCGCCGCGATGAAGTCGGTCACGTCTTTGCTGTGCGGCAACCTGACCGGGATTGCCTTGCTTCCCAGCGCATCACAAAGTTTCTGCTGTGCGGCAATGCCTGCCTCGTCGCTGTCCAGCAGCAGGAACACACGCCCTGCTGTGCCCAGTTGCTTGAGCCGCCGCCCGGTGGGGTGGTTCGCTGCGCTGCCGAACGTCACAACCGCGATGCCCGGTAGGTGCTGCTGTGCGAGCTGTGCGTCGAAGCCACCCTCAACCACCAGCACATCCCCGCCCGGCGTGATGCAGTCGCCGTTGTAGATGGCACCTGTTTGTCTGCTGCCGCTCAGGTTGAGGTACTTGGGTCCGGTCTTGCCCTTTAGCTGTTCGTCCGGCACGCCCAGCGCGTGTGCCAGGTTCCCCACCCGGCAGCGCACCCGCAGCGCCCACAGCGCACCATCACACCACCACGGCTCGATGATGCCGGGTGCCAGGCGTGATGTCTTGTTGGTGTCGTGTTCTGCGCCGGGCACGGGTGTCCAGCGTGGGTTGTAGCCGTACCCCGACGCCCGTATGGTGTCGTCGGTGAGTCCGCGCACGGTGCGCAGGTAGTTGAGGGCACGCTTGGCGTCGGGGGCGTCGCCCCACAGGTATGCTTGTGTCCGTTCGAGTGCAGCGCGGGCGGCGTTCTGCCACGCGGCGGGCGGGGGTTCGTTGTTGCTCGTCGCAGATGTTGGCGCGGTCTTTGGCGCGGTGGTGGGTGTTGTGCCGCCCAGGTAGTTATCAACCCAGTGCAGCGCCTCAATAAAGCTAATGCTCTGGTCTTCTTGCAGGAAGGCGAACACATCACCGCCCTGACCAGCACCGCCGTAGTCTTTAAAGTGCGTGGCGTAGACGGCAAACGACGCATTCTTCCCGTCCGGGCGCCAACGTGCCTCGTGCACGTCATAGCGCGGACTGGTGTGGCGCGGTTCACCCCACAGGCGGCGAACCACCTCGCGTAGGTCAACGCGCTCTTTAAGCGCCTGGGCGGAGAGTGCATTACGCACAGCACACCGCCCGGCGAATGGTTGTCATGGGTAGGGGGGCAGCGTTGCTGCGCACTGGCTGCGCGTTTTTCGCTACCGCTAGCAGTTTTTGAGTGTGGTAGGTAGAACCATAAAACCATACATTGCCGCTCATGTTGGCGGATGCATAAGCTAGTGTTAGATTTGTGTTAACAACCGCTCCGATGCACAGAGACGGTTTTATAGCCGTCGGTTTCATGGTATCCTGAACAGTGATAAGGAGTTGCTGCTCCTAACCACTGTTATGTATGTGTGAATGCGACCCAGCCCTGCCAGAGGCTTTTCAGGGTCGTTTTCACTTTATATCAAAAGTGTGCGAATAGGGTGGACATTTGTTCGAACATTTGCACCACTTTTTGTGCACGTCCGCTGCGGCAAAATACACCGCATCTACCCCGCTCGATATAACGAAAATTATGCATGATGCTGAACGACATTGAGTAAGAGCACCTAACCTGTAATTGGCAGTTACAGACCTGGTTGCCCACTCGCATTTATCGCAGTGTACTGTGTTTGTCCGGTTGCTATACCCCTTGTCGTTAGGTATAATCACAACTGCGATACAAGGCGCCTACCATGTGTAGGTGACACCTTGCGTTTGAGTAGGCTCTCTAGCAGGAACTAGTTTGGCAGCCAGGGATGTTAGGGAGCTTCCCCACTCAATATTCAACGTCTCACAAGTAAAACTCGTTACCCGTTTTTGTTGTTAAGCTTCCGTTGCAACTCGGTAGCATTCGCGTAGTTTGTCACCGACTTGTCGGACTAAATATAGCACCTTTTTTCATGTGGGGCAAACGCCTTTTTCCGCTTTTTCGCATAATTTCGTATTCTTTATGCTTTGGCAACGCAATCGCTGTACTCCCCAATTTATTCCTCCTACCCTTTTCCAACCTGTCCTTGTCGTTTGTGCACGTCTGCTGTAAAACAGTGCTACTACATTCATCTTCGTGCAGTTGGGCGCCACGCCGGGAGTTTGATATATGCTAGGAAAGCGCGTGCGGGATTTGCGGGAGACTAAGGGACTGACCCAGTTGGAACTGGCACGGATGTTAAACGTCAGCATCCGCTCTGTAGGGAACTGGGAGCGCGATGAGAAGCCGCCCAGTTTAGACTCTTTGGTGGAGATGGCGCGGGTGTTTGGCGTGAGCACAGACTATATCGTCGGTTTGACGGATGACCCCACACCAAACAGCCACAATGCTG
The DNA here is from genome assembly GCA_964451095.1 of uncultured Anaerolineaceae bacterium. Lineage (GTDB taxonomy): Bacteria > Chloroflexota > Anaerolineae > Aggregatilineales > Phototrophicaceae > DAOTTY01. The sequence goes on from CAYVGI010000183.1 coordinate 4,186, forward strand.
ACCTGTCCTTGCAGGAATCTCGCGTGGTTGCTGCGATCCGCCGGGGAGACCAGCTAGACGCGATTAAGGCAATTGTGGACGAGCCAGCAACCGCCTAGCGGGTTACAGCGCTTTACGCAGCAAACCCGGCAGCACGGTTTTATCGGGACAGGTGATGGTAGATGCGCTTTGTGTCCGATAGCTCCCGGTCGAGCCGGTCTACGGACTTGCGCAGGTCGTCAATCTCGCGCTTGCCCTTTTTGATCTCTGAGCGAATGCCACGGGTGATTTCCAGATCAGCGTCTTCGTCGTAGCCCTCCAACGCTTCCTCTAGCTGCTGGATCAACTCGATAACATCTTCGACCTCTTTGTTTGCCCGGGCGACCTGTTCGCGGAAGCGGCTGAGTGCATTCTGCACTTCTCTGCTGGACGCCATGTGTGAGTTCGCTCCTCTTTGCTTTGCCTACAGTGATTGTAAGGTGTGGTAGTGTATTTCTAACCCGTTGCCGGGTGATGTGCAATGCAAGCGTTGTTTTGGAGGTGCCATGTTCGGGCTGTGGGCACGCACAAGTGGGGTTTTACTGCTGCTGACGTTAGGTGGTGTGGCAGTGGTGCTGCGCCTGGGGGCGGTGTTGCCAGCGCCCGGCGTGGTGAGTTATACCGTGTACGATCACACGCGCATGGCACAGGTTGAACTGCTGGACATCTCCCGTGGGTCAACCTATCGTCCCATTCGCACGCCCGTGGATGTCCCCATTGCATGGTCACCGGACGGGCGTCATCTGGCGTTTGTGCCCGCCATTGACGGCAGGGGCTTCCTGATGGTCGAGGATGTGTTCAGTGGGCAGCAGGAGGTGATTGCCGACGCACTCATCTACCCAAACTACATTGCGTGGTCACCGGATGGGCAGTGGTTAGGCTTCACGATCCATGACGAGATATGGGCGTACAACGTGCAGGAGCGCGACACCCGGCGCTTTGCAGACCCTGGCAATGTGCTCGTCATGGCGTGGTCAGCAGATTCAACCCGCTTTGTGTACACGTCGCGGCAGGGTATGAACACGCACATCTACCTACACGACATGGACACCGGGCGTGATCGTTTGTTGGTGCAGTCTGATGAACTGTCGTTCGGCACCTACTCGCCCGTTTTCTCCCCGGATGACTGCTGCATTGCCTACATCCTCAACGCGGGCATGGAGTTCCGGGTGCAGATGTACGAATTTGCCACGGACAGCGAGCGCGAGATATTCCGTGGCGAGAGTATTTCGTCGCTGTCGTGGTCGCCAGATGGCGCACAGATTCTCTTTTCGCAGATGGTGCCAGGGCAGGGCTACCACATCTACACCTATAACTTCCCAACAGACAGCGTACACCGCGTGACACACGGCATCGGCAACCATGAGTTCCCGCAGTGGGTGCCGTGGTGATGTTACGGCGTGTGGTGGGGTTATGGGCGCTGCTGCTGGCACTCATGCTAGTGGCGGTGTGGGGGGCGCCGCTGCTGCCCAGCACAGGCAGCGTGAGCTACAGCGCAAGGCAGGGCGTGATGCTGCACGATATTGACCGGGGTCTGACGGCGCTGCTTATTCCGGGGGTGGGCGGCTACACCGCGTGGCAAACCAATCGTCAGGTTGTCGCCTTCCAGAGTGTGCACTACACCCGCCCCGGCACCTACACACTGGATGTACGCACATCTGCCCGTGAGCACCTGGACGCGCTGCCGTCCATTGCCAATGCCTTTGCGTGGTCGCCGGATGGGCGCTGCCTGGCGTTTACATCAGCGGGTGACCTGTTCACATACTGTACAGATGACCCGGCACCCCAGCAGATCGACATTCCCTACGCTACCAACCACGTCGCGTGGTCACCTGATGGGCGCACACTGGTGTACAACGGCATTTTGCGCTCCCCGCCGCTGTACGATTATTTCCTCTACGATGTGGAGACCGGAACCCACACCCAGCTTACCGACGACGGTGCCGCCAAGTTCAAAATGTCCTTCACTCCGGACGGACGCTCGCTCGTCTATACCACCCATAAGGAGGACATCAATAAGCTGGTGATGCTGGAGATCGAAACCGGGGTGCAGCGCCAGTTGCCTACCCCGCTGGCAGGTGCCTTTGCCCCGGATGTGTCCGCAGATGGGCGCTTTGTGGTGTTCCTGACGTATGTGGCGGGCAACGCGGATGTGTACGTGCTGGAGGTTGCTACGGGTGAGTTGCAGCGCGTGACGCACACTATCACCAGCGAGGTTGCCCCGGTGTGGGCACCGTTTTAGCATGAGTTTCCTTGTGCGTGGGGTGGCAATGTTGTGGCTGTGCCTGCTGCTGAGCATGGGCGTGGTGGTTGTGGCGGTGCAAGCGCTGCCCTACCCCGGCGTGATTAGCTATGACCGCAACGGTGCCATTGTGCTGCACGACATGCCGCGCAGCCTGTCCATTCAGTTGGTGCGGCGCGGCGGGCACGGCGTCTGGTCACCAGACGGGGGGCGGCTGGCGTTTGTATCTGATGCGGGTATGGTGCAAACCGTAAACCCGCACACACGCGAGACAGACACGACCAACCTTGGCTCCTACCCGCCGGACATTGCGTGGTCTGCGGATGGGGACTGCCTGGCGTTTACTACACGGATTTACTTCCTGGGCGTGTACTGCGAGTCCACGGGGCAGCAGCGCTACCTCGGTGCAGAAGCGGACGTGCTGCGCGTGGACTGGTCACCGGATGGGGAGCGGCTGGTGTACGCGACCATCCCCAACGCCCGTGATGTTGCCAATGTGAACGCCAAGGTGTACCTGCACGACCTGCAAACCAACCGCGCCACCGAACTGGCAACGGTGCGTGCCCGCTACACCGACGTGGACTTCTCTCCGGACGGCAAAACCGTGATTTACACATCACGAGAGGGTATTTACGCGGTGGACGTGACCACCGGGGCATCCCGCCAACTGAGCATCTACCGGGCGAACTCGCTGGATGTGTCGCCAGATGGACACTGGGTGGTGTTCGACTTCCACGGCGATGTGTATGTAGTGGAGCTTGCCAGTGGGCAGGTGCGCCCAGTAGCACACACCCCCGCCGATGAGTTCGCACCGGCGTGGCTGCCGTGAGCAGGGACGAGGTTCATCTCGCCCCACACGTGTCAAGTTAAGCGATCAACCACGTTGGGCTGAAAGCCCAACGCGTATACGCTAGCGGCAGGAAACAGATGAATCCGTTTGCACCTGCCGCTTGTGTGCCAGCTTAGGGCTGGAAAATCGTTAAAATGGGCGGGGCAAGCGCCTTTAGGTGCTTCCCGCAGGCATGAGCTAGCTGTGGTGTTTTCAACCCACAGCGGACAAACCGTTCACTTGACACCAATGCGACGCGATTCATCTCGCCCCTACAGCGGGATCGCTATATCATGGCATAATGAATGCCTGTCGTGTGTTTGCCCTGGGAGGGCGTGACCATTGCGCAAACAAATCCAGCGGTTTAACCAGCATTACGCCCATCACCCGTTTTGGTACAACATCACCTTTGCGGCTGTCACTGTGTTCCTGGTGCTGGTGATTGCATCCCAGGTGCTGCTGCTGCTGATTGAGCGCTTCGCCGTACTGCCAGACCGACTCGGCTTCTGGGTGAACATCGTCACGGAGGTGTTTGGCATTGGCATCACCGTCGTGATTATCGACCAGATTAACCGCCGCCGCCAGGAGGCACGCGAGCGCCAGCAGGACATTAAGCGCATCATCCGGGAGCTGCGCAGCCCCAGTGCGGAGGAGGGCTACCGTGCGGCGGAAGAGGCACGCGAGATGGGCATTTTGCAAGATGGCACGCTGTCTAGGGTGCATTTGATGGCTGCGAATCTGTCCGGCGCGTCCTTGGTGGCTGCGAATCTGTCCGGCGCGTACTTGGGGATTGCGAATCTGTCCGGCGCGCACTTGGGCGCTGCACAATTTGACGAACAAAC
>CAYVGI010000184.1:0-7908 GCA_964451095.1 uncultured Anaerolineaceae bacterium
AATGACAAGAATGACCCATCTATTGTGGATAGTTTTGATAGTGGTAAGAGTAAGGTGCTGCGGGGCGGTTCCTTCGATTACAATCAGGGTTCTGCCGCCGCGTCGTATCGCAACTTCGACGATCCTCACGACGATTACAACCTTTACGGTTTGCGGTTGGTGGTTGCTGCCCCTATTAGCGCACTCTGAACTCTGAACTCTGCACCTCTGAACTCTGAATCTCTGGCGCTCGGCGGCGCAGCCGCCCTCTGTCCCGCCGCAGGCGGGTCGCGGCAAATTTTGCGGGGGTGTGGTGGCCCTCATCCCCCCGGCCCCCTTCTCCCACCGGGAGAAGGGGGAGAACCAATCGGGTATCGGGCGGCGAAAAAGCCCCTTGTATGTTGGAGAGGGGTTTGGGGTGAGGGCTAAAAATACCGCTGGCCGCGCCGCGCACTGATAATCTCGGTGTTCATGCCGACCCAGTGCAGGCTGCCGTTATAACGCCCGTGTTCTATTTTCACACAGCGATCCATCACCACATCCATGCCGCCCTCGGTGGCAATCTCTGCCGCCTCGGTGCTCACCACGCGCAGTTGCAGCCACAAAGACTTTGCGCCAATCTGCACCGCCTGCCGCGCAATCTCCGGCACTTCCTCCGGGCGGCGGAACACGTCCACCATGTCCACCGCAATGTCATCCGGGATGGAAAGCAGGTCCGGGTAAGCCTTCTCCCCCAGGATTTCATCGGCGCGTGGGTTCACCGGGATAACGCGGTAGCCCTCGTATTGCAGGTAGGTCGCCACAAAGTGGCTGGGGCGCTCGCTCTTTGGCGAGAGGCCCACCATGGCAATCGTCTTTGTGCGGTTCAGGATGTTGCGCACGGTTGCCGGGTTCTGATACTTCTGGCGGCTCTCTTCATCGAGAACCGTGTTCATGCTGACGTCGCCAGCAGGGCCTGGTCCAAATCCCATAACAAGTCCTCCGTTGTTTCCAGTCCAATCGATAAACGAATCATGCCCGCGTCAACACCTGCTGCTTCCAGTTCTGCCTCGCTAAGCTGCTGGTGCGTGGTGGAAGCCGGGTGAATCACCAGGCTGCGGGCGTCCCCCACATTTGCTAAGTGAGAGAACAGATGCAGCGACTCAATGAACGTCTTACCTGCCTGGCGCGGATTCTCGTCTTTGATGCCGAACGTGAAGATGGCACCCGGTCCGCGCGGGGTGTATTTTTGCGCCAGCGCATGGAACTTGTTATCCGGCAGCCCGGCATAGGCGACCCACGCCACCTTGGGGTGGTCGTTGAGGAACTCTGCAATAGCCTGGGCGTTCTGGACGTGGCGCTCCATCCGCACGGAAAGCGTTTCTAGCCCCTGGATGAGCATGAAGGCGTTAAACGGCGAAATCGCTGCGCCCACGTCACGCAGCGTGACCGCCCGCGCCTTCATCAAAAAGCCGTAGTGCCCGAACGTCTCGTAGAACTTCAGGTCGTGGTAGGCGGGATCGGGGTCGGCAATTGTCGGGAACTTGCTGAAGTCGAACGCGCCGGAGTCTACGATTACGCCGCCGATAGAACTGCCGTGCCCGCCGATGAACTTGGTCGCGGAGTGGGTGACCAGCGTTGCACCCCAGTCGATGGGGCGGCACAGGTACGGCGTGGCGAAGGTGCTGTCCACAATGAGCGGGATGTCGTGGGCGTTGGCAAGCTGTGCCACGCGCTCAATATCGAGCACGCTGCCCTGCGGGTTGCCAATCGTCTCCCCGTAGAGGGCGCGGGTCTTGGGCGTGATCGCCTCTTCCCAGTTTTCGATGTCGGTTGGGTCGACGAAGTGTGCCTTGATGCCCATCTTCTTGAACGTGTGCGTGAACTGGGTCACGGTGCCGCCGTACAGGTGCGACGACGCAACGATCTCGTCGCCGGGTTCCAGCAGCGTCATCATGGCGGTGAACTGTGCGGACATACCGCTGGCAGTAGCGAGTGCGCCGGTTGCGTTTTCCAGCGCGGCGACGCGCTCCTCAAATACGGCGGTGGTGGGGTTGTTGATGCGCGTGTAGATGTTGCCGTACTGCTTTAGTTCAAAGAGTTGTGCTGCTTTGTCTGTGTCTTCAAACACGTAGGAGGTCGTTTGGTAAATGGGCACGGCACGCGACCCGGTGATGGGGTCTGGGATGTGCCCGGCGTGGAGCATTTTCGTTTCAAAACCAAACTTTTTGCGTTTCTGCTCCGCCATGCGGGGGGTTCCTCTCTCGGTAGGCTAACAATAGTTAAGTGCCCGCTGTTGCGTTTCTTGGCGGGCAGGTCACTATCTTAGCGCATCGTGGCAGTGCTGGCGACGGTCACGGTCCCATGTGGGTGGTGACGAAGTCTCGACAGTACGCTTGCCCTTGGGCACTGTTACCGACTTGCCCAATGCAACGGTTGTAGAGGTAGCTGCGCAGGCAGCTTTCTGCTTGATGGAACTCGTCAGTCACACAGGTCATTGCCTCCTGTAGTGTGCGCTCGCACTCTGCACGCGTGGTGTTGCGCTCGTTGCGGCGGGCGGCATCCAGCGCAATGTCACAGATCTGGTCGGTGCGCGGCTCGATGACGGACTGCATCGCCTGCCCGGATGTGCTGGTGTACATATTCGTCACGGCGCGTCCAACCGGGTTTTCCTGCTGGTCGCTCACGAACGTGAACACGCCGGTCGTGATCTCCTGTGCCTGGGCGCTATCGGATGTTAGCCCTGCCACCAGCAGCATGGGCAGCATGAGGAAGAAGATCACGTTTAGAATGACGATTAGCAGGCAGCCGCGCAGCGCACAGCCGATGTTGCGCTGGGTCGCCTGTTGTTGTTGTTTCTTCTCGCGTACCGCCTCTTTTTCCGCACGGATGCGGCTCAGGCGGTCGCCGGAGTAGTCGAATTTGGGGTCGTCGGATTGTTTGGGTGCCTTCTTGCGCGGGGCGGGTGCTTTGCCCGTCGGCGGTGCGATCTGATCGAGCTGTGCCAGCCACTTTTGCGCGGTGGGGTTGCCTTGCTCGCTCAGTTGCAGCAGTTGGCTACGTGCTTCGTCGTAGCGCTTTTCCTTAATGAGACCACGAATGTGCAGCAATTTTTCTTTAGACACGGCAAGTATTCCTCAACACTCTCCTGCCATCATCATAACATAGTAAGCGACCCGTATGATGTGAAAATGGTTACTTTTCATGTTAAGAAATGTTCATTCAACTGCGGTGTTGGAGCGAACGATTCATTTGCCCACCTGCCCAAATTCAGGTACGCTTACGTTCTGGGAGTTGGTATCGCTCGCTGGGGCAGTACCCAAAGCACAAACCGTTGCTAAAACGCAGAGATATGGCGAACCATGGCGCACGTATTCATCAGCTACAGCAAAAAAGACCGAGAATATGTTCATCCGCTGGCAGACAAGCTGCGCGATGAGGGTTTTAACGTTTGGATTGACAACCGCCGCCTGCAAAGCAGCGAGGACTGGTGGGTTTCCATCGTAGAGGCGATAGCCGTGTGTGACGCCTTCATCATTGTGATGTCGCCTGCGTCGGACGCATCGCGCTGGGTGCAGCGTGAAATTGCCGTGGCAGACTCCGCTGGCAAACCGATCTTCCCAATGCTGCTAGAGGGCACGATTCGCACGCCAAACTGGTCGATCTTCTTGCGGACGCAGTATGAAGACGTGCGCGAGCGCCAACTGCCGGACGCGGACTTCTACGATAAGCTGGCAGAACACACACCGCGTAGCGCTGAGCGCGGTGTAGACGTTACTGCACCCGGGAGCGGTGACCTTGCCGCACTGGAGCAGAACACCGTTGTTCAACCGCACCTGGCGAACCCGCCCGCACCTGACAACGATGACGAGCGCCCGCGCATATCGCGCTCGGTTGCGGGGGCAGGTGTGTTCGGCGCACTTGTCGTCGTTGTGATTTTGTTCGCTGTGTTTGCCAATCCGTATCCTGGCGATCTGCCGCCGGAAGCAACCAACGGTGCATCCCTGACGCTGTCGCCGTCCAAGGAGACGACGCCCCAGCAGAAGGCAATCAACGACATTGCTATCCTGAACACCTGGCGGGTGTCCAACGGTTACACAGAACTAACGCCAGACGCCATGCTGCAAGATGTGGCACGCCGCCATGTGACCTACCTGCGTAACCTGCCGCTGTCTGAACTGGATAATCTGTTTCGTGCGGAGGACGGGCGCACGGTGGAGCAAATCGCCCAGGATGACGGCTACAGCGGCGAATTGATCGCAATTGTTATTGAGGGTGAGCAGGTGCTGCTGGATGACGTGCTCGACCAGATTGAGCAGAACAGCACGCCAGATGTGCACACACTGTACAATAACTATGGCTTTGGCTACGAAGAATCCATCAGTGCACAGCGGGCATATTTGGTTTTAATTTTGGGCGCGGAGTAGAAGATAATGGTTATCAAACCCTACCGCTTGCTGATGTTGCTGTGCCTGGGCACGCTGTGCGTCACTTTTGTGCGTCCGTCCGGGGCGCAGGCGGACTACATCGCCGGGCTAACGGACGAACAGCGTGTCATCCTCGATGACCTGAACGCCCGCCGCCTGCCGGAGAACCTGCTGCACCTCGTGCCAAACTCAGTGCTGATGCAGATCGCGGACGATCACCTGACTGAGTTGCTGGGGCGCTCGCTGGATACCCTGGACTCGTTCACGTTCCGCAGCGGCGGCACGATTAGCAGCGTGCTCACCCCCACAAACTATCAGACCTACACTACAGGCTACTTTGTGGACTTTGTGCCTGCGGTTCTGTTCAATGTGCCGCCAGAGCAGTTTGTAGAGTATTGGCTGAACGATGCCCGCCAGCCGACCCCGGAACTGCCCAGCCTGCGCATTTTGCAGGGCAACCAGCGCTTTTTGCCGCTGTTCGATTCGCGCTACCGTGAGGTGGGGTTGGCATATGGCGTGAGCGAGCGCACCGGGCGCGACTACTACGTGCTCGTGTTTGCCTCCCAGCCGAACGTGCTGCCGCTTATCATCGTGCCGGACACAGAAGACCCCAATGTGCCGGATGACCCGATGATCCGCGCCTCGCTGACGGGCAGTGTGCCTACGCAGAACGTCCTGCTGTACATCCACGATGAGCGTGTGAACCGCTTTGGCGATGGCGGCGCGATTGGCGGTTTGCGCTACATTCGCATCAGCCAGCAGCCCGGCGAGCTACCCTGCCCGGCGGATGTGGGCGACCCGTGGCAGCTTTACACGAACGAACAGCGCTATCGCTTCCCTGGTGTGGGGCAGCAGCAGCTTTTTGTGCAGATGTGCGACGACAACCGCCAGACGATTGTGAGTTCCGCGAGCATTACCGTGGGCGATCGCACCCCGACGGACAACAATGTCCTGCCGGATGTGCTAGGAATTGCTAACGCCACGCAGACCGCTGCCGTGGGTGCAACTGCCTTCCAACCCTTTGCCCCCACCGTTGAAGCAATCCTCACGCAGACAGCAACCGCCATTGCAGGCGAGGTGGGAGCAACGCCCACTCCCTCACCGTAGTGAGTGCCCCATCACGTGACTAGAGCACGCAACGTTGGGGCACCGTTCACTAGCGGCGATTCGCATCCCAAACCGTATTACCGGCGATAACTGACGCGACCTGATTTGGGAATTGCTCGACATCAACGGGTTTGGCGATGAAGCCGTTGAATCCCAGCGCCTTGGATTTTGATACCGCCAGGGAAGCATCCATCGCGGAAACGGCGATAATCGGGATGGAGGCTAGTTCGGGTGTATTCCTGATGACCTGAAAAAAGTCGAACCCGTCCATACCACCGGGCAGCATCAAGTCCATGATAATCAAATCAATGGGCATTTTTTCGATGATGGCGTCTACAGTCCCACCGAGGAACAGGCGAACCTGTGCCCCTTCTTTTTCAAGGTAAGCTTTTTGCACGGTGATGTTTGCGATATTGTCCTCAAACATCAACAGTTTTTTGCCCCTTAGGATCATTATGTTTTGCTCCATGTCATCGTGAACAGATGTACTATGTGTTGGCGCTTCCCATCAAATGTGGTTTTGCAGCAAGGCGATGGGAAGCTTGTAAGTTCGTGTTACATAATAGCGATTAAGCAGGGCTGTGCACAACCGATGATGATACGGGTTCAGGTTGTGTGTTTAATGGCAAAGATAGGTGGAACGTTGTCCCCTTTTTGTAGGCGCTCTCAAACCACAGCTTACCATCGTGTTGTTGTGCGAGGTTTTTAGAGATAGACATCCCAAGACCCGTTCCCTTGCCCTTGAGAAGCCCGGATTCGGTTTGCCGGAACGCGGTGAACACCGCGTCGTAGTCCTCTGGCTTGATGCCGATGCCTGTATCTTCCACCTTGAATACGAACTGCCCATCCTTGGCGGATGCCGTCAGCTTCACATGCCCTGACTCTGTGAATTTGCACGCGTTGGATACCATGTTGATCATGATCTGGCGAATACGCACGCCGTCACCGTACATTGGCGGCAAATCGGGGTCGATTTCTGTGATGAACTCCACATCCTCATTTTCCACCAGCGTTTGCCCAATTTTGATGACCTCAGCAACTTCTGCGTTCAGGTCAACATCACTCTTAAAGATCTCTAGCGACCCGGCTACGATCTTGGACATGTCCAGCAGGTCGTTAATCAAATTGAGCAAGTAGCGACCGTTTTGCGCGATTGTGTCCAGGGCTTCCGTCTGCTCGTCGGTCACAGGACCCCAGTGCCCGGTGGAGATTAACTTGGCGTAGTTGATTACCGCGTTGAGGGGGGTGCGCAGCTCATGGGATGTGCTTGCCAGGAAGGACGTTTTGGCGTCGTTAGCGCGTTGTGCCTCGTCTCTCGCTACAACCAGTTCGGCAGTACGTTCCTCAACGCGCTGCTCCAGCGTGCTAATGGAAGCGGCTAGCTGATTGGTCATGGAGTTAAAGCTGGATGCGAGCTTGCCGATTTCGTCGTCGCTTGTCACGTCTGCGCGTAGGCTGAGGTTACCCTCCTGAATGCTGCTTGCCACAGTTGCCAGGTTCACAATCGGGTCAACGATTGTGCGCTGGAGCAGCAGATACACGACGAGTGAGGACACCACCGCACCGACAACCACAACGGCTAACAAGGTGAAAATACCCTGCTGGATGCGTTCGCTAATGGGTTCCAGGGCGGCACCAACGACAATGCGGTAGTCTGGCAGGTTATCGTCGAAGGGGGTGTTGAATGTGGCTGAAGTCACCAGAACATCATCAAATGTTTCCAGGGTTCGAATAGTCGATTCGTCCGGGGTGAGGTTAGCAAACTCCGGGCGTGTCTCGTCAATAATCGTTGGCTCCGAGCTTGAAAAAACGTATCCCTCATCGTCGACCACGGCGATGAAGTCGAAGCTGCCCTCCAGCAGTTCAGGAACCCGCGAATCTACCGTGGATAGCTGCACAGCCATGCCATCTGCGTCATCTGGGGCAGCGAGGGAACCGGCTAGCACACTTGCTTGTACGATCTCATCGTTGATGTTTTCGATAACGGTGAGTGCGAGTGCGCGTTCGGACTCGATGATGATGGCACGCTGCCGAATAAAATTGATCGTTCCGAGTGCCGTAACGAGCACAATAATGCTGAACAGGATCACTAGAAGAATGCGTGTACGAATGGGGAGTGTTCTCATGAGTACCCTACTTGTTGCAATAGCAACATTAATTGACGATAATTGGGAAAAAATTGCATGATTATGCAAATTTACTTAAATGTAGCCAATTTAGCTTAATGCTGCAATGACGATTGCACTGATAACATCTATTTTTACCCTTTTTTTACTTAAGCTGGTGTTTGGTTTAATTCTAAATTCATCAAGGTTAAGTAGACAAACGCGAATTGTGCATTACAATGGATTATGCAAGCTTAATTTGCACCACATACTCAAGGGAAAATTTAGTGAGGGTCAATTACATGAGCCAA
>CAYVGI010000185.1:0-7860 GCA_964451095.1 uncultured Anaerolineaceae bacterium
TCCACTTTGTCGGCGCTCTCGTTTGGATGCGTTGAAATGTCAACACAACCTAGCACAGTGTACAAATGTTAACTCCCCAGCGGCGCTTTAAGAGTCGCGTATCGGTTCGTCTGGGGCAAGAGTCTCATCCTGTATCCTATGGCGGGCATCGTCCATACGAACCGCGACAAGCGCTTGCATCCGGCGCAAGGCAAGCTGGGCATAACGCTGCTGCATGTAGCGCCCAAACATGCTAAAGCCCCACCGGTAAAACAGGTTGTCAATCGTCGCTCGCTGAGAGTAGGCACGAATGCGGAACTCTACCCGGTCAACCTCAACGAAGTGCCACACCTCAAACCACATCTCGCCCATCTCGAAGTGCCCTTGCAGGGTGCGGTAGCTGAAGCCGACCACCTGCGCGCGCCCCTGTTCGTCGTCAGTGCGCTCTTCGTCAATGACGTCGTGGACACGCAGCCCAAACACAAATTTGAAGAACCAGAAATACGCTTCGATAACGATAATCCGCTCTTCCAACGGTGACTCGGGACGATAGTAGCCGCGTACTATGGAAGGGCTGGGGAACTCGTAGCGCTCGACAATATCCTTTGCCGCTTCCCACACACTGAACCCCGGCGGTGCCATGGTCTCCGGTGGGAGTACAGCACGATATTCATCGTATTGCCAAGACGCATCATCCGCGTATGATTTGTCACCCATATTGAAGTTCAGTGATGCTTCGCGGAAGGATTTGAGGTCTGCCTCATACGTGCGCCAACCATCCTCTGGTTGGGTGGCAGTTGGGTACACCACCTTTTGCGTGAGCGTTTGCACGCCTTGCCGGGTTTCCCCGCCGCTGCATTCCAGCACCTTATTGCAAAAGATCACCCACATGGAGGTCTGTGCGACCTTCGCCCCATGCAAAACGTTGTAGGCGATGTGAACGTTGACGTCTCTGCTACGGGCGAATGAGAAAATTTCGAAGATGATGGTATCGGACTTGTGCGGATCATCGACCAGACGAAAGCAAATCTCACCTGCCTCCAGGTGCCCGTCCAGCGTGACCAATGTGAACGCGGTCGGTGACACTTGAGCGACACGCACGGGACCATTCCACGGTCCAGCGATGTCAATGAAGAAGTCCTTGCCCTTCGCAACCACAGCGGCAATGCGCTCTGTCGGGGACTCGTGCTGTTCTTCTGGCTCAAAGTATGCGAGTTCCTCTGCAACAAAATCGTTGAGGTTGCTTTGGATGCGCTCCATCAGTTGCGTGTTGGACAAATCCGACCCGGTGATCTCTACCCAGTAACGCCGAAACACGATGGGTCCGACGCCGTCTTCGAGGCGTTGCACGTCGCGGTGATCGGTATCCCCCGATGGTAGGTGGACAAAGAACCTGCGCCACGCCCAGTAGATCACGCCCATGCTGCCCAAGAGCGCTGTCAGCACCAGCAGCCATCGCTGTACACGCTCAGTTGTGCGTCGTTGCCGTCGGAACATGCCACCTCCCTACGATGAAGTGCTCAGTGATCTCAATGTGCGTAGTATAGCCCACACTGCCAACGGCAATATGGGCTAGGTGGCTCAATTGTGGTTGTGCTGTATGTGGAGGACTACCCCTCGCCGGGACCTGCCACGGAAATCGTGAGCTTGTCTACGTCAATGTAGTGCTGTGCCGCTTGCAGCAGGTCGTCCTTGGTCAGCCCCAGGATAGAATCACGGTAGCTGAGCAAGTAGTCTAACCCCAGGTCGTAGCTTTCCATGCGCAGGATGGTGCTGGCAACACCCTCGTTGCTTTCTAGTTGCAGCGGCAGGTTGCCCGTAAAGTACGATTGCACGTTGTCCCGGTCGTCATCGCTCACGGGTTCGCTAGCAATGCGCTTGAACTCATGCGTGATGTCGTCAATGGTCTCCTCGACATTGGCAGGGTTGATGCCCGCAAACGCCGACCACGCACCGGGTCCGTGCCCGCCTTCGATGCCGCTGCGGCTGTAGTACGCATAGCCTTTTTCCTCGCGCACCACCGCACCGATGCGCCCCATCATGCCAAACTGACCCAGCACCGCGTTTGCCAGCCGCGCTGCCTGGAAGTCATCGGCGTGGCGGGAAGGACCCACAAAGCCCATCACCACGTCGGATTGGGTTTTGCCCGGCACAGGCGTGAACGTACGCTGCGTTGCTTCTATAACGGGCGCAGCGGGCGCGGCGGCAATCTCCGGCTGATCCGGGTTTTGCCAGTCGCTAAACGCCTCACGCACGGCATCAATCGCAGCGGCAGCGGTCACGTTGCCGACGATTACCAGCGCCATGCCCTTGGGACCGTAGTGCTTGCTGTGGAACGCTTGCAGGTCATCGGCGGAGAACCCACTAACCGTTTCAATCGTGCCGCTGGTGCTGGCGTGGTAGACGTGATCTGCCGGGTACAGCGTTTCGTAGAAGCTGCGCCGCGCCCGGTAGCGCGTGTCCTGCTGGTAGTAGTTCAGCACTGTGAGGATTTCTCCGCGCAGCCGATCCACCTGTTCGGTTGCAAATGCCGGGTTGCGCAGCACATCACTCAGCAGGTTCACCAGCGTGGGTAGGTCTTCTGCCAGGGACTTACCCCCAAAACCGGACTTAAAGCGCCCGGCGTCCACTTCCAAGTCGGCACCCAGCATTTCAAGCTCGGTGTGCAGCGCGTTGAAGTCGCGGGTTTGCGTGCCGCGCATGAGCGTGTCAGCGGTCATGCTGGCAAGCCCGGCTTGCTCCGGCGTGGTGTAGATGCTGCCTGCGGGCAGCGACCCGGTCATCACCACGGATTGCACGTTCGGCTTTTCGTACACCAGCACCACAATCCCGTTGTCCAGTTCCTCCCGGACGATGCTCTCCGAGGAAGGGAGCGCCTGTTCAAAGTCAATTGTCGCCATTACAAGCTTGCCTCCATCTCCGCTTCGCCTGCCAGCGCCTCGGCTTCGCTCTCCTGCTGCGGGATGAGATAACCCACCGTGCGGTTCGAGCGGCGCAGGTAGCGGCGGGCGGCGTCGTGGATGTCGCCCAGCGTGACTGCTTCCACTTTCTCCGGGTAGTCGTCCACCCACTTGTAGCTATCGAAGTTCTCTGCGCGAGCATAAGCAAATGCCTGTGATGTAACACGCTCTGTGTTGTACGCAAACACCGCCCGAATTTGCTTCTTCGCCTTGGTCAGTTCTTCTTCGGTGATGCCGTTTTCCAGCACTTCGTCAATCACCGCGTCGAATGCCGCCTCGCACGCCTCCGGGGTTTGCCCGTCGCGCACGACGATGGAGAAGTCGTACAGGTAGGGGTCAATGCTCTCACGCACGCCACCGTAGATGCTCACCGCCAGTTCGCTCTCGACCAGCGCCCGGTACAAGCGGCTTGTCTTGTTGCCAATGCCACCGCCCGGACCGCTCAGCACGGCGTCCAGCACGCGCAGTGCGAACCAGTCGCGGTGGGTGGACGGCGGCGCGTGGTAGGCAATCTCCACGAAAGCCGTGTTGCTAGGGCGTACCACTTGCAGCCGTCGCTCCCCCTGCTGGGGTGGCTCCGGGCGGTTGAACAGTACCGGGTCGGGTGAAGCGGGGATAGGTTCAAAGTGCTCGCGGATCTTTTGCAGCATCTCGTCGCTGTTGAACGCACCCACTGCCACGGCGACCGCGTTGTTCGGCACATAGTGTGTTTTGTAGTGCGTGTACAGGTCGTCGCGGGTCATGGTTTGCAGGTCTGCCAGGTCACCGATGATCTCGTGGTGGTAGCCGTGTACGCGGAAGGCGGCGGCAGTCACTTCTTCGCTCAGCCAGAACGTAGGCTGGTTTTCGTACATGCCGCGCTCGCTGATGATCACCGTGCGCTCGGACTCAACCTCGTCGCGGTCGAAGCGTGCGTTAATCATGCGGTCTGCTTCTAGTTCCAGCGCTAGTTCGATCTTATCCGCCGGGAGTGTTTCGTAGTAGCCGGTGTAGTCACTGGACGTGAAGGCGTTCCACTGCCCACCCATCTTGTCGATTGCCTTGTCCAGCTCGCCCGCTGGAAAGCGGTCTGTGCCCTTGAACATCATGTGTTCTACCCAGTGGCTGATGCCCGTGATGCCAGTGCGCTCGTTGCGGCTGCCAATGCGGTACATCACAATCCAGGTGATAATGGGTGCGCTGTGCACTTCCTTTAGCAGCACCGTCATGCCATTTTGTAGCGTGTGCTTGGTGACTTCGCTCACGATAATAGCCCTTCTGTTTCATCCAGTGCAAGCTTACTGCGTTCCTGTTATGTGATTTGGCATTGTATCACAGGGGTACGCGAAAGGCGGGCAGTTCTAATGATTAGAAAAGTGGGCTGCACGCCGTACTATCTGCTGCGCCTTGGTGTGAATTGAAAGGCTAATCTGCGAAGAAGGTATCCGCGTGCCACCATGCCGGATTATGCAACACGTAGGCACGAATATCATTCAATTCATGGTCATTGCGAATAATGTAATCGTGGAATCGGGTCTGCCGGAGTGTATCGTTTTTGCCAATTGACCCGGTCTTGCGTGCCATGCGCGTCACGCCAGATTTATACGCACCGATCACATGCCCCAATCTAGGGACGCGGTTCTCCCCGTCCGGTTTTGCGACGGACGGCAACTCGGTGACCATGCTGGCGGAAAATGACACGGTGGATGGCAGCGACGTGCTGCCAGGGTTCAAGGTGGAGGTCGCGGATTTGTTTGCAGTCTGATCTAGACCAAAATGGTTTCAGATGTACGAAGCGGCAAGTGCAAACGGCTTTAGCTGTTTCTTGCCGCCAATACTAGCATCGGGCTTTTAGCCTGATGCGGCACCCCTACCGACCCGTCGCCCTGTTGCCGCCACTCACCAGATCGCATACACTGGGCAAGCTGCCTGCTCATCATCCACCAGGGAAACGCCGTGCAAACCACCCCACTTGCCAAGCCCAGTTCGATTGTCAACCGCTCACCAGTGTACTACGGCTGGATTGTGTGGCTCGCCGCTACGGTCGCCTTCTCCGCAACGATGCCGGGGCAAACCGCCAGCATCTCCCGCTTTAACGAGTTCTGGATTGCCGAGTTCGGGCTAGACAACCGCTCCACGATCTCTGCGCTGTACGGTGTGGGCACATTCATCGCCTCGCTCACCCTAACATTTGTGGGCAACCGCGTGGACAAACACGGCACACGCTTCATGAGCATCGTCATTGGCGTGCTGTTCGTGCTAGCGCTGCTGTACATGTCCCTGGTGAACAACCTTGCCATGCTGATGGTCGGCTTTTTCCTGATTCGTGGGTTAGGGCAGGGGTCGCTGTTCCTCATTGGCTCCACGGCAGTGGCGAACTGGTTCCAGCGGATGCGCGGGCGCGTGATGGCATTTGCGCTCATCGGCTTCAGCCTGTTCCAGCGCTGGTATATTCCGTTTATCCAGGGACTGCTGGAAACATACGGTTGGCGCACCGTCTGGCTGATTCTGGCGGCGGGCATCGCGGTTATCGCGCTGCCAATGTTGGGGCTGCTGCTGCGGGAAACACCCGAGTTGTTTGGTGTGCTGCCGGACGGCGACAAACCCAGCAAGATCCGCGATGAGGCGATGACGGACGCAGACGATACCGATTTTCCGGTTGGGGCGGTGCCAGAGGTTAACTATCCGCTGCGGGATGTGGTGCGCCTGCCCATCTTCTGGGTGTTCGCCTACGGCGGCATGATGTCCCCGGCGTTCCTCACGGGCATTATCTTCCATCAGGAGTCACTGTTCGCGGGTGCGGGCTATGACGCGGACGTCGCAGCAGAGTGGCTGGCGAATGGTCTGCTGCTGGCGGGCTTCGCCACACTGCTAGCGGGCTTCCTCATCGACCGACTGCGCCCGTCCTATGTGCGGGTACTGGAACTGGCGGCACTGGCGTCGATACTCGTGCTGAGTGCCTTTATTGGGGTGGGTGCCTGGACGCTGCCGCTGTGGGCAGTGCTACTTGCTATGTCTAATGGCATGGGCAGCGTGTTCGATGGCGCAGTATACGCGAACCTGTTCGGACGGCGGCACCTGGGCGAAATTCGCGGCTTTGTCCAAACGCTCGGCGTCACAGGCACGGCGGCGGGCCCGCTGCTGCTCTCCCTGAGCTTTGACGCAACGGGGACGTATACCGTCTCGCTGCTGGTGGGCGCAGTAGCGGTGATGGTGCCCATGGTGGCGGCATTCTTCGTCACGCAACCGCGCCAATGGGAGCAAAATTCGTAGTGACAATGCAGGCATTATCTAAGAAACAGGCACAACAGATGTTGTTGGCGAATTCGGCCCTCACCCTAAATCTCTCTTCCAACCGCCGCTGCGCGGCTAGAAGAGGGACTTTAAAAAGCGTTTTTCTCCCCTTCTCCCGACCGCTGCGCTAGGAGAAGGGGCCGGGGGATGAGGTCCGATACCCGTCAAATCAATTGACCAACAGCATCCGTAACAGAAAAGGTAAACACACTATGGCGGTTGTATACATCACACGGCAAATCCCGGCAAAGGGCATGGAACTGCTGCGCGAACAGGGTCACGACGTGCGCGTGTGGGAGGGCGACGGCACTGTCCCGCGTGACGAGCTGCTAAACGCCACCCGCGATGCAGATGCCGTGCTCGCGCTGCTGACCGAGCGCATCGACGCGGCGTTCATGGACAACGCGCCCAACCTCAAGGTGATTAGCAACTTCGCCGTGGGCTACGACAATGTCGACGTGCCCGAAGCAACCCGGCGCGGCATCCCCGTGGGCAACACCCCGGACGTGCTCACCGAATCCACGGCAGATACCGCCTTTATGCTGCTCATGGCGGCGGCGCGGCGCCTGCCACAGGCACAGCAGGACGTGAAAGCAGGCAAGTGGCATACCTGGGAGCCGCTTGGCTGGCTGGGGCGCGATGTGCACAGCGCAACGCTGGGTGTGATCGGGTTTGGGCGCATTGGGCAGGCAGTGGCGCGGCGCGGCACCGGGTTCAACATGAAGCTGCTCTACCACAGCCCATCTCGCAAACCGCAAGCAGAGGCGGACCTCGGCGCGGCATACCGTGACCTGGACGACCTGCTTCGCGAGAGCGACTTTGTGAGCATCAACACACCGCTAACCGACGATACCTATCACCTGATTGGCGAGCGTGAACTCGGACTGATGAAATCCACAGCAGTGCTGGTGAACACCGCCCGTGGTGGCGTTGTTGACCCATCCGCACTGTATGTGGCGCTGCGGGCAAAGATGATCTTTGCGGCGGGGCTAGACGTGACCGAGCCGGAGCCATTGCCCGCAAAAAGCCCGCTGCTCACGCTGGATAATTGCATTGTGGTACCGCACATCGGCAGCGCCAGCTACGCCAGCCGGGAGGCAATCGCCACGTTAGCCGCACAGAACATCATCGCCGGGCTAAATGGCGAGCGCTTGCCCCACTGCGTGAACCCGGAGGTTTACACAAAGAAATGAATACCTAGGGTAAACCCCAAACCTTGGAGGATGTCTCGTAATGGTGCTAATGATAACTTGTACTGGAAAGCACTAGCGAGAGGCATACTGATATGATTGATGGTTACGCAGCAGCAGAAGAGAGAGCACGCAAGGCAAGAGAAGACGCAGAAAGTACACTTCCTGGCTTTTATTTACTAGCAGGTAGCCTTGTTGGGTTGATTTTGGGGCTAATATTCGGTGCAGCGCTGTTTTCTGATGGATACTGGACAAATATCTACACAGAAGCGCTAAGCATCATACTAACCGTTATAATTATAGGTGTCGTCAACGAATGGCGTGTACGTGAGCGCTTACAGAGTCAATTAATCGCGGAATTACGGGGTGGCTCAAACGATTTTGCCAAGAACGCGTTTGTGAGATCTAGCCACCGGACACTGAACAAAGGTTTGGTCGGAAATGTTCGGGAATGGGGC
>CAYVGI010000186.1:0-7590 GCA_964451095.1 uncultured Anaerolineaceae bacterium
CGCTTATTTTGACACCGAGCCTATTCTCAACAATTTAGCTCCGAACCTGCACTAGTTAGCGTTTGTACTCGCACGCCTTTACAATGAATGCGGGTAAACGTGCAGGGTGGAGAAAGGCAGCAACATGGACAGCGTGACCGCGCTCAAAAAGCGGGTAGGCGAAGCGGCAGCAGATGAGATTGAATCCGGCATGGTAGTGGGCTTGGGAACAGGGTCTACGGCAGTGTGGATGGTTCGCCGCCTTGCAGAGCGCTTGCGGGCAGGCGATGTGCATGACGTGGTTGGTGTGCCGACCTCAAAGCGAACGGAAGAGGAAGCACAGTCACTTGACATTCCGCTCACATCCTTGGAAGAGGCACCCGCGCTTGACCTGACGATTGACGGCGCAGACGAAATTGACCCACAACTTAATCTCGTGAAGGGCGGGGGCGGTGCGCTGCTGCGTGAAAAAATCGTTGCGCAGGCGTCCAAGCGGCTGCTCATTGTCGCGGATGAGAGCAAGCGTGTAGACCGTCTGGGAAGCACATTCAAGCTGCCAGTGGAGGTCATCTTGTTTGGGCACGACTCGCAGCGGCGCTTTTTAGAAGGACTCGGCGCACAGGTTGCCATGCGCCTGCAAGAGGACGGCACACCCTACCTGACGGATAGCGGCAACTACATTTATGACTGTGACTTCACGCCCGGCGGCATAGCCGATGCTGACCAACTAGCCGCGCAATTGATGGCACGCGCCGGGATTGTGGAGCACGGGCTGTTCCTCGGCATGGCACAGTCTGCGATTGTTGCCACTGCGAACGATGTCGTTCGGCTGCACGCGCCGGGGTAGCTAGCGGCGGGCGGCGCGTTGGTGGCGCTGCAACATCAGCCGCTTAAGCCAGAAGGCTGCGTCTGTGTAGCTCTTGTCCTGTTCCTGCTCTGCCTGCACACAGCGTTCGGTAAGGCGGTCGCGGTCTTCCGCGAACAGCGCTAGCGCCATCCAATCGGTAACGGTTGTTGGCTGGAGCGTAGTTGCTGCCTCAAGTTCTGCTGCACGCTCGCGAAGCAGGTCAATCAGGCGCTTGTTGAACTCTTCGAGTTTGAGGGTGTCCCCACGGCGGATGCGGCTGAGCAACATCCACTTTACATTGTCAAGTCGTGTGTTGTTCAATGCTTTACCTGCAATATCGTTCGGTTTCAATACCTGACCCTTAGCACGTTGTTGACTCATGACCTCACCCTTATCATAAATAAGTTAAAATTTAACTGGAATAGCTCAACAGTACCAGAAATAAGCCGTATTGCCCACGTTAAGTGTTGTATAAATTGGTCTTGGTAGGTGTTGTAATGGTTACAATTTTGTCACCTGCTTCAATGGCGGGTGTCGTATCGACTGTCCACACATCTAGCTGATGGTTTTTCCTGACTACAAACAGCGGTGTTTGCCCGGTGCTGATGATCTGCTGTGCCTGTTCATCGTCCTCAACGTCATGGGTGGCGACCTCCGCCCCCTCCTGAAAGCGGCGGTTGATGTGGTCGTAGGTGACATCTGCCCCAAACAGACCGCGCCCCGATAAATTGCCAGAAATCTTCTCTGTGCCGTTGTTGCTCACCAGTTGATACACCTCGTCTTTATCGAACACGGCGCGGAAGTGCAGGCTCGCCAGCGAGTTCACCTCATGGTTTGGGGTGAGCGCCAAAAGCCGCCCCACACCGCCTAGGTTCAGTTCGTCCAACACCACCTCAGATAAAATGTTGCCGTAGTACGTTTCCAGGTCTTGCTGCTGTGCTGCCTGGATGTGGCTGGGGTTGCTGTCTGCCATAATCACGCGGAAGCCCAACCGCTGTAGCTCCCCGCCGATGCGCCGCGCCCAGCTTTGCGCACCCAACATCAGCACCCCCTGTGGGTAGCGTTCCGTCAGGTTGAGCAAACGCGCCAGCAGCCCTGCCGTCAGGCTGTAGATCGTCACGGTGGCGATGATGACAGCGAATGTGTAGGACACAAGCAACTCTGGATCGTCTGCCGTAAACCCTTCCCGGCTTAACTCAACGGCGAAAATGGACGATACCGCCGCCGCCACGATACCACGCGGTGCCATCCAGCCGATGAATAGGCGCTCTCGCCAGTTAAACCCGGAGCCAATTGTCGCCAAGTAGACCGACAGTGGGCGCGTGATAAAGATAATCACGGCGATAAATGCCACAACCTCCCAGCCGATGATTTGCAGTGCGTCCACTTGCAGCCGTGCCGCCAACAGGATGAACAGCAGCGAGATCAACAAGACCTGTAAGTTCTCTTTGAACTCAATGATGTGACGCAAGTCCACGCGGTTTTGGTTTGCCATAAAGAAGCCCATCACCGTCACCGTGACCAGACCCGATTCTGCCTGGAGCAGGTTAGACAGTGTAAACGCGACAATCACAAACATGAGCGTTGCCGGGTTTTGTAAGGAGTAGGGCACGATATAGCGGTTGTACAGCCCGATCATGAACTGTGCCGCCAGCCAGCCGCCCACGCCGCCAATGATAATCGTGCGGATGAGGGTGGCAATAAACACCGTAATGCGGTCAGTCGCGCTGCTAACGAGGATTTCCTCAAACACCAAGACTGCAAGCACTGCCCCCACCGGGTCGATCACAATGCCCTCCCAGCGCAAAATCGAACTCACACGCGCCGCCGGGCGGATTTGCTTGAGCAGGGGGATAATGACGGTCGGACCTGTGACAACCAGCACCGCCCCCAGCAGCAGCGCCGTTTCGACGTGCAACCCCAGGATGAAATAAGCGCTTGCGGCAGTGACAAGCCACGTAAACGGCACACCAACCAGGATGAGCCGCCAAACGACCTGAATATCCTGGCGGAGTTCGCCAAGGCGCAGGCTAAGCCCGCCTTCAAACAGGATGATTGCCACGGAAAGTGACACAATGGGGAACAGTAGGTCGCCCAACAGCCCGTTCACGTTCACCCAACCCGTCAGCGGACCTGCAATGATACCAATCGCTAAAAGTAATAATATGGAAGGAACCCCAACCCGCCAGGCAATCAGTTGGGAGGCAATACCTAAAAAAGTGACCAGTGCCAGCGTTGCCAACAAGTCATTATGCACTTGTACTATCTCCTGTGTTCGATGCGCTTGGCATCTAGGTGCCGCAAATGCTTATGAGTATTGATGACCATTATAGCGATGTTTTGCGTGTGGATAGGTAGGTCGGCACAGCACACGTCATGGCGTGGTAGGTGCGTGGCGCTGTGCCCACTCCTGTGCCATGTGGGAAACTGTGCGAGCGGTTTGCAGGTGAATGTCAACAATATCGTTCACGTCCGGGGCGTAGCCACCACCCATGACCACTGCAACCGGGAGGTCACGCTCGAAGCACATGTCTATGACGGTGCGATCACGTTGGGCAAGCCCGTTCTTCGTGAGCGCAAGCTTGCCGAGCCTGTCCCCGGCGTAGGGGTCTGCCCCGGCGATGAAAATGGCAATGTCTGGGTTCGCTTGGTCTAGCGCGTACGCGACGCCCTCACGCAGGTGTACCATGTATTCGTCGTCGTCGGTATCGTTCGGCAAGCCGATGTCGAGGTCGCCCGCTATTTTCCTGAACGGGAAGTTCTTCTCCCCGTGGATGGACAGCGTAAAAATAGTCGGGTCTCCCGCGCAGATTTCCGCCGTGCCGTTGCCCTGATGAACATCGCAATCCAGCACGGCAACGTTGCGCACTTTGCCTGCCGCTTGCAGCGCCCTTGCTGCCACTGCCACATCGTTGAACACACAAAAGCCTTCGCCGTGGTCGGTGCAGGCGTGGTGAGTGCCCCCGGCAAGGTTCATGGCGATGCCGCTGAGAAGCGCTTCCTGGCAGGCACCTAGTGTGCCACCACAGCTATGTCGAGAGCGTACCACCAGTTCCGGTGACCAGGGAAAGCCGATGCGCCGCACTTCTTTGAGTGTGAGAAAACCGTGCTTGACCTTGTGCAGGTACTCCGCTGTGTGGCAGCGTAAAATGTCGGCATCTGTAACGGCACCCGGAACCGTCATCATCTGCGGGGTGCCAATGCCTTCGCTCAGGATTCGGGCACGCAAGCGAGAGTATTTCAGCATGGGGAAGCGGTGCTCCGGCGGTAGCGGGAGCACGAAGTCATCGCAGTAGAAGAATTTCATGGTTGCTCGTCAGAAAGCGGTCATACCGGGGATTATATCACGCGGCGGCAACCCAAATCGCCGCTGCGATGAAGTGGCATGTGCTGCCACCCAGCACAAACAGGTGCCATATCTCGTGGTGCCCAAAGTGCACATGGAAGTTCGGTTTGCGCAGGGCGAAGATCACCGCGCCGAGTGTGTATATAATGCCACCCGCCAAAATCAGCCACATCGCATTCACATAATCTGAGCGGAACAGCACAGGCGCACCGATGACTGCAATCCAGCCCATCGCAACGTAGAATACCGTCGATAGGTGCCCGTACATGTTAAACCCTAGCTTGAGCACAACCCCGATAATGGCAACCGTCCATACCGCGATCAACATACCCCAGCGCCAGCCCCCTTCCAGGAAGGTGTAGGCAAACGGCGTGTAAGACCCGGCAATGAGCAGGTAAATCGCCGCGTGGTCAAGCTGGTTTAGGCGATACAGGATACTTTCCGAGCCGTTCCAGGCGTGCATCACGCTGCTTGCCGTGTAGAGCAGCACCATGCTCGTGCCGAAGACCGCTAGTGCGACAACGCGCCCAGGGTAATCCCGCGCCATCCAAACCAACCACACCATACCGATGAGCGCCAGCACCGCGCCGATCGCGTGCGTGAGGCTGTTCACAGGCTCACGAGAGTCGGTAAACAGGCGGATAAACCAGTTTTGGGATCGGGTGTTGTTTGGTGTCATAGCAAATTACCTTCGGCGTTGCTCATGCAATTACTCCCCACGGTATATGGGTAAAGCGTGCCCATTGTGCTACCAACGGCGTGAATTTGCAAACCTGTGAACAAATAGCGAGTAGGAATGGACAATTTAAGTTAAACTTGTATCCAGTGACTTACGTCCCTGGATTCGCATTTTGCAAAGTGAGGAAACTTATGATTCGTCGCACACTAACTCTTACGCTATTGCTGGGGCTTGCTGCGGCACTCGTTGTTGCGGTGCCCGCCACGCAAGCACAGTCTAGCTGTGGTGCACAGTACACCGTCCAGCCCGGCGACAATCTGACGCGCATCGCCGCCGTCTGCGGCACGACGGTGGAGGCACTGCGGGACGCCAACCCCGGCGTGATTAGCCTCATCCGCCCCGGCGATGTGCTCAACATCGTCTCTGAGCAGGGCGGTGTGAGCACGACCGCAGTTGTTGCTATCACACCGGCAGCAGGTCCTGTGGGTACACAGGTAACGGTGGTAGCAAACGGACTGCCCGCCAGCACATCGGTAACCGTCGGGATTGGGCAGGCGGGGCAGGCAGCGCTTAGCACTGTGGGCAGTGCGACGGATGCCAACGGCACGTTAAGCGCAACCATCACGGTGCCCAGCGTAGATGTCGGTACGCAGCTTGTCGTCACCATCATCACGCAGGACGGCACAACCTCTGCTAACTCTAGCGCGTTCACCGTCAATGGTACGCCGTTTGGCGTCGGCGGTCCGAACCAGACTGTCTTCCCAGCGATCCCTGCCCCGGCGGGTGTGGTGCAGGAGGGTGTGTTGTTCAACCGTGTGAACGTGTACATGGTGGCAGCACAGGGTAGTGGCTCCACGGGTGTGGGCACCGTCTGCGGCGACACGATTGTTCCGGTGCAGGTTGCCGTCAATCAGACGGTCGCGCCGCTGCGTGCGGGCATTAGCTCTCTGTTGCAGTTCAGCGCAGCAGACTACGGACTGCCAAACCTGGATAACCCGCTTGCCCGCACCAACCTGACCATTGACGAGATCCTTATCGTCAACGGTGAGGCGATCATTACGCTAAACGGGCAGCTTACTTCCACTGGTGTGTGTGAGGACGCCCAACTCCGCAGCCAGATTGAAGCGACGGCGCTGCAATACGCCACCGTCGACCGGGTAACGGTCTTCGTCAACGGCATTCCGATTGAGAACATCTTGCAGTAACGGAAGCAGATGTGGGTGGTAGCGTGTACCACCCGCATCACTATCTACCCATCTGCTGGCGACAATAACAACGACTTCCATACGGTATCTCGACGGTGCGTAGCGCCAGCACGAAAATCGTTACACAATACAGATGAGCTTGTACGCATTCATTGGCATTGATGTGCCATAGGAGGTGATTGTGAAGCGTTTCCGTATCGTGTTGCTGATGTTGGGCTGCCTGTTGATCTTCGGTGTGCCGCTGACGAGCGCCCAGCTTGAGGATATTTACGGGCTGGTGAGCGTGAACAACGCGGATGTGCGGGCGGGTCCCGATTTTGCCTACGACATTGTCGGGCGGCTGCCGCGCAACTCGTCTGTGCAGATTGTCGGGCGGGCTGGCGATTTCTTCCGCTCCTGGGATGGGCGGCAGTGGCTGCAAATTGAGTTTAACGGCGGGCGTGCCTGGATTTATGCGCGTTTGGTGCGGACGAGTCGTGCTTTTAACTCCATTCCACCCACTGGGCGCATCCTGCCGCGTGACAACAACGGGCGCGTGCCAGATGTATTTGATCTATCGCGCGATCTGTGTGAGCAGTGGCCCCAGTCTCCGTTCACCCGCAGCGGGGACTTTTTGGCAGGTGACAGAGAACTGACTGTGACGTACCCCACGCTGCAAGGTGCGAATGTCTACAGCGTAATCGTCATTTCGCCAACCGGGGTACGCCGCGCCTTCGACAGCGAAACAGGCACGGCAAACATTGACTTTGACCGATTGCCACGCGAAACCGGCACCTATACCTGGCGTGTTGCACCCTACTGGACGAACGATTCGCGCCGCTTCCGGTGGCAGCAGGTGTGTTTGCTACGCACGGGTGGCACGTTCGAGAAGCTCGAGTCGTTACCGGGAAGCTAGGGCAAGCTCTCGCACGCGATGCCGTTCGGGTTTTGCCCGCCATCCAGGTTGTGAATATCCGTCCCCGTCACGCCCAGGCAATATTCGTAACATGCCTGGGCACTTTGCTGCGTGCTAAAGTCTCCACAGTTGAGGTTGTTCCCGGAGCAGTCGCAGGTGCCGTTGCCCCCACTACCCCCCGATGACGCGGACTGCTGGGGTTGCTCTACGCTGTCCACGGCAAGCGGAACGGGGGTGTTCGTTGGTGTAGAGGAAGGGACAGGTGTCTCGGTCGGGGGCGTGTCACTCAGCAAATTGCTGTGGATAAACCCTACCATTGCCCCATCATCTACACGATACCAGAACGTAGACCCCTCAAACTCACCGCCCACTGTCTGCCCGGTTACGATAACACGCTCCCCGGACGGAACCTGTCGCATTGTTGTACACTCATCCAACAGGAACGGGCACGGGCGTAGGTTCGCCTCTCGCACGGTGTAGAACTCAATTGACGCATCGAAAGACTCCACCACGTATGCCTCGTCTATCGTCGTGGGTTCCGGCGTGAACGGCGGCGTTGCCGAGAGCAGCGCGAGTTCGGTTTCTTACGCCTGTACGGTGGCAACAGCGCTCGTCTGCGTGATATCTGGCGTGTGTGTG
>CAYVGI010000187.1:0-7442 GCA_964451095.1 uncultured Anaerolineaceae bacterium
CGACTTTCAGTCGCAGATGATTCCACCCACTTTCAGTGGGTGGTGCGTTCAATCATCAACATGACAAAACGATTATTGATGACTCACTTGAGCGCCACGTTGTCATGTGGTGTTCCCCTCTCACTCTATATGTGCTCCTATCTACAATTCGCCAATCCATTGATGCATTTGCCTATAGCCAATCCGCCGGGGAGATCCGAAACGCCATAGAAACGCTCAGAAGCGAATGGGGACGATATAATGATGAACTGAATAAAATTGGTGCTCGGTTACAAAGCGCAGAAGACTCTTACAACGCTGTGATTAGCTCCCGGAATAATAAACTGACAAGAGCCTTTGACCAAATAGAACAGGTGACGGACAAATATCGGTCACTATCTGATGGTGAAACAGACCAGGGAATTAAATAGGCGGGGACGTAAATCCGCCTTACTTTGAGGGTGAATCTGGTTCCTTGCGTTCTTTTGTCGCCCCCTATCAAATAATGATGTGTTGTGTCATCGCAGTTGTTATACTCCCAGGTGTGAACGACCTAACCACAAGGAGCGGTAACACCATGCGATACAAACTACTCGGGCGCAGCGGACTGCGCGTAAGCGAACTGTGCTTTGGCACCATGACGTTCGGTGAGGATTGGGGCTGGGGTGCCAGCAAAGAAACCAGCAAAGCGATGTTCGACATGTTCGCCGAGGCAGGCGGCAACTTCATCGACACGGCAAACCTCTACACGAACGGCACCAGCGAAGAGTACGTCGGCGAGTTCATCAAAGCAGACCGCGACCACTTTGTCGTCGCAACCAAGTACACGCTCACGCCAGCGCACAACCAGGGGCGCGAGGAAAAACGCCCTAACTACACCGGCAACTCGCGCAAGAACCTGGTTCAGGCGGTGGAACAAAGCCTAAAGCGCCTGGATATGGACGTGATCGACATCCTGTACGTGCACGCCTGGGACTTCATGACGCCTGTTGAGGAGGTCATGCGCGGGCTGGATGACCTGGTGCGGGCGGGCAAGATCATGTACATCGCCGCGTCGGACACACCCGCGTGGATTATCTCCGAGGCGAATGCCCGTGCGGAACTGATGGGCTGGTCACGCTTTTTGGGCATCCAGGCACCCTACTCGCTGCTGCAACGCGACCTGGAACGCGCCGTTATGCCGATGGCACGTCACCACGACATGGCGGTGCTGCCGTGGGGCATCCTGCGAGGTGGTGTGCTGTCTGGCAAGTTCCTCAACGAAGTTAAAGAGGCAACACGCATCAACCCGGAAACGCTCGACCTGACGGAACAGCAGGTGAACATCGTCAAAGAGGTGGTTGCCATCGGTGAGGAACTCGGTAAAACCCCGGCATCCGTCGCTATCAACTGGGTGCGCCAGCAGCAGCACCGGGCACAAATTATCCCGATTCTCGGTGCCCGCAGCGAGTCTCAGCTACAGGCGAACCTGGATGTGCTGGACTGGACACTGGAACCGGAGCACCTGCACCGCCTGGATAAGATCAGCGACTTTGAACTCGGCTTCCCGCAGAGCTTCATCGCCCGCAATCCGTTCATTTACGGGCACACCTACGACATGATTGACGACCATCGCGGATGGCTTCCCGTCCCGACGTACACTGAAACTGAGTGAGGCGGGGTCGCGCACACACCATGAAATCAAGATCGCTTTACATCCTCGTGCTGATGCTGGGGGGCGTGCTGCTGGCAGGTTGTGGGGCGGCGGCACTGCCCCAGTCTGGTGCGCCGCTGACGACGGGCAACGTGCGCCCCGTCACCGGGCGGGACTTGCGGGTGGTCACCGGGCAAACGGTTTATGTTCCCGGCTACTCCGAGGTTTTCTTCGGCACAGAAGGACAGAACAGAGACCTCGCTGTGACGCTTGCCATCCACAATACCGATCTGGATTCGCCCATCATCGTGCAGGCGGTGCGCTACTACGACACCGACGGCAACCTCATCCTGGACTACATCAACGAACCCGTGGAGGTAGCGTCGCTGGCGACAACAGGCTACCTCGTTCGAGATCGGGATCGTCGGGGCGGCTGGGGCGCAAACTTTGTCGTGGAGTGGGGCGCGGAGCAGCCCGTCCACGAGCCAGTGATTGAGGCGATCATGGTGAGCACAGGTGGCACGCATGGCATCTCGCTGATTAGTCCCGGCAGGGTCATTTCACAGTCAACGGGCGCTGAACCGAGCACCGAGTAATACACAAAACCCGATTGAGACGGCGACCTAGCTGATAAACTGGTGGCAAGTTGCAATGCACAAGAACGGGATTTAGCATGAACCTCTTTGATCTCACGGGGAAGAAGGCGCTTGTCACAGGCGGAACACGCGGCTTGGGCTACAGCATGGCAGAAGCACTGCTGGAGGCAGGTGCAGAGGCGGCGATTGTCGGCGTTTCCGATGGGGTGGCGGCAGCGGCGCAGCGCCTAACCGACGCAACTCAGCAGCGCACTGTGCCCATCCAAGCAGATTTGGGGGATCGTGCCCAACTGACCGAGGCGTTCGACAGGGCGGTGGGTGCGCTTGGCACGCTGGACATTCTGCTGGTCAATCACGGCATTCAACGGCGTGACCCCGCAGAGGACTTCACGATTGAGGACTGGGACGCGGTGATTGAGGTGAACCTGTCCTCGATGTTCCTGCTCAATCAGCTTGCGGGGCGCGTGATGCTGGCGGGGGGCTACGGGAAAATCATCAATGTCGCGTCTGTGCTGACGTTTTCCGGTGGCATTAACGTGCCGGCGTATGCCGCAGCGAAGGGCGGGGTAGGTCAGCTAACGAAGGCGCTGTCCAATGAGTGGGCAGGGCGTGGCGTGAACGTCAACGCGATTGCGCCCGGCTACATGGACACAGACATGACCTCCGCCCTCGTCAACGACGCCGACCGCAACGCAGGCATTCTGGCACGCATCCCGGCGCAGCGCTGGGGCAACAGCGCCGACCTGAAAGGTGCTGCCGTCTTCCTGGCGTCGGCAGCGTCAGATTATGTCAACGGTATTTTGCTCCCGGTGGATGGCGGCTGGCTGGGGCGCTAAGCGGACGCACCGTGGGCAATCGGCAGCAGGATGCGCTCGACATCGGCGAGCGTTTCCACGCGCACAAGCTGGTTGCGGATGTGTTTGCTGCCGGGTTCGTCCAGGGCATATTTGCTGATCTGCCCGCGCAGTTCGCGCACGGCAATGTGCGGCGGCAGCGATAACGTTTCCAGTGTGAGGTGCGCGTGGCGCAGCGCGAGTGCTGCTCGTTCGGCGCGGGTGGGCGTGGGCAGCGGTGTGCCTGTTTCCAGTTCGTGCGCAATCTGCTGGAACACCCACGGTGCCCCCAGCGCCGCCCGCCCGATCATCACGCCATCGCAGCCTGTTTCGTCCAGCATACGGCGGGCGTCCGCCGCGCAGAACACATCGCCGTTGCCAATTACGGGGATGCGTTGCACTGCGTCTTTCACCTCCCGGATGACCGACCAGTCCGCCGTGCCACCAAAGCCCTGCGACGCATAGCGGGCATGCACGGCAATGGCCGCCGCGCCCACATCTTCTGCTGCTTGCGCAAATGTAATTGCGGTCTTCTCGCCCTCATCAAAGCCGCTGCGCACTTTGACGGTTACAGGCACGTCTACTGCGTCTACCACGGCTGCCACCACTGCCTGCGCACTGCACACATCCCGCAGCAACGCCGCGCCGCCGCCCTTCTTGGCGACCTTCGGCACCCAGCAGCCCATGTTGATGTCCACAATGTTTGCGCCGTGCTCCACCACGACCTGTGCTGCCTGCGCCATGTGCTCCGGCACGTTGCCGAACAACTGCACTGCAAACGGGCGCTCGTCCGGCGTCCAGTCGAACAGGGTTAGGGTGCGCTGACGGCTGCCGTGGTGCTGCATGGCGTTGCTGCTCAGCAGTTCTGTGCACACCAGCCCGCAGCCGCCAAGCTCACGCACCAGCCGCCGGAATGCGTGGTTCGTGTGCCCCGCCATAGGCGCGAGTGTGAGCGGTGTGTCGATAATAATGTCCCCGATGTGCAGGGGGTGCAGTAGAGTCGTTGTATTTATCATGCGCTCTATGGTACGGATGTGGCGAGGCAGATGCGAGGGGGCATTGGCTATCCTGCGCGGCTAGACACAGTTTTGTTAGCCCACGTTTATGAGCAGAATGCGTTAAGATAGGCACCGCTACCACACCGCACCAAGGAGCAAGCTACAATGACCGATATGACGCCTATTATCCGCGCCGTGCAGGACGCGGCAAAGCTGTGCCGCACCCTGCAAGCAAGCGGGACTGAATCCAGCAGCAAAAGCGATGACAGCCCCGTCACCATCGCAGACTACGGCACACAGGCGCTCATCTGCCGGGCAATTGCCGCCCACTACCCGGACGAAGCGGTGATTGCAGAGGAGGGCGGCGCGGCGTTCCAGCAGTTGGTCTCTGCCGATGGGCAGGCACGTCTTGTCAAGCTGCTGGGGGATATCATCGGGCAGGCGGTAACGCCAGCGCAGGTCGTGGCATGGCTAGACCACGGGCGGGGGGTGCAGTCCGCACGCACCTGGGTGATTGACCCGATTGACGGCACGGTCGGGTTCATCGGCAACCGCTACTACGCCATTTGTGTGGGCACACTGGAGCAAGACCATCGCCCCACCGCCGCCGCCATTGGGCTGCCGCGCTCTCCGATTGATACCAACGGCACGATTGTGTACACAGAGGGCAGCGGCGCTTTTGCCATGAGCATGGACGGCAAGAATACGCGCTCAGTGCAAGCGTCCCGGCGCGGGTTGACGGACAGTTTGCTGGTGCTGGAAAGCTACAAACTGGACGCGGACGAGCAAGAGAACGCGGCGCGGGTGCGGTGGGCGGCGCAGGTGGGCAGCGCCACCACAGAACTGTACGACAGCCAACTGAAGTACAGCATGATTGCCGCCGGTTATGGGGATTTCTTTGTGCGGATGCCGCGTGATACCGTCGCAGACCCGCACAAAATCTGGGATCACGCGCCGGGGGCGGCGCTGCTGCGTGCGGCTGGCGGCGCGTTCACGGGCACCCGTGGCGAACCCGTCGATTTTTCCCAGGGCACAACGCTGCCGCATGTGGGGTTCATTGCCAGCAACGGCAACCCGGTTTTGCACGAGGCGCTGGTGGGTGCAGTGGCGCAGGTGTTCAAAAGGTGAGCGGTAGATGACGCTGTTGGCGAACGCGTTGCGGTAGAGGGTCAGCACGCTGAATCCTGGTCGTAGCGCTGCTACAAATGACCGTTTGCTCATACTTGCCACCAACATCTCATAGATGGGCTTAAGTCCTGCCAGTACCTTAGTACTATAGCAGCCAGCTTAATGCGGGTGTTAATGTTAGGTTGCGTAAGTATAGTTTGAGTAGAGGACACCATCATATGCAGAAAACGATCATTCGTAGTACGCTTTTGCTGGCACTGCTGCTGCTTTTGCCGACGGTAGCGCTCGCCCAGCAGACACCCGACGACGTAAACGCAGATTTACTAAACGCCATCAACCTCGTTGATGACGAATACGCCGACGATTTCATCATTGAGGTTGAGCGCGACGATGATGATTTCGAGTTCCTCATGCTGAGCGGTATTGTCGTTATCGTCGCTGGAGACGACAACACAATTACGGTTGTCAGCGGTGATGACACGTCTGCGGACATGGGCGACATGACCACCGACCCGGACACGCCTGCGGACGAGGGCACGACCACAGGCGACATGACCACCGACCCGGACACGCCTGCGGACGAGGGCACGACCACAGGCGACATGACCACCGACCCGCCAATGATCGTAGAAGCAGGTGACGACGATGAGGACGATAGTACTGTCATCAACGTCAACCAGATCAACATCACCATCATCGAGGCGGCAGAGGAGGCAATACGAATCTATCCGCGTTTGCTTATTATCAACATTGAACTGGACGTCGATGGTGACGCGGATGACGATGACCTGCTTTACTGGGAAATTGAGCTAGACGACGAGCGCGGCGTGCTGGTCAGCGCGATTACGGGCAACGTGCTAGACTTCGGCTCCATTACGGTTATCCGTGTAGATCGCTTCGAGAACAGGGGCAGCGGCAATGCCCCCATCATCATCCGTGGGGCGGGTGGCAGCAGCATTATCATCAACACGGGTGGCGATGATGACGGTGGGCGCGACGATAATGACGACGACGATGATGATGATAATGATAATGACGACAGCGGTAACGGCGGTGGCGGCGGTGATGACGACGATGATGACGACGACGACGACGGTGATGACGACGATGATTAATCGCTAGCGACTACAACTTGTGTCACAAAGTCAGGGCACCCGCGTGGGTGCCCTGTGTGTTTGTGCGGCTATTGCTATTCCATGTTGAAGTGCTTCATGTAGGTGTAGTAGCACGCGAAGGTGCGGTACGGTGCGAAGCGCTCCACGGCGTCTTTTGCCTGCTTTTTAGTGAGCTTGTCCTCTTTGCCATAGTAGGGCGTGAGCGTGGCGCGGGTTGCCTTCTCATCAATGAACACATCCGTGTGGGGCAGCCCGCGCATAGCGACGTTCTGCGCCGTCCAGTCCCCCACGCCGTGCAGGTCTTTCAGCCGATTAACGATCTCCTCACCGGGCAGTTCACGCATCGTGTCAAAGTCGTACTTTTCCGGGTCGTCCAGCATCTGCTGCGGGATGGTGGTGAGGTAGTCTGCTTTTTGGCGGCTAAAGCTTGCTGCTTTCAGGTCGTCCGGGATGGCACTCATCAGTTCTTGCGGGGTGGGCACCATGGCATAGCTTTCCCCCATAAACGTGACCATCGTGCCGTGGTTGCGCCCCAGGTAATCGTCCAGCCTTTGCGCCAAACCGGGGTAAATTTGCGCGTGTACCACACTCTTGATGAGTGCCTCCCATGCGCTGGGGTAGTTTGCCGGGCGTGCCGGGAAGAAGCGTGTCACCAGCTCTGCACCGTACTTGTCTGTGTCCAGCGCCTTCTTGACCGCATTCATGTCCACATCCAGGAAAAAGCGCCGATTTGCCCACTCTGCCGCCGCCTGCATGACCTCATCGTCAGGTGGGGGCATTTCGTCCGGCGCAGTCACCGTCAGGTCGATCTTGTGCCCGTCGGGGCTGCTCAGGTGCAGCCAGTACACACCATCACCAAAGCGCACCGGGCGCTGGAGCGTGGTGCGGGCGTCGTCAATTTGATCCAGATAGTTGGTTGCGCCGCTGTCCGCGACGAACTCTAGCGACTGGGCAAAGTCAAAATGTTCGGTGGGGTGGAGTGTCGTTGCAACGGTGTTCTCTCCGGCGGCGGTGGGCGTGTCCATCGGTACGGTCATGGGTATGGGTCATCTCCCTATTTGGAACGTGTATACTCCTATTTTACCGAACAAATGGTCGCGTAAAAGCGTGTTTTTATCTGTAGCGGTGAGCCTTATCTCGCCTATGTGCTGTTACATCGC
>CAYVGI010000188.1:0-7408 GCA_964451095.1 uncultured Anaerolineaceae bacterium
TTTTTACACTGTTGTGACGTTGTTTTGACAAGACCTGCCGCCGTGTCGCCGCACCGGCGACCGAACAACAAAATTCCCGTACCAAATGGCGCGGGAACTGTGTTCAGTTGCGCCTATTTGTGTGGAACGCGCTAGCTCTTTGCGGATTCTCCCCACTTGACGTGGATTACGGTTTCGTCGCCGCCGTCGTCCATGCGTGTCACGTCTGGGTCATACTCGACCAGGAAATATTCGTCGTCCGGCAAGAAGCGCTTGGCGAAGCCATACGCTACCCCATATTCCAGGTCGTCTGGGTAAAGCCCCTTGTGGATGGTGATGGTGTAGTGGGTGTCGGAGATTTTTTGGGTAGCGGCGTGACCGATGTCGCCATTGCGGTGGTGCATTTGATAGTGAGCGTCCCACAGTTCGAGAATGCCGCCGAGTGTCATCTGTTCCATCTCTGGCGGCAGGTGTGTGTTTTCACCGACTGCCATACCGACTGCGACCATGTTCATGTAGAACTCGTCGCGAATGTCTCCCAGTACGTCCAGGTACAGTTGTGCCGGGTACCATGCTTCCCGGTCAAGTTTGCCGAGTTCGTGTGCTTCCAGGAGGGGTTGGATTTCATCTTTGCTTACATTTTCTACAAGTGACAGAATACCGTCGCCGCTGATTTCGGTACCGGGGGGGCAGGTTAGCTCTCTCATTTTGGTGTCTCCATCAAACAAATTTGACGATCATTACAACTTCTGATGCGAACTTGGCACAATGGGGTGCTTCGGTGAGTGCGGTTACGGCTTTTCTGCGATGATGACGCGGAAGTTCAGGTCAACGTCTTCGTGGTCTTCGGGTTGGATGTGACCGTCGGGCATGTCCAGGTACTCCTGAACGGTAGTGAACTTACGGATTTGCCAGGGTTGCACGGCGTATTTGCACTGCTCCTCGGAGTAGAGGTAGTACACGCCAAGCTGTGATTCCATCAAGTTCATGAACTCCTGGAATTTGGGTGTCATCTTGTCCGGGTTTTTGCAGTCGAACTCGCTGTAATACAGTGAGCCTGATGGTGCCCAGTTGTAAACCGCCTCCGAGATTTTTTGCAGGTCGTCTGGCGCGATGAACCCTGCCACACCAGAAACGCCTATCGCTACCTTGCCAATGGGACCCAGGAAATCCTTCACTTCCTGCGACTCGAGCAGTTCCAGGGGTTTATGGATGTCGTGTTGGAGGTAGAGCACATTCGGGTTGCCCTGCGTGAGTTGCTTGCCTGCCGCTACAACGGCGGGGTTGATGTCTGAATAGACGACTTTGGCGTCCGTCAGCACGCTGTGGATGTGATTGTCTGGCACGCCGGAGGCGAAGTCCACGATATGCGTCACGCCGAGTTCCTTCAGTTCTGCTGCGACTGCGGGTAGGTAGTTGCGGATCATGGTGAGCCACTTGCTGACAGAGGGCCACAGGCTACGAATGTGGTCACCTGCCTGTATGTCGGCACTGTTGTAGCTCGTTCCGCCCGTCAAATACTCATACGTACCGGATACAGTGGGTTGTTCTGTCACTGAATACCCCTTCTGGATTTGGTTTGCCAAAACAAATATAGCACACATTACGCCTGTGCTTAAGCTTTTTTAATGCAGTGAGGCATACAAAATCGTAATGCCTGTTTTTGTTTAGAAAAGTCCCACCACATTGCCATCTTCATCAATATCCACGTTGAAGGCAGCGGGAGAGGCGGACAAACCGGGCATGGTTCGCATTTCCCCAACCAGTGGGAAGATAAACCCTGCGCCGACGGACGCGCGCACATCGGTGATGGGGATGGTGAAATCGTTAGGTGCGCCTTTGATCTTTGGGTCTGCGGTGAAGCTGAGATGGGTTTTCGCCATGCAGATGGGCAAGTCGCCAAAGCCATCTTTCTCAAACTGCTTGATTTGCTTTTCCGCCTGGGAACTGTATTCGATGTCGCTGGCGCGGTAAATCTCGCGGGCAATGGTTTCGATCTTGTCCTTAATGGGGGATTTGACGTCATACAGGTAGCGGAAGTCGTTGGGCTGCTCGCACGCCTGCACGACCATCTCCGCAAGTTGGGCAGCGCCCCTGCCGCCTTGTGCCCAGTGATGCGCCTCTGCCACACCAACCGCCCCGTTTGCCTGTGCAATGCGCTTGATGGCGTCAATTTCCGCCTGGGTATCGTCTGCAAACACGTTGATGGCGACAACGGGATTAATGCCAAACTTGCGCAGGTTTTCCAGGTGGCGCACCATGTTGACCGCGCCTGCTTCTACATCTGGGATGTTCTCTTGGATGAGTGCCGGGTCGAGTGGTTTGCCGGGCACGATCTTGTACTTGCCCGTGTGTGCTTTTAGCGCTCTCACGGTGACGACGAGCACGGCGGCGTGGGGCTTAAGCCCGGAGGCGCGGCATTTGATGTTGAAAAACTTCTCCGCGCCGATGTCTGCACCGAAGCCAGACTCGGTAATCACGTAGTCTGTGCACTTGACGGCGATCATATCCGCCAGGATGGACGAGTTGCCGTGTGCGATGTTGGCGAACGGTCCGCAGTGCACCATTGCCGGGGTGTTTTCCAGCGTTTGCATCAGGTTCGGCTTGATGGCGTCACGCAGCAGCACGGTTGCCGCGCCAGCGGAGCGCAAGTCTTCCGCTGTGATGGGGTTTTGGTCCGTGTCGTAGGCGACTACCATGCGTCCAATGCGCTGGCGCAGGTCTTGTAGGGATGTGGTCAGCGCGAGGATAGCCATAATCTCTGACGCGACGGTGATGTCAAAACCTGTTTGCCGGGGCACGCCGTCCTGCCTGGCACCTAGCCCGACGATTACGTTGCGCAAGGCGCGGTCATTCAGGTCAACGACGCGCCGCCACGGGATATTGTATGGGTCAATGTTCAGTGGATTTTTGTGGTGCAAGCTGGCGTCTAGCATGGCGGCAATGAGGTTGTGTGCGGCGGAGATGGCGTGAATGTCCCCAGTGAGGTGTAGGTTAAAGTTTTCCATCGGCACCACCTGGCTGTAGCCGCCACCTGCTGCCCCGCCTTTGATGCCGAACGTTGGTCCTTGTGAGGGTTGGCGTACCGTTACGATAGAGCGTTTGCCGATGGCGTTCATGCCCTGCCCTAAGCCCACCGTAGTGGTGGACTTGCCTTCTCCGAGTGGGGTAGGTGTGATGGCGGTGATGTCCACATATTTGGCGTCTGGGCGGTCCTTTAGTTTGGTCAGCGCCTCTAGGTTGATCTTGGCGATGTATTTGCCGTAGTGCTCGAGGTCGGTGTCTGGGTCTAAGCCCATTTGCTCGGCAATCGTGTTGATGTGCACAAGGTCGGCGCCGCGTGCAATTTCGATGTCGGTTGGCATTGGCATGTGTATTTTTGTCCTGGCTGTGTATTAAGTAAGTCTATGCAGACGTTAAGGCATACGCCCCACAAGTTTTGGGCTATTATAGCTTAAGCCTCGTGCCCATCCGCCAGTTTATTGTTGCTATCGCCATGGTTACTATCACAGAAATTTTAGAACTTCCTGTTTTCGCCGATGCCAAAGTGGTCGCTGGGCACGGCGGGGTGGGTAAGCCCATCCGGTGGGTGCACATTGTCTCCATGCCGGACGGTAACGAGTATGAGTGGACAAAAGGGCAGGAGTTGATCTTGTCTGTGGGATATGGGCTGAGAGACGACCCACGGAAGCAGCGCGATGTTGTGCGCAAGATGGCAGACTGTGGTATTGCCGGGTTTGTGCTGTCTGTGGAGCACTACCTGCCCGCCGCGCCAACTGCGATGTGTGAGCAGGCGGACGAGCTTGGGCTACCCATCATCGAACTGCCGGGGGATGTGCGTTTTGTTGATGTAACCGAGGCGGTGTTCGCACGCATCGCGCACGATCAGTACGCGGTTCAACTGCATGTGCAGGCAATCCATCGGCAGCTAACTCGCATTGCCCTGGACGGCGGTGGACTTGAGGATGTGTTAGCCGCACTGGCAGATTTCCTGGATAAGTCCATTACCATAGAAGATGCGGCGTTTGAGGTGCTGGCGCACGCGCAGCGCGGCGAAGTCGATGAAGCACGCTTGCGCAGCACAACGACCGGGCACAGTTCGCCGGAGATCATTGAGCGGCTGATTCAATCGGGCACGTATGACCGACTGCTGGTGGAGCGCCGCCCGGTACGTGTGCCGCCGATGCCCGATGTTGGGCTGGAAATGGAGCGTATCGTCGCGCCCATCATCGTGTCGCGCACGATCATCGGCTATATGTGGATTATTGCTGGGGGTGGGAAGCTTACGCCTTTGGATGACCTGGCGATTGAGCAGGCAGCGACGATTGCCGCGCTCATCCTGTACAAAGACCGGGCGGTGAATGAGGAGCGCTTGAAGCTGCGCGACGATTTCTTTTTGATGTTGCTAGAGGCGAAAGACAAGGCGGCACCCTGGCTGGAAACGCAAGCTGCTCTGGTGGATTTTCGGCTGGATATGCGCTATCAGGTGCTTGCCGTGGTCAGTCATCAGGTGCAGGAAGACCTCGCCGCGCTCGCGGGGCAGGTTGAGCGTCACCTGGCGCCACTGGTCAAGTCTTTTGTGGTTGTGCGAGGCAATCACATCGTCGTGGTGTTGCAAACGCACCAACTGCCTAATGGGCGCGACATCGCGCAGGCACTGTTCGATGCGATGCAGCAGCACGGCAAGACGGTTTTGTTGGGTGTGGGCACGCCTGTTGAGCGGGTGAACGGCATTGCCACAAGCTATGAACAAGCGAGGGAGGCACTGCTCATTGGGCAGTCTACCGAGGGGCGGCACGGCGTGGGTGTTGTCATATTTGAAGACCTGGGGTTACTACACTGGTTGCAACATGTCCCACGCGATGCACTGCAAGACAACTGGTATTACCGCACCGTTGTGCAGTTGAACGACAACGATCGTGACAAAAACAAGGTGCTGCTGCGGACGTTGGAGATTTTCTTGGACACGGGCGGCAACATCAAAGACACGGCAGAGCGCCTGTTCGTGCACCGTAACACGCTAATTTACCGATTGGAACGCATAGAGGCGTTCACCGGGGTGAACCTGCGCGACACAAAAACGCAGCTCAATCTGTCGGTCGCATTGCAGGCATATCGGCTTCGCACAAATCGCCACATCAAAGGGTCATCACTGGAAGATTAACAAGCCTTTTGGTTACGGTGAACAACTTTGGTGTTAGTATTTCATGTACGCCCCACGAATATCACCCTGCCTGACATCAAATACAATGGAAACTTACACAGTTGAAGAAACAGGTGTAGCTACGGGCTTAGTGTATGAATTGCGCAGAGTGTAATGTTTTGTGTATCCCCTATTTATCAAGCAAATTCAATTCCCGAAACGGACAAGCGATGGGTACCTGCGGCGGATGGTGAGAACACATGACTGAGCAACACCAAGTTGTGTTATTACCGTCCGGGCGTAGAGGTTCAGTTCCCCATGGCACCACGCTGTTAAACGCCGCGCAAATGCTGGGCGTAGAGATTGAGTCCATTTGCGGTGGGCGGCAGGTGTGCGGGAAGTGCCTCGTGTCACCGGAGTATGGTCGGTTTGCCAAGCACGGCATTGATGCATCGCCCGACCATGTGAGTACGCCAGACGCTACCGAAACGACGTATGCCGAACAGCACGCACTCCGCTTGGATGAGGTGCGTTTGTCTTGTGCGGCGTGTGTGCTGGGTGATGTGGTCGTCAACGTGCCAGAGCACAGCCTTGCCCGCAAGCAGGCAATCCGTAAGGAAGCTGGCACACTGACGATTGAGGTGTCGCCGGTTTGCCAACTTGTGTATGTGGATGTGTCGCCCGCACAGTTGGGTGCCCCGGCAGATTGGCAGCGGGTGCAGCAGGCGCTGGCAGCACAGCACGACCTGCACAACCTCACCATAGACCCACTGCTGCTGCGAGAACTGCAAACCAAGCTGCGTGACGGTGACTGGTCACTTACGCTAACGGTTTGGGACGGGCGCGAAGTGATTCGCGTAGAGCCGGGCTATACGGAGTACCTGTACGGTATGGCGGTGGATGTGGGTTCCACCACGATTGTGGGGCACCTGTGCGACCTGCGCACGGGCGAAGTGCTGGCAACCGCCAGCCAGATGAACCCGCAGGTGCGCTACGGCGAAGACCTGATGAGCCGCGTTTCGTTCGGCATGATGAACGAGAACGGCGTGGAACGAATGCACCGCGCTGTCATCAAAGCGCTGAACGACCTGATAACCGACGCCGCAGAACAAGCAGGTATCGCCGCTGCACAGGTTAGCGATGTGGTGCTGGTGGGTAACACGGTCATGCACCATCTGCTACTGGGCGTTGACCCGGTTGAACTGGGTGGGGCACCGTTCGCGCTGGCGACGCAGGATGCGCTGGACATCAAGGCGCGTGATTTGGGGCTGGGCGTCGTGGGGCGTGCGGCAATGGTGCACCTGTTGCCATGTATTGCCGGGCACGTCGGCGCGGATAACGTCGCGGTGCTGCTGGCAGAGCAACCCCACTTTGACGAGCAAGTGTCGCTCATCGTGGATGTCGGCACCAATGCGGAGATTTTGCTGGGCACCCGCGAGCGGGTGCTGTCAGCATCTAGCCCAACAGGACCGGCATTCGAGGGTGCGCAGATTGAGCATGGGCAGCGTGCTGCCACGGGTGCGATTGAGCGGGTGC
Source organism: uncultured Anaerolineaceae bacterium (assembly GCA_964451095.1). Lineage (GTDB taxonomy): Bacteria > Chloroflexota > Anaerolineae > Aggregatilineales > Phototrophicaceae > DAOTTY01. The sequence continues at coordinate 6,659 of CAYVGI010000188.1, forward strand.
GCGTGCAGCAGGCAACCGGGCAACCCAGCTACAAGGTTATCGGTGATGAGCGCTGGAGCCACGACCTTGCCGAGGGTGAGAGCCTGTCGGCGACGGGGATTTGTGGGTCTGGCATTATCGAGGTGATCGCCGAGTTGTACCTCGCCGGGCTGGTTGATGCCAGCGGGCAGTTTGTCGCCGCTGCGGTAGAGAACAATCCGCACGTCCGGGCGAGGGGCAAAACAGCAGAATACGTGCTGGTGCCGGGCACACACACTGCCAATGGGCAGGACATCGTGGTCACGCAGCAGGATATTCGTGCTATCCAACTGGCGAAGGGGGCGCTGTACGCTGGGATCAAGCTGTTGATGGCGCATATGGGTGTGCAACGTGTTGATCGGGTGAAGCTGGCGGGGGCGTTCGGCAGCTACATCGACCCGAAATACGCGATGATTCTTGGGTTGATCCCTGACTGTGACCTGAGTGCAGTGAGCACGGCGGGTAACGCCGCTGGCGACGGGGCACGCATCGCCTTGCTCAACACTGAGCAGCGTGAGGCAATCCAGGCGGCAGCACGCCATGTGCACTACGTGGAAACCGCTGTTGAGGCAGATTTTCAGGATTATTTTGTTGCTGCCATGGGGATTCCTAACACGGTTGATCCTTACCCGCATCTGGCGGACATCCTGCCGACACCAGTGGTGCCGGAGAACACGGGGGCACGACGCGGGCGTCGGCGGGCACGCCGCCAATCGACGTAATCATTTTATT
>CAYVGI010000189.1:0-1313 GCA_964451095.1 uncultured Anaerolineaceae bacterium
TCTTCGGAGTCCATTGCGTTTCGGAAGGCGGCGAACATGCCCAGCGAATATGTGGCGTTTTTGCGCACGATAGGGTCGGGGTCGTTTTCTGCCATGTCCAGCAGCTTCTCGATAGCCTCCGCCGCGCCCAGTTCACCGACCATGCGGGCGGCACGGCGGCGCTTCTCTACATCGGGGTGGCGCAGGTGCTTGGTAAACCCCTGCGCATACTTTTTATACTTCGGAGACATCTCCGTCATCATGCCGTCCAATCGCTACGATGGTTAAGTCACAATTTTAACCCAATGATAGGCGATTCTGGGCGGTAGGCAACCAAACCTAACGGAAAACAAATTGGTCTGCGATTGGATATACATGGTTATAATGGGCTTTTGGGCGGGTATGTTAGGGTAGGCGTCATGAGCTTGTTGGATGCAAACTGAAAGGTGAGCGGTATGGTACACGCACAGCACCTTGCTATTTCCCTGGATAGAGACAGCGAAGAGCCGATTTACCGTCAGCTTATTCGCACGATTCAAATGCAAATTGACAGCGGGCACCTTACTGCTGGCACACGCCTGCCTGCCAGCCGCGACCTCGCCCAACAGCTTGAAATTAGCCGCATTAGCGTGGTAAACGCCTACGCAGAACTGCGGGCGCAGGGTTATGTGAGCGCCCACGCCGGGCGTGGCACATTTGTCGCACGGGGGGAGCCACAACCCCCGCCGACACGACCCGCCGCCCGCACCACCACCGACGATAGTACGGCAAATAGCGACCGCTCCGTGCGCGAGATTATGCGGCTGGCACGCAAGCCGGGGGTCATCAACTTTAGCCACGGCACACCGCCCAAGGAGTTTATTCCGGTTGCGCCGCTGCGAGACGCGATTAACCTGGTTTTGGAACGCGACGGCGCGGACGCGCTGACGTATGAGGCGACCGACGGCTATGGTCCGCTGCGTGCTGCCGTGCGGGACTATGTGAGTTCGTGGGAAATTGTGTGTGCGCCGTCGCAGGTGCTCATTACGGGCGGCACCCAGCAGGCAGTAGACCTCGTCATCCAGGCGATACTTTCCGAGGGGGATGTACTGGTTACATCGAACCCGACCTACCTGGGTGTGATTGACATCGCACGCACGCGCCGGGTGCAAATTCATGGGATAACCATGGACGATGAGGGCATCCGCCTGGACTGCCTGGAAAACTACCTGATTGACCACCGCCCGAAGCTGCTATACATCACGCCGACATACCAGAACCCGACGGGGCTTGTGATGCCGCTGCACCGCCGCCGCCAACTGCTGCGGCTGGCAGAAGAATATGGGCTGACCATA
>CAYVGI010000189.1:1413-7399 GCA_964451095.1 uncultured Anaerolineaceae bacterium
CAAATTGAGCGCAACATCCACGAGCTGCGCTACCGCCGCGATGTGGCACTGCGGGCAGCAGAGCGTTACCTGCCGCCCGGCGCAAGCTGGAACCGACCGCAGGGGGGGCTCTACATCTGGGTGAGGCTGCCGAAAACCGGACCGACTGCCTCCGAGTTGTTTATCACTGCGGTGCAGATGGACGTAGCGTATGCCATCGGCAATGTGTTCCACACAGACGGCAGTGGTAGCTATCACCTGCGCATTAATTACGCTCTGCAAGAAGCGTCGAAAATCGAGGAGGGCATCCGGCGGTTGGGGCGTGCCTGGCGAGAACTGGCGTGCGATTATGATGATATGGAGCGCACACCGCTGTTATAAAACCAACGCTTACGCGACGAATACACTATCGTTACACCACTATACAAATTTTTAGAGGTTTCGAGAGGAAACCTCGTTTATATTATATGTAGCTTAAGGCAAATAGTGCAGGTCAGTTAAAGGTGTAGCGATGTTCAAGCGTATTGGTCTACTTGCGGTTTTCGCACTCACTCTGTTGGTTCCGCTCACGGTAGGTGCCCAGGAAATGACCGGGGCGTCCATCGAAGATATTGCGTCTAGTGTTGTGCTGATTGAGTCGATTGATGGGCGGCGGGCGCTGTCTTCTGGCTCCGGCACGATTATCTCCCCGGATGGATATATCTACACGAATCGGCACGTCATCGAGGATGGTGACGACTTCGCTATCTACATGTTGGATGACATCCGTGAACGCCCGGTGCTGCGCTACTACGCATCGCTACAGTATCAGTCTCGCAACATCGACATTGACTTCGCTATCCTGAAGATTGACCGTGACGAGCGTGGACGGGAGATCAACGCCCGCAATGAGGCGCTACCCTACCTCATACCCGCCAGCAAAGAGGTGAACGTCGGCGACACCATTCGTATCTTCGGCTATCCCGGCATCGGTGACGGCTATATGGTGGTCACGACAGGTGAGGTTGTGACGGTACAGAATGGTTCTGTAGACGGGAATCGTTTGCCTGTGTGGTACTGGACGGACGCGGAGATCTCTGGCGGTAACAGCGGTGGGCTGGCAGTGAACGAAGCGGGTGAGGTTATCGGTCTGCCCACATGGGTGATTTCTGAAGAGCGCACCGCCGGGCGTTTGGGTGGGGTTTTGCCGCTGGGCGCGGTGGAAATGATGCTCGCGGCGGACAACTACACGATTGACGCACCGGGCGCACCCAGTGCACCCGATGCACCGGATAGGGTTGCGCAGGGTAACGTGCTCACGCTGGTGAACGACTCCGACGCGCCGATTTGCTTTGTGTACATCTCCCCGACGAATGCCCGCGACTGGGGCGACGACCAACTAGGCGACCGTGAAATCGTCGCGCAGGGTGACTCCTACGACTTCAGCTTTGAGGTCGGCGCTTATGACGTGCTGCTGCTGGACTGCAATGGCGATACATTGCAGGATGAGCGCGGCGTAACGCTCGACAACAGCGTTGTGGCAACGTTTGATGGTACGGGGTTGCTGTTTGCGGCACCAACCGCGCCTAGCACGCCCACCCTGACCATTGTAAACATGTCCGACGAGACGATTTGCTATGTGTACATCTCGCCAAGCTCCGCATCCAACTGGGGCGACGACCAACTTGATGACAGTGAGGTTTTGGAAGCGGGCAGCAAGCGTGCGTGGCAGGTGGAACCGGAAGCGTATGACGTAATGCTGCAAGACTGCAACCGCGATGTGCTTGAGGATGTGCGCGGGGTTACCATTAGCGGCGCAGAGGTACTTGAGTACGAATAAGCGGGGCTTTTCTCCTAGTTGAGCAACCACGGGCGGCTAAACAGCCGCCTTTTTGTTTTGTGTGCAGCATAGCAACACCCCCAAACGTTAGGGGTAAACGGAACAGCAAATGCCTGTACGGTAGGGTATGCGAGTCATGTAATGGTTAAGGACAGTCAATGCATCTCACAAAGAACACACTGCTCAACTGGCTGGGTCACATCATGCCCACCACCGAACCCAACCACACCCGCCCCGCAGCACAAAAGCGCGGCGATAACATCACATTGACGGAATGCCAGGGACAGGCAAACGAGCAAATTGCACAGTACAAGCTGGGGGCATGGGCAGCGGGCAACCTCGCCGTTGGGCTACCCCACGAACAACCGGGGATCATCCATGGGATGAAGGGGCACTTTGTGCCGCACCCGCCTGTGGCAACTACCCTGAGCCTGGAGTTGCTGCTGCCACCGGAAGACACCCCACCCATGCACATTGACGTTTGTTTGCGGGCGCTGGAATTTGCCGAGCCGCACACGTACTCCTTCCAGCAGGTTGCCACAGATGCCCTGCCAAACAGCACCGTGAAGATTACATCTGCGGCAGTGCGTGACGAAGTGGCGCAGCATATCCCGTTTGTAATGATAGAGGACTTCCTGGTGAAACCTGGGGGGCTTTACAAGCTGGCGTTTGTGGCGCAGCACAACGAGCAGATCAGCGTAGACGGACAGCAGCTATGTCGCTGGACGTATACGGCGGAGGGTAAGCGCTATCCCTATCGTTGGGAATGTGTGGACAATGCGGTGCAGGTATATGACATCGACATGTTTGAGCTGGTACCCGTGGGTAGATGTTAACAATTTCTCACCAACAACGAACTGCTGCGTTGTGCCGGGCGATGTACAATCGAACGTATGAGCAACGCAACCCTATTCATCGAAATGTTCCCGGTGGTGCCCGGCGCACTGCCCAAACTCGCTGCCTACCGCCCGACAGATGCCGCTGCCGCCAGTCCACGCACAGCAACCAAACTCGCCCGGCAGTTCGACGGGCAGTGGGCATGGGGCGACGGACTGGTGCTGACGGATAAGGCACCCCGCAAGTCCAAATTTGACCCGGCAACAGAATCGCTAGAGAAAGTAGCCCGCTACAAACCGTCGCCGGTTGCACAGGCGGCGTTCCTGATTCAGTGCATGGTGCCGCCCCTGGCAGATCACCTGGCGCAGGCGTTGCAAGCGCCGCTGCAAGGTAACTTCCGCCCATTAAGTGAGCCGACGTTCAAGGCGTGGGCGGTGGACGGCACCCCGGCGATTTCTATCGGCATGGTACAGCGGTTGATCTATCGGCTGGACTTAGCAGAGTACGCGGCAACGATCCCCAATGTGCAGGGGCTGGTGGGCATGACGGTGATGAGCCGCGCCCCGTGGGTAGACGGACGCTTGCTGAGCGGGGTGGTGGTGGATACAACGGGCACGCTGGGCGACCAACGGGATACGCTAACCCGTTTTGCCCGTACCGAGGACGCCAAAAAGCGCCTGGAACGCGCCCCGGACGGTGAAGTGGTGGTGAAGGTGCGCACCTTTTTCGGTGAGTATGACTTCCCGGCACACGCGCTGCACATTGTGCTGGGCAAAAAGGATTATGCCCGGCTGCGTGTGGACGCGGATGCGGCGCGGCAGGCAAGCTACCAGAACATCGCGGAACGGGCACGTATGGTTGCGGCGGCGTCTGGCGTGCTGAAGGCGATGGACTACATCGGGGACAGTTACAAGTCCAATGAGGCTGCGGGCAAGTTTTTCTCCGCGCCGGACATGGACTTTAGCGCGAGCATCCGCCTGGGGGATGGACAGGTACGCCCGTATGCGCCGCGCAAGCTGTGGGACGAGCTAAGCGAGTTTGGCATGTTCAGTGCGCGGCAGGTGGAGCGTCCGGTGCGAATTGGCATCGTAAACGCCCTTGGAGATGCACCGCCCCAGCAGTTTGACACGCACCTTATTGCGGCGCTAAAGGCGATAGAGGTGCCTGTGGCGAACGTGCAGAGCGTGGTTACGTCAGGACTGACGCCAGACGAGGCACAAACGGCATTCAAGCGGTTGGATGCGCCAGACGCCGTGGTTGTGTTTATCCCCAATGGCGAGCCAACTCCGTACAGCCCAGCGGACGACTGGGCGGCGTTTGTGAATATCAAGCGGGAAATATTGGCGGTGGGGGTGCCCTCGATATGCGTGTTCGAGAAGGACATGAGCGGCAAAGCGGCGGCGCAGGAACACGCGCTGATGCTGGCGCTTGCGGTGGGCTACACGCCATTCGCGCTGGGAGAGCCACTAGCGGAAGCGGATTTTGTCGCCGGGCTGACGGTGATGCGTGGGCAAACGAGCATGTTTGTCACGAGCGTGTACCGGGTAGACGGTGTGTTTGTGGGCTACATCCTGCACAAGGGTGCGTTGGATACGAGCGCAGCAGCGACGCTGTTCCCGGCGGCGTTTTTTGGGGAGATGCGGCTCGTGTTGCACACTGCGGATACCCTGCGTGATGAGGAGCGCACTGCCCTACAAAACTACTGCGATAGCGCCAAGATCACGCTGCACACGGTGCAGGTGGGCACAGGCGCGAACCCCCGCCTGTATGCGTTCAGTGGCAAGAGCATCGTGCAGCCGCCCACCGGGTCTACGTTCGCGTTGGATGGCACGCGCGGGCTGCTGGTGCCTGCACTGCCTGCTCACCCCGCAGCGGCATCGAACCCGCTGCTGGTGGAAGCAAGCAAAGACCTGGCGTTAAAGACGGCGCTGCGCTCTCTGCTGGAGATGAACCTGCTGCACCCACAAGCGAAAAAGCCTCGCCTGCCGATCACACTGCACTACAGTGAGCGCATCCGGCGGCTGGTGGGTGCCCAGGTAATGCCAGCACGACCTGATGGTGCGCTGGCATGGTGGCTGTAGCTAGGCGTTGCCGAACTCCCGCCCAATTTCGACATCAACGATAACTTCCCCGAAGGAACCGCCACCCGCGTGGCTGACGACGAGTGTGTAGTCACCCGCTTCGGTGAGGGGGTGGTTCTCTAGCACAGCGCTTAGCCCTCTACCGCCGTCATCGTCTACCATAATCGGGTTGCCATCTTCATCCAGGATGACCACAACGGGGTCTACCAGCCCACCGGGAGAAATAGCCTCAACCGAGATGGCGGCAGCATCTGGCGCGGTGAAGGGAATGTAGTATGCCCAGCCTTCGCTCATCTCAAGCTCTAGCACGTCTGCCTGGTCGATGGGGTCAAGGTCGAAGCGCTCTGTTTCCCCCAATGTGATCCACTGGAAGTAGTCCTCGCTTGCCTGGTCGAAGTCCTCGTTGGTGTAGTAGTGATACCCCCGGTTGAGGTAGCCGCTGGCGAAATCTGGCGCGAGTTCGATTACACGGTCGTCGTCAGCAATGGTTGCCTCGAAGTCACCGAGGTCGAAGTGAACATAGGAGCGGCTGAAGTAGTAGTCGGGGTTGTCCGGGTCGAGTTCAATGGCGGCGTCGTAGTCGTCTAGCGCGGTTTCCAGTTCGCCCAGGTTGTAGTTCAGCAGCCCCCTGCTGTAGAAGTAATCGCCGTTGGTGGGGTCTGCCTCGATAGCGGCGTCGTAGTTAATGAGTGCGCGGGTGGTTTCGCCGAGGGCAGCGTACACCTCTGCCTGGAAGAAGTAGGCGTCTGCGTTGTCTGGGTCTAGCTGGGCAGCTTGCTCCAGGTCTTCCAGCGCGGCATCAATTTCCCCGACGCCAAGCTGTGCCAGCCCGCGCACGGTGTACGCCTCGGTGGACTGTGGCGCGAGGGTTACGGCACGTTCGGCGTCTGCCAGGGCACGGCGAGACTCACCGAGTTGTGCGTACGCCTCGGAGCGCCCGATGAGCGCGTCAACATTGTCGTTTTCGTCCTGCAAGATCTCGGTGAACACATCTGCTGCTGCTTCGAACTCACCATCAGAGAGCAGCGCCTGCCCACGCTCGACGGTTGCGTCGTCCTGAGCAAATGCGGTGACGGGCAGCGCCAGCGCCAACAGCAGCACAAACAGAATCAATCGTTTCATGGGTTTCTTACTTTCTTGGCTCCAAACGGACTTTAGGTGCATGTCACCAGTATAGGCGACAAAAGCAGGGAAATGAAACGAAAAGTGCAATTGAACGCACATTCCGCAGTTCATTCGAGCAGATTGTAGAGTTTCTGAACGTGTGGAC
>CAYVGI010000190.1:0-7355 GCA_964451095.1 uncultured Anaerolineaceae bacterium
CTTTCAGTCGCAGATGATTCCACCCACTTTCAGTGGGTGGTGCGTTCAATTTGTAGCTGTCCTCCACAGCGACAACAAACGTGCGATCTGCCAGGAAACTAGAGAGGAGGTACAGCAACCCACCCACAGCGTTTGCATCCCTACCAGCGACAATAATCCGCCTTCCAGACTCAATCGCTGCTTGCAGATATTCCAGCATGTCCTGCGTCAGCACACCACTATCAACATGCGCCTGCGGCGTCAGCATGGGTGGGCGCATACGATACAACGATAATGTGGTGCCGCTTAGATCGCCGAAGCCGTCGTCCGCTACGACCCAATTCGCGTGCACCAACCAACCGGATTGCAATCGGGTGCTGAACCAGCGATTGCCCAGCGGACGTTTGCCAACATAGGAAGTCATTCGGTCAACGATTCGCCGCAGGTGTTCATCGTCGTCGAAACGCACCTCTGTTCGTTCACGGTGCCCATCACCGCGCCGGGTGAAAACACGATCACGAGATGCAACCAGAACTTCCGTGATGGTGTCATCGTCCAGCAGCGGTTGCAGCGGACCAAAGCCCAGGATTTCATCTAATACGGATTGGTACAATAATCTGCGCTGTTCTGTATCTTGCGGCGGGGCGCTCTCATCGGGCTTTTCTCGCTCATCCATGAAGGCGCCCATCAACGCCACGAATTGTGCACGGGTTGCCTCACCGTTGCTGACGTCAAGCCAGCCCTCAGCGTTTTCTAGCACATGTTGGATCAGCGCCTGCTTCAGCGTTTCCGGTTCTTGCGCAGCAGTCGATCGTACCTGACGCTGCGGGTAGTTATCGTCCGATGATTCAATTCGTTTCAGTAAGCTCATCCGGAATTTCGCCTGTTGTCACATATACAGATGCCCCCATTATATCTACATTTGGCTACAATAAATGGCAGTGGGCGGCGCAGGGAAGGAGCAGCGGGCGAATGGATAAGCTACAATTGCAGAATTTCAACACAGAATTGATTGAAGTTACCCTTCGGTGGGCGGTGGGTCAACTTGCAGGATACAGTATGCATGGTTCGTTAATTCACGCGGTACGTTATGTGCCAGAGCCAAACCAGCAAGTATGGCAGCGAGCACTCCGCCCATACTACGCAGGCGACAAGCCCCTTGTCATCAATGTCCTTAGACCCCTTCAGAGCGATACCCAATCAGATGGGCTGCGTGTGTTGATCGAACACGCATCCAAATACTGGGATGGCGAGGCGTACCGATTCATAGACGCGATAGAACCTGCCCTAGAGCATCTGTGGGTAACCTATCATCCTGACACAAAACCTACTTCTACACGGTTTGAAGATATGTTTGGCTGGCTACGCAGGCTAGGGGCAGATGACGTTGCTCAGCAGCAGTTTGAAAGGATGGGCAACTACGCGCTCCCCTTCATTGAGTGCGGTGTATTCTATGGTGCCCCCCATGACCCCGTCGCCGTGGAGCGGTTTCTTCATACACTGCAATCACCACACGTAGCCCCCTTGCTGATATACCTTTACCAGCATCGCAGCGACGCCAGATCGTTAGCTGACGATCAATAGACGCTTATAACCGTTGGTGTAGGTGTGACATTTGATTGCGAAGTGTGCTACAACAGCCGTATGAATTTGGCTTCGCAAGCATGGACGGGATGACGGTTGTGTACATCGATGGGCAGTGGTTTAAGGACGAAAACGGTCGCACACGCATACTGCGGGGCGCTAACGTGGGTGGTGGCTCCAAGCTGCCCAGGACGCCAAACGGGGCGACGCACAATCGCAACCTCGATGACTTCTTCGACTACCGCCATGTGTCTTTTGTGGGGCGTCCGTTCCCGCTTGAGGAAGCTGACGAGCACTTCTCCCGCCTCAAAGCGTGGGGGCTAACGTTCCTGCGCTTCCAAGTTTCGTGGGAAGCAGTGGAACACCAGGGACCGGACATCTACGACGAGGACTACCTGGACTATCTACATGCGGTGCTTGCTAAAGCACACGACTACGGCATCGAGGTGTTTATTGACCCGCATCAAGACGTGTGGAGCCGATGGACGGGCGGCGATGGTGCGCCGGGCTGGACGCTGGAAGCGACGGGCATGGACTTGACCCAACTTGACGCGACGGGCGCGGCAATCACCCAGCAAATGAACCCGGATGACTACCCGCGCATGATATGGCTATCCAACTTCTACAAGTTCGGCGCGGCGACGATGTTCACGCTGTTTTTCGCCGGGGATGAACTGGCACCAGCAACACAAATTGAGGGCACCAACGCCCGCGAATACCTGCAATACCACTACATCAATGCCATGCGTGCGGTCGCAGAGCGCCTGGCAGACCTGCCCAACGTGATCGGCTTTGACACGCTCAATGAGCCGATGCGGGGCTACATCGGGCTGGAAGACCTCACCCGCGACGAACCACACGGCATTATCTCCTACGGCGCGTCCCCAACGCCGTTACAGTCTATGGCGCTAGCGGGTGGGCACACCCTGCGCGTGCGCAACTATGAGATGCGCCCGTGGGGTCCGCAGGTCACGAACTGGGTCACACTCAACGAAAACGGGCAGCGGCTGTGGCGGGACGGCTACATCGGTGTGTGGCGGGAAAACGATGTGTGGACGGACGAGGGAGGTGTGCCGCGTGTGCTCAAGCCTTACCACTTTAGCCGTTTGCACGGGCGCAAAATCGACTTCGCGGAGGATTACCTGAAACCGTTTTTCTACCGCTTCATTGACGAGATTCGCTCCGTGAAGAAAAAACATCTCATCTTCGTGGAGGGAATGCCCAGCACCGTCTACCCGACATGGAACGAACACGACCCCAAACAAATCGCTTACGCCGCGCACTGGTACGACAACGTAACGCTGTTCCTGAAATCGTTTAACCGCTTCTTCAACCTGGAGGCAACCGGGCAGGTAGTGCGCCCCATTATCGGCAGGGGCAATCACCAGTCCATGTACACGCGCCAACTGGCAGCGGCTAAGCAGCACGCTCTTGAGAAAATGGGCGGTGTGCCCACACTCATCGGGGAGTTCGGCATTCCGTTCGATATGAACAATAAGCGTGCTTACACAACCGGAGACTTCACCGCGCAGATCAACGCGCTCGATATGGCGTACAATGCCATGGACGAAAACCTGCTCAACTGCACTATCTGGAATTACACGGCGGATAACAACAACGAGCACGGTGACCACTGGAACGAGGAAGACCTGAGCATCTTCAGCCGTGACCAACAAACCGACCCCAACGACATCAACAGCGGTGGGCGGGCACTGCCCGCCTTTGTGCGCCCGTACCCAATGGCAACCGCCGGGGAACCGTTGTCGTTCCGCTTTGAGTTGGCGTCGCGCACCTTTACGTTCACTTGGCGTCCAGACGACACGATAGACGCACCGACCATCGTTTTTGTGCCCCAGCTGCACTACCCACAGGCGTACACGGTTGAGGGCAACCATGGGCTTATCATCGAGGCACACACCGCAGACCAACTGCTGTGCATCCGGCTTGGGGCGGAGTTCGCAGACGCAACCGCTACGATTACAATCACACCCGAATAACCGCACACCACCGTCGATAACACGTCACTGTACCCGGCAGGCAAACTCCGGCACAATAGCTACCAGTATGTAGCTGATGGAGTTGATGTTCCGATGATGCGTGCCAAATTGCCCATTTTGCTCGTGGTTCTCTTTGCGTTCGGCGCTGTCAGCCACGCGCAGCTAACAGCAGACGATGTGATGCCCGCCAAGCCGATGATCTCACCTGCGGCGGGGCAACCCGGACTCGATACGTGGATGTTCGGGCAGGCGTACGGCAACACCGTCGGCGCGTACAACTTTGGTGACCGCTGGTACCGTGCCGGGCAGGGACTACACTTTGGTATAGACCTTTCCATGCCGTGCGGCACGCCGCTGGTCGCCGTCGCAGATGGCACCGTGCAGTTTGTAGATGACCGGGGCTTCGGCAGCCTGCCACATAACGTGATTATTCGGCACGACGCACTGAACGTCACCACACTGTACGGGCACCTGCTGGAAACACCCACGCTGGTGCAGGGGCAGTTTGTGCAGCAGGGCGACGTCATTGCCCGCTCCGGTGACCCCGACCTGACGTGTTCGGGTCGCCCACACCTGCACTTTGAGGTGCGTTCGCTCGACTACAGCCGCACTGTTAACCCGGTAGATTTAATCGACGCAAACTGGCATAGCCTTGCAATGATCGGCCCCTATGGCTTCCCACTGTTCCAGCAGAACTTGGCGAACCCGCGCCAATGGGTCACGCTGGAAGACCAACCGGACGTGTACTTCTGGGGGCAAATACTCAACAGCTTCCCGAACGCGTACCCGCCGGGTGGATTTGTAGCACCCCCACCATCACCCACATTAGAGCGAACTGCCCCACCCATCGCAGAGGCTCCCGAATACACGCTCACACGCTTAAAGTCCGACGGGTGCTGCGCCAATGCGCAGTGGCACCCTACCAACCCGGATATGCTCTATGTGATGGATGGTGCGCCGGGCACGATGGCAAGTGTGTTCGCCTTCGCGCTAGACGGCAGCGAACAGCAACAGCTCCGGCAGGCACCCATTCCCTACCTCTCCGCAGATGGCACCTACGAACTGTCCCTGCGCAGCGATGGCATGGCAGGCGTCCGTGGCGTGGACGGCAGCGCGGAGTACAGCTTAAACACCAGCGGTCGCATCCCAACACTGAACCTATCCAACACGCGGCTGCTGTGGACGGTGAGCGACACGGCGGTGGTACCCGGGCAAGCACGCCCGAACACCAACGTCTACGTGAGCGGACTGGACGGCACAGACGCACAGGTCGTGTTCACAGAGCCGGGTGCGAGCGCCCGCTGGATTGACGATACGCGCATCCTGGTAAGCGCACGCAACCAACAGCGCGAAACTAGCCTGTCAATCTACGACCTGTTCACCAAACAGGTCACATTCCTGGGGACGTGGCGGGAAATGCGCGGACTGAACATCTCTCCGGGCGGGCGCTTTATCGCGTTTTACATCTCCTGGCAAACAGACCCGGCAACAAACGGCATCTACCTGATCGACACAACCCAACCAAACATCCCACCCCAGCACATGCCCTGGTTTGGGGCATGGCGCTGGCGAGACGCCTCCACCCTGTACTACGTGCCGTTTGAGCCAGACGCAGTTCACCACACGCTGCGCCTGTACGACACGCAAACGGCTGAAGACACGCTGCTGATTGACCCGGCGACAACACCGTTTACCATTGCAGATGGCTACTGGGAAGTCTCCGCCGATGGCACCCGCATCTTGTTCCAGGATGCCGCCGATAACCGCAACTTGTCGCTGTTAGAGCCAATGCCTTAGGTTTTTACAAGTTTGATATGAGTTTTGGTGCAACCCATCATGGAGCCTTAACGTAGAGCAAGTTGAATATCAAGGGTACCCGGTATTCCAAACCGACACGTTCGCTATATTTCAGAAAGGCAAAATGCTTTGCGTAAGTCACTACTTGTTCTCAGTGTATTTGTTGTCGTGCTCAGCTTTTCCATCGTCAGCGTGGGGGCACAGGCATCACCTGATGTAACCGCACTCGCAGCGGAATTCCCGGCAGACAGCGCCTACTTCTACGGCGTCGTCCGCACCGACGACGCATTTATTGATGGCATGAATGCGGTTCTACAACCGTTCTACCCATATGCAGAAGACCTGCCGCCAGGTTTCAACCTGCGCGATGGCATCAACCTCGCACTGCAAGACAGCGGCATGGACATCACCTTCGAGGAAGACATCCGTCCCTGGCTCGGCGGCACCGCTGCCGTCGCGCTGTTCGTAGACCCGAACGCGTTCGACGAAACCGAATTCCTGACGGTAGACAGCGCGTTCGAGGATTCCGAAGGCGTCGTTGCCATCCAAATTACAGACCGTGCACTGGCGCAGGACTTCGTTGAGGATGTGTTCACAGCACAGGGCGCAAACATCGAAGCGCAAACCCAGGGCAACTACACCACCTACGAAATTCCGTTCGGTCCGATCGTTGCACTGGACGACGACACGCTGTTCATCGCAGAAGAACTGCCACTAGAAACATTTGGCATTCTCGGTGGCGACTTCGCCCCGCTGAACACCAGCGCAGACTTTGGTAACGTACTCAGCGCACTGCCAACCGCCGATTACAGCGTGTGGGGATACGTCAACGTGCCTGTTGTGCGCGGCGTGGTGGAGCGTGTGGCGAACGACAGCATTGACGAGTTCGGCAAAGCAGACGCAAACGAAAGCCTCGCTTTTATAGACACATTCGGCATTGGTAGCGTCGGTGGCGGTCTCACCTCGCTTGACGCAAACACCCTCGCCGCTGACGTAACTATCCTGGGTGGCGCCAGCTACCTGAACACAGACTTGGGCAGCATCGACCCGGCTTTTGCCGCACTTATTCCGTCAACAACACCATTTGTGGTGCACGGCACCAACCTGACGGGCACGTTCCAGACAACCGTAGACGCCCTGGTGAGTGTTGCAGAAGACTCTGAAGATGCCGAGGAAATTACCGAAGGCATTGAAGAGATTAACGCGGAGCTACAGGCGGAAACCGGACTGACGCTGGATGATGTGTTCGGCTGGATGGTGAACGACTACGCGGTCATCGCCCGCCCCAGCGACAGTGCACTTGGCGCTAGCTCCATCTTTGGGCTAATCGGCTCCAACCCGCTGGACGTTGGGCTGCTGATTGACGCCTCCGCCGACACGGCTGCCGCCGTCAACGTCGTGGATGCTATTGAGCAAACAGCAACAGGCGCACTCGCAGAGGCGATCACTGAAGGCGAAGATGCCGACGTTGACCTCGAACTGACCCGCGAGGCGAATATTCTCACGTTGACGATTGTTGACAATAGCGGCGAACTCCCATTCCCAGTTGAGCTACAGGTAGGCGTGGCGGGTAATGTGTTCTTCATCGGTACGCCGGGCATTGCTTCGAACATCGTTGCTGGCGACGGCGGGCTGGGCAGTACAGCGAACTTCACTGCTGCAACCAACACGATTCTGCCGGACAGCAACAGTGTCTACTACCTCGACTTCGACAATCTGGCACCGATAGTGGACATTGCAGAAAACTTCGCTGAGGAAGAGAACGCGGCAGACATTGCAACACTGCGCGAAGTGCTTGCACTGTTCTCAACCGCCACCATCAGCCAGTCTGTAGATGCCGACGGCAACGCGAACAGTCGCGCAACGATTACCCTCTCCAACTAAAGCGTTTTCGCCCGGTGAGGAGGGCGACTTGCTCACCTCACCCTGGCACTGCCTGGAACACTAGGTTCTGTTGACGTTTGGTGAAAGTCGGCTACACTCATGCCATGACAGACG
>CAYVGI010000191.1:0-7312 GCA_964451095.1 uncultured Anaerolineaceae bacterium
TGAAGCACGCCTGGGTACTGGGCGGTGAGGGCTACGGCAACTGTGAGCTAACGGCTACCGAGTTCGACAACTGTATTTGGGTTGAGGGCGAGATTTTTGAAGATGGGTTGTCCATGAAGATTGCTGGGACTGGCGAAATCGAACGTAATTTTTTCAACGTCCGCACGCCGATGCTTGAGGATGGCTCATTTTCATACCGTGTGCGCCGTTTCGCGCCGACGAACCTAGACCCTGATGCGGGTGAGATCGACCTGACCCCTATCAATAGCGGTTTTGACGTGGTCTTTGAGTGTCAGGAGGAAGTCAGCGCGTTTGACGGTCTGGTACGCAGCTGCCCCACCCTAATCAACGAATGACATCTTCGGGCAACAGCGTCGCTGTTCGCCTGTTGCCCGCGTACACCTATATCCGGTGACGTGCACAAAACCGGATAAAATCGGTACGAATATCAGCCGACAACACACCGAAACCTAATGGACGCTGCTGGGTAATGTGCTGTTGTTGGACAGGCTGGAATGGAAAAGATGTGGGACGCGATTAGCGGTGGTGGGACTCGAACCCACACTGTACCGATTTTAAGTCGGTTGCCTCTGCCATTGGGCTACACCGCCGATTAACCTGAGTATACAATGCGCTACGCGGCGGATTCAATAGTGCACGGACGGTCGGTGCACGGTGCTTTCGCCCGCAAAACACATCGCACACGATCAATGGCAGCAAATACGGGGTCTACCACCAATGATCCGCACCGCCCTCGTTGATGACCACCCACTTATCCTCAAAATCCTGCGGCAGGAGCTTGCCGGAGCGTTTGACATCAGCATCTCGTGGGACACAACCGACGCAACTGAGATCACAACACGGGTCAACCAAACGCCACCCGATGTGCTGGTGCTGGATTTGTCGTTCACGGGGCAGGGGTTCGACCCGGTAACGACCGTGCGTGAGTTGGGAACACGCTTCCCCTTTATGGCGATTTTGGTGCTGACGGGCTACGATGATCCTGTGTGGATTGAGGAGCTGTTGGAGGCAGGTGTAAAGGGCTACGTGGTGAAAAGCGATGACTTTTCCATGCGTATCGCAGATGGTGTGCGTGCCGTGGCGAATGGGCGTACTTTTCTGTCGCCTACGGCAATGCAGGGGCTGACGGAAGCGCGGCAGCGGCGCACGCTAACGGCACGGGAGCGCACGATATTGCGGCTAGCGGCGGAGGGTCATGCAAACCCGGCAATCGCGGAGATCCTTGGGGTGGCGCACGGCACGGTGCGCAACCACATCAGCAACATCTACACCAAGCTCAAGGTGGACAACCGAGAAGCAGCAGTGCGTGTGGCGCAGGACATGCGCGAACTGCCGAGACCCGGTGCGACGACGCGCCACGAACTGCGCACGCCGTTGCACACGTTGATCGGACTGGCGAAGTTGCTACAGGTCAAGCTGGCGCAAGCGGGCGCACTGGACGCAGACACAGGGGGCGAGTACCTGGAACAGATCGTGGCGGAGGCGGAACGGCTGGACAAGTTGATTGATGACCTAACATGACAACCATACTCTACGTGGAAGACCACCCCCCGGCACGCTTTTTGATGCGTGCCATCATCGAAGATTTGACTGAATACACGCTGATAGAGGCGGCGGATGGTGCACAGGCGCAGCAGCTTGCGCGGCAGCATCAACCTGCGCTGTACATCCTGGACATGGACTTACCGGACACAGACGGGGTGCAGTTGAGCGCTGCGCTCCGCAAGATACACGCTGCACCTGTGATTCTGGTTTCTGCCTATGCAGAGGCAATTGACCCCCAGCAGATCCAAAGCAGCGTGCAATTTTACCTCGCAAAACCGTTGGACCCGGAACATGTGGCGGATACTGTTCGACGCGCCCTTTCCTGACGAGAAAAACATGCTGCCGCCTGCCGTGCGTGGGCAGGCAGAGCGCCGCATCCGTGGCTACTGGATGTCCCGTGGGTGGCAACTGGTGCTAGGCGAGGTGGTGCTGTGGGCGGCAACCGTCTACTTACAGCAGAGCCCTGGTTCGCCAATATACCTGTTCCTGGCGGGTCTCATCGGCATCGCCTATCTGCTTGCCTTCCAGCCGAACACAATGCTATGGCTGCTGGGGATGCTCGTTTTGTTCGGGTTGCAGGGGCTGTATGTGCAGGGGCTGGGCGCGGTTACCGCGCTGACGTACATGGTGCCTTACAGCATTGCTGGAATGATTATGGGCGGGCGCAAGCGCATTCTGGTACAAAGTGCGTGTGTGTTCGCGTTCTGGATGAGCTTGTTGTATGAATTGCTGCCCGTGCTGCCGCAAATCGAACCCACCCGCTATGTCATCGTGAGCTATAACATCCTGATTGCCGCTTTTACATTCCAAACGCTGCGCTTCCTCAATCAGTTGGCTGTGGATATCAACAGCGAGTACGTCGCCGCAGAGGTGCGAATGCAAAGCCAGCAGTTCCTGGCGCGGGTGAGCCACGAACTGCGCACGCCTTTGAACTCCATGTTGGGCTTCAGTAAATTGCTGCGCCGGGCAGAACTTACCGAACGCCAGCAAAGCCACCTCTATCACGCGATTGCGGAAGGCGAGCACCTTAACCAACTGGTGAGTGATCTGCTGGACAGTGCTCATCTCTCCACAGGCAAACTGACGCTAAAGATGGCACCAACCGATGTGAATGTCCTGTGCCGGGCTGTTGCGGATGAACACCGTCATGCACTGTTGGATGGTGTTGCGCTCGTTACCGATTTTGGCGGCGATTTGCCGACAATTTCCGCTGACCCGCTGCGGTTGCGCCAGGCGGTTGGCAACTTAGTCGGCAATGCCGTTAAGCATACCCAGGCAGGGGCAATCACTGTGCGCACCCGCTGCCAGGACGACACCATCACCATTGACGTGGCAGATACAGGCACAGGCATTAGCGCGGAGCAGCAGAAGTTGATCTTCGTGCCGTTTGTGCAGCTTGACGAACGGCGTGCCGGGGTGGGGTTGGGCTTGGATATTGCGCTGCAACTGGTGCGGTTGCACGGCGGCGACATCACGCTGGAAAGCACGGTTGGCAAGGGCAGCACGTTCACGATCACGTTGCCGACGGACTGAGTGAGCCTGTGTTGCCAACAACTGGTACTGTGCTGCAGGAAGCGCTATACTTCCCCGCATGATTAGCCTCTACGATCTATTAGAAGCCTCTAACGGTCAACTATTTGGGGAACCTGCCGCGCAGTTGTTCGCTGGCTTTAGCCTGGACGCGAACCGGATTGACGACGCGACGTTGTTCGTGGCGGTGCGCAGCGACTTCGGTGATACACACCAGCACATGCAAGATGCCGTGGCAAACGGTGCCATCGGGCTGTTGTGTGCCCAACCGCCCATGTTCGACACAGACGGTGTAACCGTAATTGTGGTGCGAGACACGGAAAAGGCGATGACCGAGTGGGCGCGGTTTGTCATGCAGCGAATGCCCGCACGTGCCATCGCAGTGACCGGAACAGACGCCCGGACGACGACCGTGCAGGCGATTGCCTCTGCATTGAGTGGTGACTACCGCGTGCACACGCACATTGATGAGTATCAAATGGGGCGGCTGAGCCTGCCACTGTCGTTGGCAAAACTGGAAAGTGACCACGACTTCAGCGTTATCGAGCTGCGCACGACCGCCCCTGGCGAGATTGCCCAACTTGTGAAAACCGTGCGACCGGAAACGGTTATTGTCACATCTGTGGGGCAAGCGTACTTAGATCGCTTCAAAGATGTGAACCAAATCGCAGAGGAATATATCCAGGCGCTCAAGAGCCTGCCGTCCACCGGGCTCGGCATCCTCAATTACAACGATGACGCGGTGCGTGCCATGCAGGGTGCAACGATGTCACGCGTGATTACCGTGGGCATGGGCATGGACAGCTTTAGTGCAGACTTGATGGCGTACAATGTCGTCGTGGGGTCTTCGCGCACGGGCTTCGATGTGCGGTTGTCGAACAATCAACGTTATGTGGGCAATTGGGTGCCGCTGGTTGGCAAGTTTCAGTTGTATAGCTCACTTTTCGCGCTGGCAGTGGCGTCTCAGTATGGTGTAAGCACGGAAAAGGCGCTGCGACAGCTCACCCAGGTGGAAGCGCTGCCGGGGCGCATGAATACCCTGGTGGGCGATAACGGTTGCCTGGTGGTGGATGACACGTTCGACGCGACGCCGGAGTCGGTTGCTGCTGGGCTGGATTGGCTGGGCAAGATACGTTACGACAACACCCGTACGATCTTCGTGCTGGGGGATATTGACCACCTGGGCGAGCGAAGCCGCGTGGCACACCGCCAAATTGGGCAGCAGGCGGCAGAAATTGCGGATGTAATTGTCACGGAGGGGGCACAGGCTGCCCTTGCCGGGCGTGCGGCTCAGGATGTCGTTAGTAGCGGGCAACAGGTGCACATCACCTACAGCATTAAAGATGCAACGAGTGTACTCAGGAGCGTGAGCGGCATCGGCGAACAGGATGTTTTTCTGGTCACGGGCGGCGCTTCCGCCCAGATGGAAAATGTTGTGCGGTCGCTGCTGCCAGAAACAACCGACCAGAGCAAGGTGACGAGCCAACGCAGCGTAGGTGTGCTGCCAGCACAGGTCGGCAGACCGTTGCAGCCAAGCTGGGTAGAGGTCGACCTGGAACGGCTAGCACAGAACGTCCGCAACCTGAAAGACTACATCGGTCCGAAGGTGCGACTGATGGCGACAGTAAAGGCAGACGCCTACGGGCACGGTTCCGTTGCCGTGAGCCGGGTTGCGTTGCAAAACGGTGCGGAGTACCTGGCGGTAGCCTCTGTGCGGGAGGCGCTAGAGCTGCGCGACGCGGGTATAGAAGCGCCGATACTTGTACTGAGCTACACCCCGATCTACGCTGTGCGGGAGGCAATCCGCCATAACCTTACCGTGACGGTGTATGACCTCGACCTTGCTCGCGCCTACAACAAAATCGCCAAAGAGGTCGGCGGGCGGCTGCGCATCCACGTCAAGGTCGATACCGGAATGGGTCGGCTCGGTATTTTACCGGGGGAAGCGGTTGACCTGTTCCGCAACTTGATCACCATGCAGAACCTGGAAATTGAAGGCATCTACACGCACTTCTCGGTTGCAGATGAAGACCCTGCTTTCACCCAGGAACAGATTAAAACGTTCAAAGGGGTGTTGGTGCCGCTGCGTGCCGCCGGGATTCGCTTTAAGTATGTGCACGCGGCAAATTCCGCTGGCACGCTGCTGAGCAAGGATTTTCACCTGGACATGGTGCGAACGGGCATTCTGATGTATGGCTACTGGAATCAGGGTGCCGCCCAGGTTGCACAGATGCCAGACCTGCTGCCCGTGCTCACCTGGAAGACGGTTATCGCGCAGGTGAAAACGCTGCCGCCAGGGCACCATGTCGGTTATGGCAACACCTACATCACCAGGGATGCCGAGCGTGTCGCAATTATACCGATTGGCTACGCAGATGGTCTGCGCCGTTCGCCTGTAAACCAGGGGACGGTGCTGGTTCATGGGCAGCGTGCGCCTATATTGGGGCGTATCAGCATGGAGAAGACCGTTATCAGTGTCAACCGCATTGACGGTGCAAGTGTGGGGGACGAGGTGGTGGTGCTAGGGGAACAGGGCGGCAAAAAGATCACCGCCCAGGATATCGCAGACCGCCTACAGACCATTCCCTACGAGGTGCTCACCAGCGTCTTGCCGCGCATTCCACGTCGCTAGCTACTCCAGGCAGATCGGTTGTTGCTGCGCACGCCATCTATGGTGATGATGCCCCCCCTGCCTGTAAGGTCAAGGATTTGTAGCTGGTTGCCCGCAAACACAGCGGCGTGAGCCGTGGTTTGTGCCGTGCTGCCGACGCTTCCGCGCAGTGACGTTGCCGTCGGGTTACATGTGCCCGCTCCCACACAGCCAAGCTCGACCGTGTTTATCGTGCCATCGGCAGCAGTAAACACTGCCGTGCCACCTGCTATACCCCAACTGTTGCTATTGGCAATGTCGCCAACCGTGACCGCGCCGGCAGTGCAATCGCCGCCCTGCGCACACTGTGCACTGGCGCCCAGTAGCTGTGAACCAACGGCATACACCAACACGTTCGACTGGCTAATCGCTACCCGCGATGTTTCGACTGGCAAAATCGCGGTTGCTTGCGGGGTGCCATTGCAAGTTGTGGCAAGGCACGAAGCATCCAGTGCCATGACGCCCGCTGCGCTGCGATAGAGCAAGGTTTGCGTGCCCGGCAGCCATGTAAGCGGGGTGATGGGCAGCGACGAACCGCCATCGACTTGCAACACCGCACCGTTAGCGGCGTTAGCAACGCCCAGCGTTGACGTCCCACTACTGCCAAAGCCCCAGTAGGCGACGAACGGACTACTGCCTGCCCACAGACCGACGTTATCTGCCGTGGGGTTGTTTTGCCCTGGCAGGGCGCTTAGCGCTTGCGGGTTGCCAGTGGGCGCGGTGGCAAAGCTGCCGCCCTGGTAGAAGAACAGAAAGCGCCCGTCGGGTGAGGTGGCACTGCCTGAGGTAAGCTGCCCACCGGGTACTAACAGCGCGGAGTTGCCACTGTTTGGGTCTAGCAGTTGAATGCCCGCTGAGGTGCTCAGCAGTACGCCGCTACCGGTTGCTGTCCATGACCCGCCGCCCACTGCCCCGGTTACGTTGGCGAGTTCAAGCAGGGTTTGCTGTTCCATATCTGCCAGGCGAATGCTGATGCTGCCACCCGTTTGTACCGCGTGCAGCAAGCGATTATCCCCCGGTGACCAAGCCAGCGGCACCGTTTCGAGCAACTGCTCGCCGGGGTTCGTGACGACCCAACGGAAGTTGCCGTTCGCATCGGTGATGACAAGCTGCCCCCCTGCATTGACGTAGCTCAGGTAAGGTGGATTGCTTTGGGCGTTTGCATGGTTCCCCCAGGGGATGAGGGCAACCAGTGCTGCGCCAAGGAGAAACATGAAACGGAAGGCTCGTAGGTTCAAGGGGTTGCGCTTTCTACTGGTAGGTCTGGTTAATATGCCATCATCATACGATAGAAAGGTGGTGTCATGTCCCCTTAAATGTGGGGGAGTTTAGGACTCTCAAGCTGCCAAGCGACGAATGGCAAGCTTTCTGTTACAATGCAAGCATTGTAATAATTGGTAATGAAAAAGCCATGCCATATTCACAACCCGAACTCTACTACAAATGGCAAGTTGCACTGGCGTCCTCGCCGGAGCAGCTTTGGACGCATGTTGCGGATACAGACCGCTTGAACCGCGATATTGGTTTCTCTGAGATTGTACGCCTGGACGATGCTGACGTGGTGAA
>CAYVGI010000192.1:0-7261 GCA_964451095.1 uncultured Anaerolineaceae bacterium
GGGTGCGCCTGTACCACGGTTCCGGCGTCAGGTGAATGTCATCCAGCGACGCCATGTTTGGCTACCGAGCAAGCAGCGGCAAGCGCCCACATCCACCCGCAGCGACTACCGCATTTGAACTCACCCACACATCCGGTGCCAGTCGCCACCACAGCACGCCGTCTGTGCCCTGAGCGCGGGCGTCCGGCAGGGCACTCTGCCCGATTTGCATCACATGGCGCACGCGCCCGGACGGGTTGGGCTGCTCACGCAGGTTTGCGGGGGCGTTGCGGGCGGCAATGGTGCAGTCACTCTCCAGCGCCACATCAGCAAGCGGACTGGTGCCATCCGGCGGGGGTGGGCGCAGCAGCGTGTCAAAGTCCAGCGGCACGAAAATGGGGCGGGGCAGGCGATCTACCGGCAGGGTAGCGAGTGCAGCGTAGTCATATGGCATGACTTCTGTGTCGGCGTCGGCAGGTAAAGTTATGGCGTTGCGCACAGGCACGATGAACGCATCGCCCACTTGCGCCTCGCCTTCCAGCACCGCCACATCGACTACGTCGTCTGCTGAGGCACTGAGAAACACCGTTGAACCCGAAGACAATAACAGCGGGACATCGTTGGCAAGCAAGCGGGCGCTTTCCGCGTCGGTGGGTGTTTGCAGCAGCACACCGCTGGGCGGCAGCACCGCGCACGGGTCGTCATCGGTTCCCGTTTGCAGCGTGAACGCCTGCATGGTGCCGTAGGCGATCCCGTCGCTTGCTGCTACGGTTGCCAGCGGCGTCAGGTCGGTGGCGGTGAATGCCGTGGCGGTCATCCAACCGATAGTGCCTTCCTCGTCAATCACACGCACCCAGGAGCCATCCGCCAGAATGCCTGTTGCTCGGACGGAATCGCCCACAAACACGATGCCCGTTTGATCCGCAATGGCGATGGGTTCCGCCCGGATGTTCGCGCCCTCCGGGAATGTGACTGGAATGAGCGGGGCGGGCACATCGGCGGCGGGGTCGCCTGTGTTGGTAACGGTGGTGTCGCCTAGCAGCAGCATTGTGACGGCGTCTTCAGTGTAGTTGAGGCGGGGTGTGAGGCGTGCCAGCCCCCATGCGCCCTGGGCAGTGTCCGCCGCACCGGTAGCGAGCGTTTCCACGTCTGCGAGCGCAACGGTGTCGCCGGGGTTGCGGAATGTCTCTGCTTCGTCGTCGTCGGTGCGAGCGTCGCTATCGCCGGCAAACACAACCGAAACCGGACTGTTGCCGTAGCACGCGCTGCCCAGTGGCTGTTCAGCGCACTCCGTCACCAGTGAGGACAGCGCCGCATTGAGCACCGCTGCGCACTGTGGGGGTTGTTGTGCCAGCACGGTCATCGTGCCAAGAATGCTCACCAACCCGGCGATGACCCAGCGCACTTACGATTCCTCCGGTTGGTGTTCGTATAGCTCCAGCAGCACGCCGCCTGTGCTTTTGGGGTGGATGAAAGCGTAGCGGGTGCCATCGTCGCGGGTGCGCGGTGTTTCGTTGATGAGCACGACATCGTGTTCAGTCAGGCGTGCCAGGCTCGCGTCCAGGTCGGTTACAGCGAGGCACAGGTGATGCATCCCGCCGCCGCGCTTTTCCAGGAACTTTGCCACGCCGCTGTCCTCAGTAGTGGGGCGCAGCAGTTCCACACGGGCATCCCCGGCGGGCAAAAACGCAACGTCCACTGCTTCAGCTTCGTTGCTCTCAGTCGCTTGCAGCGGCAATCCCAGCGCCCCCTGCCAGAAGCTAAGCGCGGTGTCCATGTCCTGCACGACGATGGCGATATGGTCGATTTTGATCTTGTTCATGGTGGTTAGCTCGTTATTCGGTGAGAAACAACGCCAGTTTAGCAACCGGGATGATACAATGGCAGGTAAAAGTGCGGTTGATTCAATACGCTTACATCGAAAAAGATAACCCAATGCAAAACTCACTATACGCTTACCAGCACTATTTACTGCGCAGCATCGCCGTGCAGATGAAACTCCCCGAAACCAAACAAGTCGCGCTACGCCCCGGCGTGCAGTCCGTCTACCGGGTGACGTGCTTTCATGCTGGCAACGCTCCTAGCTCTGTGGCGACGCTCGTGAGCACCGTTGCCACCGGACCGACGCTGATGATTCGGCGGGAGAACACCCCAATTGCAGAGGAATACCCGGTAGAAGATTGGCAACGGAAGGCGCTGTACACCGCGTTTTCGTCGCTCAAGTTCGACAAGCTGCCCGACCAACCGGGAATCCCAACGCAGGGGGTCACCCTGTGGCTAGTCGAGCGCTCCGCCGGGAGTTTCCTCAAGAGTGTGCTGGTAGCACCCCAGCTTGCCACAGACAAATATCAGACGCTGGTGTTCCGCCTGCATGAGTTGATGCCGCAGGCAGTGGAACCGCTGGGAGAATAGTGTGGTGGGTGGGCAATATACCGAAGTAGAGGTGAAGCTGCACGCTGCCGATTTACAGGTGGTGCAGGCAAAGCTCGGCGACTTGGGGGCGCAGCTTGCCAAACCGCGTGTGTACGAGCGCAATGTGCGCTACGAAAACCAGGCGAACACGCTGACCCAGGACGATATCGTGCTGCGCCTGCGCCAGGATGACAGCGTGCGGCTGACGTACAAGGAACCGCTTGACGCAGGTGCGGCGGCGCGTGGTGTGCACAGCCGCTTTGAAGCAGAAGTGACGGTAAGCGACTACGACGCGATGGACACGATTTTGGTGCGGTTGGGCTACCACCCGTACATGGTCTATGAGAAGTACCGCACCACCTACACGCTGGACGGTGCGGAGATTGTGCTCGACGAGATGCCGTACGGCAACTTCGTGGAGATTGAGGGCGAAGAAGCGACAATTAACCTGCTGCTGGAAAAGCTAGACTTATCTGGGTTGCCACGCATTCCGTACAGCTACGCAGATTTGTTCGACCATGTGCGGGCAAACCTGAACCTGACGTTCAACGACCTGACGTTTGATAATTTTGCAGGGGTACATGTGCCCGTAGATGCATTCGAGAGGAGAAGCTAGCCATGACTGTAGACGATATGACGCGCCGTTGGGCGGACGAAATGCGAGCGGCAAAAACACGCTGGGAACAGGAGCGGGTGGAACCTGTTCTGAAGCGGTTCCCGGAGCGCAAAGCACGCTTCGAAACCTCGTCTGGTGGGGAGGTGGAGCGCCTGTACACTGCTGCGGACTTACCCGAGGGGTTTGAGTCCGAACTGGGATTCCCCGGCGAGTTCCCCTACACGCGCGGTGTGCAGCCGACGATGTATCGCAGCCGCTTTTGGACGATGCGACAGTATGCGGGCTACGCGACTGCGGAAGAATCTAATGCGCGGTATCGCTTTCTGTTGGAACAGGGCACCAAGGGGCTTTCTGTCGCGTTCGACCTGCCGACGCAGATTGGCTACGACGCCGACGACCCGATGGCACTGGGCGAGGTCGGCAAGGTAGGGGTGAGCATCAGCAGCGTGCACGACATGGCACGGCTGTTTGAGGGCATCCCGCTGGACAAGGTTTCTACGAGCATGACCATCAACGCGCCTGCTTCTGTGCTGCTGGCGATGTACATTGCGGTGGGCAAGCGGCAGGGCGCAGAGTTGCGCCAACTGCGGGGCACCACCCAAAACGACATCCTCAAAGAATACATTGCACGCGGCACGTACATCTACCCGCCTGCGCCCTCCATGCGCCTGATTACAGACATGTTCGACTACTGTGCGCGGGAAGTTCCGGGTTGGAACACGATCAGCATCAGCGGCTATCACATCCGGGAGGCGGGCAGCACTGCCGCGCAGGAGATTGCGTTCACGCTGGCGAACGGGCTGGCGTACGTGCAGGCAGCAGTGGACAAAGGGCTGGATGTGGACACGTTTGCGCCGCAGCTATCGTTCTTCTTTAACGCGCACAATCACTTCCTGGAAGAAGTTGCCAAGTACCGCGCCGCACGGACGCTGTGGGCAAAGCTCATGAAAGAGCGCTACAACCCGCAAAACCCCAAGAGCCTGCTGCTGCGCTTCCACACGCAAACCGGCGGCAGCACGCTCACCGCACAGCAGCCAGAGAACAACATTGTGCGGGTGGCGCTGCAAGCGCTGGCGGCGGTGCTGGGCGGCACCCAGTCTTTGCACACTAACGGCATGGACGAGGCACTCGCGCTGCCAACGGAAAAGGCGGTGCAAATTGCGCTGCGCACCCAGCAGATCATCGCGCACGAAACGGGCGTTGCCGATACGGTTGACCCGTTGGGCGGCAGCTATGCGGTTGAGAGCATGACGCAGGCACTTATGGCGCAGGCAGAGGCGTACATCAACACGATTGATGAGATGGGCGGGGCGCTGGCAGCGTTAGAAGCAGGTTACATCAACAGCGAAATCGAGACTGCCGCCTATGAGTATCAGCAGGCGGTGCAGCGCGGCGAGGAGATCATCGTCGGGGTGAACCAATACACCGTTAATGAGGACATCCAGCCAGAAATCCTCAAGGTAGACCCGGCGATTGAGGCGGCACAGCACGAGAAGCTGCGTCAACTGCGGGACGCCCGCGACAACCAGCGGGTAAACGAGCTGCGCGGGCGCATCGCGGCGGCGGCACAGGGCAACGAGAACCTGATGCCGCTGTTTGTAGAGGCGGTGGAAAATGATGTAACGCTAGGCGAGATTTGCCACACGCTGCGCGATGTGTTCGGGGAATACCGCCCGCCAACGATGATCTAGGCGGGGGCACACTATGCCAATACGCACGCGGCATAACTTGTATCCTGGCGTGAACGCCCACCTGAACAGCTATTTGCAGACAGAATCCTGGGAGAGCTTTCACGCGGAACACATCATCGACATCCGGCGAGTGATCGCGGCGAGCCTGCCGGATGGATACTATGCCCGTGCGGAGAAGTCGCTGCAAATTAGCGAGTACGAGGCAGATATGCGGCTGCGCAGCACGCGCATCAAGCCTGATGTTGCGGTTTATCGGACGCAGACCTCGGAATTGGGTACACTGGGGGGAAGCTCTGCAGCTACCCCCGCATACACGGTGCCGTTGCTTGCCCCGTTTGATTTGCAGAAGCGTCCCACGGGTGTCACCATTTATCGTGCAGAGCCGGATAAGCTGCCGGGTACACCCGTGACGCATCTGGAACTGCTGTCCCCGGCGAACAAACCCGGTAGCGCGTATTTTGAGCGCTATGCGGAAAAGCGCTACGAGACGGTGCGCAGTGGACTCAATCTGGTAGAAGTGGATTACCTGCATCAAACTGCCCCGGTTGCGCCGAAGTTGCCCACCTACCCCCAAGACCAAAACAGCTTCCCGTACATGATCCTGGTCAGCCGTCCGGAGCCACTACAGACAGCGGTATATGCGGTCGGCGTTTTAGACCCACTCCCCACCGTTCATGTGCCGCTCTCCGGTGCCGATGCTGTGGTCGTTGACTTTGGAACTATGTACAACCGCACCTACGACAGCCTGGACATTCCCATGCTCGTCGTGGACTACGATACTGCCCCAGCAGCGTTTGAAAAGTTTTCTGAGGCAGATCAGCAGCTTATCCAGGCGTATTTGGAACCCATTCGCGCTGGCAGTTAGTCCGGCAGGACGTATTGGATGTTGTCTGGCACAGGGGTGAGGATGTACACATCGACGTAGCGTGCCCAGTGCTCAAAGTCGTCGTCGCTGTAGCCGAGGTCAATCCAGCGCTTGCTGCTGCGGGGGGCACCTGTGTCTGCCGCAACGCCGATGCCGTAGCCGGGCACATAAACCTCTGTGCCGTAGGGAATGAGCGTGGGGTCTATACCGACCACCCCCTTGGTCAGCTTGCGCCCCGTGGCGGTAATGTCATCGCCGCCGAGTGCCGCCGGGTGGTAACTGGTAGCATACAGGCGTACCTTGCGCCAGTACTCGCGTACCCCCGCTTCAGTTTCAACCGTGCGCAGCGCGATCCCGGTGCCGTAGGCAAGCACACGATCTTGCGGTTCACGGATGACAACCGTTTCTTCTGTGCGGCGGCTTACTTCGCTGCCGTTTTCGTAGCGGATGCGGGTATCCGTCTGGCGTATACCGTTTCTGCCGGGTTCTAGCAGGCGAATTTGGTCGAGTTCGAGCGATGGCTCGGGTTGGTTTGTGTTCTCAAAGGGAATGAGTTCGCGCTCGCTGAGCACCGCCTCCGTCACACGGATGACACGCACTGTGATACCTGGGCGCAGCGGCGCGTCCTCCGGCGGAATGGTATAGTCCAAACCCATCAGCGTGACTGCCGCGTCGTCCAGCAAATCGTGGACAGATGCCCCGGCGGTGCGCGTTTCAATCGTTTTGCCGTCGACAAGGACACTCGCAATAGATGCACGCTCAACCGAGATGGTCATTCCCTCGGTTAGGCGACCGTCCATGGGCGGTGAGACGCTGTCCGCGAGGTAAAGATCAACCCCGGCGTCGAACAGCGCTTCACCAACCGTTTCTGCGGCAGTTCGTAGCTCCATCTGCGTCTCACCGTCCACGATGGTAATGCCGACGGCGCGATGAATGCGAATGTGATTCACTGGGACCTGCCACTCGTGCAGGTAGAGTGGGTCTGTAAGGGTGCCATCGAGCAGCACTTTGTCGTCGGAGCGGACCGTAACGCTTGCTGCCGTCAGGATATCTACTGGGTTGGTCAGCGAAGTGCGAAAGGTGCGTGTATCGCCATCAACGGCAATCGTCACGCTGCGGGCACGCTGTATGCTGACGGTGATGTTGTCCTCTATGGGGGAATTGGGGTCTACTGAGAGTACATCGCCTTCTGACAGGACAATATTCATGTCCGTGAGCAGGTCTTGCACGCTGCTGGCGCGGGTGTGTAGCTGGCGTACTTCGCCATCGACGATGACGGTAGCAGGGGTTGTTGCCAACAAGCTGAAGAGATACACGAACAGCGCTACCGCCGCTATGAGCAGAGCACCGCTAACAATGCCAAACCCCGTGAGCGCGTGCCATGTTTTCAGCTTCCGGCGAAGGTTCGGGCGTCGGGGGCGTGTTTCCGACAGGTGATGGGGGTGCATACTCAGTCCGCAGCATCATGAACAAAAACAGAGCTTGTCTGCTTGGGTAGGCACCCGGACACCCGCAACACCCCCAGCTAACCTTAGTGTTGCTGCCGTTAGGCCCTGGCACGGTTCGGAAAGAGTGGGTTCGCGGGGCCGAATGCACACCCAAATCGACAAACTCTGTTTCTTGAATGCCCTGATTGTATGGATTGTCGGGTTGTACTGTCAATGGTGGTTGAGGCGCGTTGCGGGCAGCAGCGCACTT